>DAIRVL010000009.1:0-27813 GCA_036802845.1 Pseudomonadales bacterium | reverse complement strand
TTTTTGTAAGGCTGCATAAATCCCCCTAGCCCCCCTTTTTTAAAGGAGTGACTTTGTACGTTGTGGCTTTGCCTGGGACAAAGGCTTTGGTCTCCAGTGCCGCACTCACGATGCTTTTCAGCTGCTCGCTCAACGCGGCAAAACCTGCCCCCTTATTTTACCCGGTCTGTGGTGTCAGTGTGTGCTTCTCTTGCGCAGGAATAAAGTCAAACCAAGACAGGCGACCACGACATTGCCCAGGCCGACCAAAACCAGCAGGGCATCCTGAACGGTTTTGTCCAGAAAACCAAAACGCCATTTGTGCAACCAGGCAAAACTCAGGCCCTCGTACACATCGGACTGGACAACACGGGCAGCCAGCACGCTGGTTGAGGTTTCAATATACAGACGTAATTTTTCCGGGCCCGAAAATTCAATGCGATACACCGGTAAGCGTTTATTGATAAAACCGTATTCGGGGGTGAAGGTCGTGATCAAGTCAGTGCTGACAATGTCGGTGCGTGGCCGTTGGGCAAAAAAGGTCGCCAGCGTTTGTGCAAGCTCAGGCTCGCCTTGAGTCAGTATGTCACCTTTAGCCATTATCACTTGCGTTGCTTCTTGTGCCAGTTCTTGGGCCTGTGCGTTTGCGTCTGGATGGTGCTCGGGCGGATGATTTTGTTCCTGCGCCAGCATGGCCACTTGCGCTTTGGCTTCGCTGCTGCCAGCACGACTACGCAACCAAACCAACTGGTCATTGAGGCGGGCTACGGCCAGACGCGCCAGGGGTTCTTGCGTTATTTGCTGCCAGGCCGACGCGGTGATTTCTTCCCGCTGGAATGAATACAGTGCGCGGTACTGGGCCGATACATTGGCTTCGTCGGTGTTTTCCAGACTGAATTGCGCTGGATCAAAACCATGTATGAGGTGATAGATTCCGCTGGATGCCGACATCAATGCCGCAAATGCGAACAAGATTCCCAGTAAACGATGGCTGCGTTGCAGAGCTTGGCCTCTTAGACGCTGGGTAACGGTGGGTCGAAGCACGATATAAAAATAGATACCACTGAGCGCCGAAAAAATGACACAGCCAAGTAAAAACAGCATCAGCAGCAGTTGTAACCAAGGGCTGTCATCGAGAAAATTCCAGTTATGGGCGAAACGAAACCAGCGGGTAAAGCCATCACGCAAGGAATTGGATAAGGTGGCCAGCCGTGACTGCCCGGTATCGATATAGGCACTGAGCCCTGCGTGTTGGCCGAATTCAATGCGCCAGACGGGCAGAATACGATGAATAAAGGGATAGTCATCGTTAAAAGCCGTCACCAGCGTGCGGTGGGTGACCGTTTCATTGGGCAGGCCGGTAAAATGCCGGGCCAGCTGTTCGGCGTAACGTTGGTCGGCATCACTTATTTCGTCACCGGTATTCACCGAAAAATAACGAGCGTCCGGTTGTTCGGTCGTTTGTATGCGGTAACAGTGCTGTTCGCCTAGTTGCACAACGCCGACTTGGGTGAATTCGTCGATGCCGTGTTTTTCCAACACGAGTTTTAGCGACTGAGCGGCTGATAAATCAAAGGATTGCGTCGGCGCGCTGAATTTGGCTGGCACCGGTTGCAGCCAGCTCATCAGCGGATGCAGGGCACCTGAGAGCCCCCACATAAGCAGGGCGAAACAGGTCACGCTGCCCAGCCATTGGTGTAACTTCCACACGTGTGTGCGCATTATTTTTCTCCAAAATGGTAGTTGATGCCGATGAGTGCGGTACGGGGCGCGCCGGGAGTATAGGTGTTTTGGCTGTCGGGGTTATAGGGGGTGCTGCCGTTGTAGGTGCTGGCGGCAATTTCAGCATAGTGTTTGTTGCTGGCGTTAAGCAGGGCCACCCACAGATCCATAGTGCGCAGGCTATAACGGGCACGCAGATTAAGCAGGGCGTGGCCTGCGTATTTAACGCTGTTGCTATTGTCCATGTAATACGAACCCAAGCCTTGCATTTCGGCACTCAGTCGTAGGTTTGTCAGGGCTTTGTAGCCGATTTCAGCATTACTGAGCCAGTGCGGTGCGGCGGGGATTTCATTGCCGCTGAAATTCAGCGTGCTGCTGGTCTGATAGTCTTCATAGCTGTGCCGGGCCAGCGTGCCATTGAGGGTGGCATCCCAGAGGCTGTCGGGCGTATAACGCCAGCCGAACTCCACGCCTTGGTGACGGGTTTCTCCGGCATTTCGTGGTTCGGATCGGCCCGTCTGGGTGGAAAAGCTGATCACTTCATCTTTTCCTTCCAATCGATACAGGCTGATATCCGTGGCCATGGTCCGGTCGCTACTGAACCAGCGGGTGCCGATATCAAAATTGGTAAAAACAGACTCTTTCAAGTCGGGTGCGGTGAGCGAACCACCGTACTGGGCGCTGACTTCGGGCGGTGTAAAGCCCTGACTGATGTTGGTGTAAACGTTGGTATTGCGGGAATAATCCCAGACCGCACCGGCTTTGGGGCTGATATGGCGATAACGACGGGTTTGCGACGGCGCACCGGTGGTGGCAGAGGGTGATAACTGGTTTGAGTAGTCATATTCAATGTTATCGTAGCGGGCGCCAAACACGAGTCGTAGCGGTTTAAGCGGCGTGTACTCCACTTGGGTATAAAAAGGCTGGCTGCTGATATCAACTTTATAATCACGGCGCAGGGCCGCGGCTTCATAGCTGAGGTATTTCAGACTGACGGGGTCGCGTGTGATCGTCAGATTGCGTTCTGTCGCTGCCATGGGTGTGCGCTCCAGGCTCAAGCCGTTGATCCAGCGAATGCCTTGTGCATAAAAATCCTGACGATGGCGCAATTCCAGTCCATAAGAAGTGAAGTCCTGGAAAGTTGTGCGGCCTGACGCAGTGGTGGCGCCGGTACTAAAGATCAAATAACTGGGCAGTTGATCGGTGTTGTTGTCACGCGCATAGAAGGTCACCGTTGACAGGCCGTCGTTATTCCAGTTGCTTTCCAGCGTGGTCGAAAGGCGGCTTGCTTCCACTTTGCGCCAGGTGAAGGTGTTATAGCTTTTTCCGGGGCTGTTGCGGTAATCACTTTCGTTCAGGGTGCCGGGCATGTCGGTCCACAAGTGGTTATAACTGGCAATGGTTTTCAGTGCGGTGACCTCATTGATCGTCCAGTCGTGCCGCAGGGTGATGCTGTCCTTGTCGGCATCGTTATGCTCTTGCCAGCCGCCTTCGCGCGCCGATTGATAACCGGCAATCAAAAGGGATTGCTCACCCCGTGAACCAGAGGCTTCAAAGGTCGTGCGTTGATAGCCTTGATCATTTAATTGCAGACCCAGGGAGGCGACGGGTTTGATGCTGGGTTCGCGGGTAAAAAAATTCACCGCGCCACCGACCGCATTGCTGCCATACAAAGACGAAGCCGGACCTTTCAAAACTTCAATGCTGCCAACGCCCTCCAGGTTGATTTCGTACAAGGCATTGTGATTAAACAAACCAGCCGGGCGAATGGGAATGCCGTCTTCCATATATAAATACATGGCGCCGTAAGACAAGGGCTGGCGAATGCTCATATTGTGTTGTTCATTGCCCAGATCAGTGACATAAACCCCGGGCGCCTGGTTGAGCACCTGCCCAACAAAGGTGGGCTTTTTTTCCTCCAGTGTTTCATGACTGATTTTGTTGATCGGCGCCGGTGTTTGTCGCAGCGTTGTGCTTTCTCTGGAGCCTGAAATGACGATCACCGGATTGTCATCCACCGGCTCACTTGCGTATTCAGGCGTCTGGGCATGCAGGGCTAAGGGAAGCGTTAACAGGGGGAGGGTCAGAGCATTACGATAGATGTACAACATAGAGCACCTTTTTTGTTTTTCTGATTTTTATTTTGATATGTGTTTGTTCTTAGGACTGGAGAAATGTTGGTGGTAACACACCCTGCAGATTGGGCAAACCAGACTTCGGGGGAGGCGTCTGCATGCACAAGGGCGTGTTATCACCAGGCATTACTGTAATAAGAATACGCGCCGTTATCGAGGGGTCTTGGTGTGGCAAATTGTCGCAAGATAATGAAAATTATACGTTTGTCTGTTCAGCCCCCAGACGTGATTTGATGGTGCCACGTTGTTGTTGCACACAAAATGGCGCGCACAAAAGAGTCAGCGCAGCCTGCCCTTGCGGATATAGGTGCCAGACATTTGCTGGTATACTGCGGGCACGTTTAAAGTCAGTCTTATTTTTTAGAGAACGGTCGTATGTCAGAGCAAAAAGAGTCGGGTCAGGACAGATTGTGGGGCGGTCGCTTCAGTGAGGCGACGGATGCCTTTGTTGAAGAATTTACTGCATCGGTGACCTTTGATCAGCGTCTTTATCGACAGGATATCCAGGGTTCGATAGCCCATTGCCGTATGCTGGCCAAGGTGGGCGTGTTGACCGAAAACGAGCGCGATCAGATTATTGCCGGACTCATTGCTATTGAAGCAGAAATCACCAGCGGGCAGTTTGTCTGGTTAATCAAGCGTGAAGATGTGCACATGAACATCGAAGCGCGTCTGACCGATATGATTGGTTCGGTCGGCAAAAAATTACACACCGGCCGTTCCCGTAATGATCAGGTGGCGACTGATATCCGCCTGTATCTTCGCGAGCAGACCGATCGTATTTTGGGTGAAATTGACCGTCTACAGCAGGGGCTGTTGATGCTGGCGCACAGAGAAGCGGCGACGGTGATGCCCGGTTTTACTCATTTGCAAACCGCGCAACCAGTAAGCTTTGGCCACCATATGCTGGCCTGGTTTGAAATGCTCTCCCGTGACTATGAACGTTTGGTCGATTGTCGCCACCGTATCAATCGCTCGCCTTTGGGTGCAGCGGCACTGGCAGGCACTACTTACCCCATTGATAGGCAATACAGTGCGCACTTGCTTGGTTTTGAAGCCGTGTGTGAAAACTCGCTTGATGCCGTCAGTGACCGCGACTTTGCGATTGAGTTTACGGCGGCAGCAAGTATTTTGATGACGCACCTGTCTCGTTTTTCCGAAGAACTGGTGCTCTGGTCGTCGGCGCAGTTTAATTTTATTGATCTGCCCGATCGTTTTTGCACCGGTTCGTCCATCATGCCGCAAAAAAAGAATCCGGATGTGCCGGAGCTGGTGCGCGGTAAAACCGGTCGGGTTAATGGCCATCTCATTGCCTTGTTAACGCTGATGAAAGCGCAACCCTTGGCCTATAACAAAGATAATCAGGAAGACAAAGAGCCGCTGTTTGATACCGTTGATACGGTGTTTAACTGTTTGCGCGCTTACGCCGATATGATGCCGGCGATTCAAGTCAAAACCGAGGTGATGCGCGAAGCCGCTTTGCGCGGATTTTCGACCGCCACCGATCTGGCAGACTATCTGGTTAAACGCGGCCTGCCTTTCAGGGACGCGCATGAAGTGGTCGGGCGGGCGGTGAGTTTTGCTCTGAACGAGCGACGCGATCTGTCTGAGCTGACACTGCGTGAGTTACAGTCATTTTCACCACAGCATATAAGCGACGATGTTTTTGCGGTGCTGACGCTGGAAGGTTCGCTCAATGCGCGCAATCACTTGGGCGGTACCGCGCCCCAGCAAGTGCTGGCAGCGGTCAAACGTGGCCAAGCCTTGCTGCAAACACGAGGTGGACAATGATAAAAATCGCCACACGACGCAGTGCGCTGGCACTGTGGCAAGCGGAGTTTGTAAAAACACGTCTGCAAGCGTTTCATCCTGGACTGAAGGTTGATCTGCTCGAAATGGTGACGCTCGGTGACAAGATTCTGGATGTTCCTCTAGCCAAAGTGGGTGGCAAAGGCCTGTTTGTTAAAGAACTGGAACAAGCCTTGTTGCGTGGTGAGGCCGATATTGCGGTGCATTCCATGAAGGACGTGCCCATGGCCTTGCCTGAAGGCCTGGAGTTAAACGCCATTTGTGAGCGCGAAGATCACCGCGATGCGCTGGTATCTAACACGTATGCCTGTTTTGAGGATCTGCCGCTGGGCGCAGTAGTAGGTACGTCGAGTTTGCGCCGGCAATGTCAACTCAGTGCGCTGCGACCTGACTTAAACATCAAAAGCCTGCGTGGCAATGTTAATACACGGCTGGAAAAACTTGACGAGGGTCAGTTTGATGCGATTGTGCTGGCGGCGGCGGGTTTAATCCGTTTGCAGCTGCAAAACCGTATTCGTGCTTTTCTGGATGAAACGCAATGCCTGCCAGCCTGTGGTCAGGGCGCGGTGGGCATTGAATGTCGCAGTGAGGATGACACCGTCAAAGCACTGTTAGCGCCACTGAATCATGCACAAACGGCGCTTACTGTACGCGCCGAACGGGCGTTTAATCGTCATCTTGAGGGTGGGTGCCAAGTGCCCATAGGCGCCTTTGCTGTGCTGGAAGGGACGCAGATTTATCTCAGGGGTTTGGTCGGTCAGCCCAATGGCCGTCTGGTTATTCTTGATGAGCTCAGAGGTCCGGCCACGAATCCGGAACAGTTGGGTCTTGATCTGGCGGACAGGCTATTAGCTCAGGGCGCCGACAAGATTTTAGCGACGGTCTACAACACGTAGCGTGTTGATTTTGTTTGCACTGATAGACGTTAATAAAGCAAAACCGGCGCTATAGCTGCCTGACAATCGCGTCGCCGATTTTCTGTTCCCGTATCGAAAGTGCCAGCGCATTGCTGTAATTGCGATTCGGCAAAGGCCCAATCAAAACACGATGGACAACACCGTTATCAACGTTTGTTTTGCGGATGGTAATAGGATGTTGAGTCATGGGTAATACTTTTTCCTGTACAGCCTGGGCAATCTGTTGTTGACGATAAGCGCCCACCTGAACGTAGAGTTTTTGCGCATTTGCCGATACAGCAGGTGATGCCGGGCGATGCTTCGGTTGTGAGGCAATCACAGGCTGGGCACTGACGCCGGGGGTAATCGCCTCAACTTTCACCGACCCGGTTCCTTTTTGGGTAATGCCCAGCATATGGGCTGCGGCGTAGGAAAGATCAATCAGTCGATCATCGTGAAAGGGACCGCGATCATTTACACGTACAATAATTTGTCGCCCATTTTGAAGATTGGTCACCCGAAGATAACTGGGCAAGGGCAGTGATTTGTGAGCAGCGGTTAATTTAAACATGTCATAGGGTTCGCCGCTTGATGTTCTGTGTCCCTGGAATTTAGTGCCATACCAGGAAGCGACGCCCACAGCACGATAATTTTTGGCGCTGGGAAGAAGATGGTATTTCTTGCCCCAAACAACGTAGGGATTCTGATTGCCGTAACGGCTCAGGGGCTCCTTTTTGGGGGTAACGGGTTTGACTTTTGACACATCGAAAAAATCACTGGGCGCACCATCCTGTTCTTGAGTATAACGGGAGGTGCTTTTAGCAGGGGTAAGCGCTGATGTGGCTTCAGGTGTTTTGTAAGTAACCTTTGGACCGGGTGACGAGGTGCAGCCATTAAGCCCGGTAAAAACAAAAGCAACGAAGAGAATGACGTAAATTGTCTTAGAGAACGGATAGATTATTTTCACGATTTTTTCTCTTGTTGTCACAATTTAACGGCTAATGCTGATTAAGTGCGCTGCTTCTGTTTGGCTTTTTTTATCTCTTCACTCAGTTGAAAAACGGCCATGGCATACAGGGGGCTGTGATTGTAGCGAGTGATAACATAAAAATTATTCAATCCCAACCAGTATTCTCTTCCTTGTGCCCCCTCAAAGGTCAGGGGTATTGCTTTCTGATTTGGATCAACACGTACATTACTTGCAAATCCCTTTGCCGCCAGATCCGCCACACTGAGTTTGAGTTCAAGCGGGTAGGTGTTAAACATGTCAGCCGTCGGGCTGGTGTGTCTGGCCGGTGTGGCAACAGGGCCATTATGTTGCCAGCCATGTTTGACAAAATAATTAGCCACACTGGCAATGCTGTCAGCTTTGCTATTGATCAGATCAGTACGCCCATCTTTATTATAGTCTACGGCGAAGTTGCGATAACTGGAGGGGATAAACTGGGGAAAACCCATCGCGCCCGCATAGGAACCGGTGGCTTTGGCGGGATCAAGACCGGCTTCCCGACTCAGAATCAAGAACTGTTTGAGCTCATTCCTGAAGAACGTACTGCGTTTGGGATAGTCGAAGCCGAGAGTTGCCAGCGCATCAATAACCCGGTAGCTCCCTTTATTGCGTCCATACTGCGTTTCGACACCAATAATGGCTATGATGATTTCTGCGGGTACGCCGTAAGAGAGTTCAACCTGTTTTAACAAAGCCTCATTTTCTTTCCAGAAAACAAGACCCTGATCGATACGCGTGGATGTGATAAAAATAGGCCGGTAATCCCGCCACGGTTTGGCTTCAGCAGGACGGTTCATTGCGGTAATGATGCTGTTCTGGCGTTTAACGTCCGAGAACAGATAAACCAGCGATTGCCGATCAAACTGTTCCTCGCGTTCGAGTTCGTTGACCAGTTGAATAAATTCCCGGCGATTTAAATAATCGGCTGCCGAGACGGTGTTCGCAGTTAAAAGAATCAGGGCCAGAAAAGCGAGGACTCGTTTAAGGGATGAAACCTGGAATAATGTATATGTTGGCATGTTTTTCCGCAGCTGATAGTCAGTGAGTGTTTGAAAGGCGGGCGAAGTGGGCTTCATCTTATAGTTCTTTATTAGTCGAATCAATTTGATAACCATCTGCGATGGGTTTGGATGGACATTAAGATACCAAAACCTGTCATCAAAGTCACAATGGATGTGCCGCCTACGCTGACCAGTGGCAACGGAACGCCAACGATAGGCAGCAAGCCACTGACCATGCCTATGTTGACAAAAACGTAAATAAAAAAGGTTAAGGTGATACTGCCCGCAAGCAGTCTGCTGAAGGTGTCCTGCGCTTCGAGACTGATAAACAAGCCTCGCAGGATAAGCAAAAAATACAAGGTCAATAAGATCAACATGCCAATGAGACCAAGCTCTTCGCCCAAAACCGCCACAATAAAATCAGTTGAACTTTCTGGTAAAAAGTCGAGATGAGATTGGGTGCCATGGAGCCAGCCTTTACCACTTATACCACCAGAACCTATGGCCGTTTTAGACTGGATCGTATTCCAGCCTGTACCTAAAGGATCACGTTCGGGTGATAAAAACGTTAAGACCCGTTGCCGTTGGTAGTCATGCATGAATAACCACATGATGGGCGCACCGGCAATGCCTGCACCGAAACCGTAGAAAATCAATCGCCAGCTGATTCCTGCCAGAAATACCACGAACAAGCCTGAACTCAAAATAAGCAAAGCTGTACCCAGGTCAGGTTGTTTGGCTATCAATAATACCGGGATGATTAAGATTATCATGGCACCAATTAATGAAGAGGCTTTGGCAGGTATGATTCTTCTGGAAAAGAACAATGCGGCCATCATAGGTACCGCAAGTTTCATAATTTCTGCGGGCTGAAAACGCGGCAAACCGGGCAAATCGAGCCAACGCTGAGCGCCTTTGGCATGAATGCCCTTCCACAGTACGGCGATCAGGAGAATTAAACCCAGCACATAAAGAAAAAAGGCGTAGCGTTTTAATACCAGGGGAGGCACCTGTGCTATAAGAAGCATGGCGCCAAAACCCATAGCCAGAAAGGTGCTTTGACGTCGTATGACTGCGAAATCAGCACTGCTGGCGCTGTATAAAATGATTAAACCAAAGGCACTGATAGCCAGCAGAATGAAAAGCAAGGGCCCATCAATATGCGCCATCTTGATAAAAGAAAAAGAACGTCGTGGTGCAGAATGCAGAGGCACATTTTGAAAAGAGTCGTAGGGATTCATGGAGTGGCGTCGCTCATATTCGGGACGGGGGAGTTTTGGGTTTCGCCACGGTCTTCGACGGGCGGAATCAGGTAGGCGTCAAATATTTTTCGGGCGATGGGCGCCGCCGTTCCACTGCCGCTGTTACCATTTTCGACGATCACCGCGACGGCGATCTGTGGGGCTTCAGCCGGAGCAAAAGCAACAAACAAGGCATGATCCCGATGGTATTGGGCAATTTTTGCAGCGTTATAGACTTCTTTCTGACCAATGCCTAGTACCTGTGCGGTGCCGGTTTTTCCGGCTATTTTATAGGGCGCTCCGGCGGCGCTGGCACGGGCAGTGCCATAGGGCGCGTGATTAACGTTGACCATGGCTGTGGTCATGCTGTCCCAGTCATTTTCCTGACGCAGCGTAATTTTTGTTGGGGCCTTGCGCGGAAAAGACGGGTCTTCACGCAGGAGTCTGATCTGCTTTTTTATACCTTTATTAGCCAAAACAGTCACGGCATTGGCCAGTTGCAGGGGTGTGGCCAGCATATAGCCCTGACCAATGCCGATATTCAGGGTTTCACCTGGGTACCACGAGGCACCGCGTGTGGCACGTTTCCATGCGCTGGAGGGTAAAAGGCCTGCAGACTCTCCCTGCAAATCGATACCTACGCGCTCACCGAAGCCAAATTGCTGCAGGAAGTGATGGATACGATCAACGCCCAGTTTATAAGACATGTCATAAAAATACGTGTCGCATGATTGGGCAATGGCTTGTTCCAGATTCACGCTACCATGCCCCCATTTTTTCCAGTCACGGTAAAAACGTGAGTCATTTTTCAGCTGGTACCAGCCAGGGTCACTGATGCGATAGTTCCAATTTGTCACGTTGTTTTCAAGAGCGGCAAGCCCCATAAAGGGTTTGACGGTCGAGG
The DNA here is from genome assembly GCA_036802845.1 of Pseudomonadales bacterium. Classification (GTDB taxonomy): domain Bacteria; phylum Pseudomonadota; class Gammaproteobacteria; order Pseudomonadales; family UBA3067; genus DAIRVL01. Next base: position 17,117 of record DAIRVL010000009.1, on the reverse strand, counting down.
CTGGAGGGTACTGGCCTTGCAGGACACGGTTGAACAGTGGACGATCAAAGGAGTTTCTAAGTGCCGCATAGTTTTGTTGGCTGATTCCCGTGACAAAAAGATTTGGGTCGTAGGAGGGTGTGCTGACAAAGGCCAACACGTCACCATTGTGTGTGTCGATGGCTACAACGGCGCCACGCTGATTGTTCATCGCCTCTGTGGCTATTTTTTGCAGTTTAAGGTCCAGCGTAAGATACAGATTTTTGCCTGGAATAGGGTCTTGTCTTTCCAGTAATTTGACGATACGACCGTGTGCATTTTTCTCAACTTTTTGATACCCAACCACACCATGTAATTCGTTTTCATAGAAAAGCTCTATGCCCCCTTTACCCATATGATGCGTGGCACCGTAATTTTCAGGATCCAGTTTGGCGTTTTCTTTTTCATTGATGCGCGCTACGTAACCGATCACGTGGGCAAAAAGCGCATCGTATGGATAGTGTCGAATAAGATCGGCTGCAACTTCAACGCCGGGTAATTGATGCTGGTTTACGGCTATAGTAGAAATTTCCTGCTCGTTGAGGTTGAATCTAAGTGGGATGCCTTCAAAGGGATGGCGGTGGTATTTAGCCCGTTTCTTGAAACTTTCAATTTGGTCGTCAGAAATGGGGATTAATGAGGCAAGGTGTTTGAGTGTTTCGTCGATATCATTAATGCGTTCGGGTATTAACAGCACGGAATAGCTGGGTTGATTATCAGCAAGCAGCTGACCCTGACGATCATAAATCAGGCCACGTGTGGGTGCGACGGCTTCCAGCTGAACACGATTTTTTTCCGACTGTGTAGTATACAGCTCGTGCTGTATGACCTGAAGGTACACCAAACGGGCGATTAGCAGGATGGCCAAGAAAGAGATGCCTATAAAGGCACTCACAATGCGTTGGCGATGAACCCTTAATTCATCGTGAAGATTTTTGATATTCAGGTGTTCGGCCATCAACTTGGGTCTGCAAAACGTAATGATCCACACACATCAAGGCATCTGGATGCAAAAAAATATCTGGAAAGAAAATGCACCGACGGCAAAACCTTACGTGTTCGCATTGAACTTCCTGCAGGGTCTGCAATCGTTCAAAATACCTTAAAAGCGCCTGACTGAGCAATGAAATCCTGATCTGGGAACGTATGAGCGTACTGATTTCCAGATTAGCGATGATAGGGATGGCCTGTCAGCAGTGACCAGCTCCGGTAGATCTGTTCGGCGAGTACAATGCGCACCAAGGGGTGAGGTAAGGTCAGGGCGGAGAGCGACCATTTCTCTTCGGCGCGGGCGAGGCATTCGGCAGACAAGCCTTCGGGCCCTCCCACTAGCAAAGCAATAGAGTCTCCCTGTTGCTCGTAGCGCTCCAGTTTGGCGGCAAGCTGTTCGGTGCCAAGGCTTTTGCCCTGGACATCAAGGCAAATCGTGCGGTAACGCGGGGGAATAGCGGTCAGCATTTGCCCTCCCTCCTTCTGGATGAGACGCTGAATGTCAGCACCCTTGCTGCGTTTGTTCAGAGGAATTTCGATCAACTCCAGCTGAATGGAGCCTGTGAGACGTTTTTGATAATCCTCGTAACCGGTGCTAACCCAGTCAGGCATTTTAGTGCCGACACAGATGAGACGAATTTTCATCCTTTGTTTTTTGCTGGCGAAGCGCTCCAGAGATGCTCAAGGTCATAACGCGCCCGTGCTTCTGGCAACATGAGATGGACGACGATGTTGCCCAGATCAACCAGAACCCAGTCTGATCCATCTTGCCCTTCTGTTCCCAGAGGCAGTTCGCCCGAAGCCTTGATTTTTTCGATCAGCACGTCGGCCATGGATTTAATGTGCCGGCTTGACGTGCCGCTGGCTATGACCAGGGTATCTGCGATGCTGTTGTAGGTGCGTATATCGATGACGGTAATATCCAGGGCTTTGATATTTTCAAGCGTGCCAAGAATGAGAGCCATTTTAGTGTCGTAAGCTGTATTCATAAAAAATCCACGTTATTACAAAATTAAAAACCAGAAATCAGTCATTTTTTAATAAACCGGGTACCTGATAACCATAAAGCCCCTGCTGTTTGATGTACTGCCAGACCACATCGGGTAATAGATAACGCGCTGAATGACCAAGACTGATCTGTTTTCTGATGTTCGTCGCAGAAATAGCCAGAGGCGTGATGGGTTCAATCCATATGCCGCCATGTGATGTACGTGTTAAGTCATCTTTGGTAAACAATTGGTATTGTGTCAGTAGGGCCTGGATTTGGCTATCGCAACTGAGCGTGGTATCTGGACGTTGCACCACCAGCAAGTGCGCGAGCGTCAGTAATTCTTGCCATTGGTGCCAGCGAGGCAAGGCGTTAAACGCATCCATGCCCAACGTTAGAATGATGGGTTTCGTGTCGCCATATTCTTTACGCAGAGACTGGAGTGTGCTGACGGTGTAGGAGGTGTGTGGGTGTTCGCATTCACGGGTATCCAGCGTTAATCCCGTTTCGCCCTGGTCGCAGGCAATGGCCAGACGAATCATCTGGATGCGATGTTCCGCTGTGCTTGACGGTTGGTCACGGTGAGCCGGGATGTGGCAGGGTAATAATCTGACGTCGCTGACAGCCAAGCGTTCGCGAATTTCCAGTGCGGCACGCAAGTGGCCGAAGTGTACAGGATCAAAGGTGCCGCCAAACAAAACCAGTGGTGAGCACAGAGCTGATGCTTGCACGGAACCTGATTTACTGTCGAATATGGCCATCACCTAACACAATAAATTTTTGTGAGGTCAATCCTTCCAGGCCGACGGGGCCGCGCGCATGAATTTTGTCGGTGGAAATGCCGATTTCAGCGCCTAATCCGTACTCAAAACCATCGGCAAAGCGGGTGGAGGCATTGACCATCACCGAGCTGGAATCAACTTCGTGCAAGAAACGACGGCTGCGACTGTAATCTTCGGTGATGATGCTGTCGGTATGTGCGGAGCCATGGGTGTTGATATGGTTAATAGCTTGATCCAGTCCTGAGACAATACGAATTGCAAGAATGGGCGCGAGATATTCGGTGTCCCAATCGGCGGCGGTGGCGTGAGTGATGTTGGGCAGTATCGCACATGTTTTCTCACAGCCCCGCAGCTCAACCTGTTTGGCAAAAAAAGCTTCGGCCAGACGAGGTAAAATGAGAGGTGCGATGTGTTCTGCGACCAGCAGGGTTTCCAAGGTATTACAGGTACCATAGCGCTGGGTTTTTGCATTGAGGGTGACATTGAATGCCTTATCAAGATCGGCCTTGTCATCAATATAGACATGGCAAATACCATCCAGATGTTTGATAACCGGCACGCGGGCGTCTTTGCTGATACGTTCAATCAGACCTTTGCCGCCACGGGGCACGATCACGTCAACGTATTGCGGCATGGTGATCAGTGCATGCACGGCGGCGCGGTCAGTGGTTTCCACAATTTGTATGGCCGCAGAGTTCAGGCCCACTGCGTGCAGGCCGGTTCGCAGACAGGCAGCGATGGCCTGGTTGCTATGAATGGCTTCAGAGCCGCCGCGTAATATGGCGGCATTGCCTGATTTCAGGCACAGACTGGCGGCTTCAATGGTGACATTGGGGCGTGACTCATAGATGATGCCAATGACGCCCAGTGGCACACGCATGCGTCCGACTTGTATTCCACTTGGGCGATAGTGCAGCCCATTGACTTCACCAATGGGGTCGGGCAGGTCGATTACCTGTTTGAGGCTGTCCAGCATGGCTTGAAAACGACTGGGGCTCAGTTCCAGACGATCCAGCATGGCGGCATCCAGTCCCTTTTGTTTGCCAGCAAGTAAATCTTTTTCGTTAGCGATAAGAATTGAGCTACGATTGCTCAGTAAGGCATCTGCGGTGGCGACCAAGGCTTGATTTTTTAGCGAAGTACTGGCTTTGGCCATGTCACGGGAGGTTTGTCGGGCCTGTTGCCCCATGGCCTGCATGACTTCGTTAATTGTATTCATTGCGGTCTCGTTTGATTGGGTAAACGCCATAACCACAACCTGGCGAGGAATGCAAAGTAAGTGGCATGCTGTATCGAGTCGGGGAATTGGAAGACTGCCATTATCGCTGATCTGCACGGGACTCGCCAGTGCTTACTGATCAGCAGGCTTTCGGAGGATCGGTAAAGACCTAGAACTGAACGTTAAACGCCAGGGTCCATAGTTTCAAATCATTCGTATTGTCTGGTAATTGAGTGAACAAACCGCGAGTTCCGCTGATGGGATCAGCCTGATGGTACTCGGCTTTTAAGGCCAGGCTCGGGGTGACATCAAGGCGAGTGCCCATGGAGACCGAATGCTGTTCCTGCCGGAATTGATTAATAATGGCGTTAACCACCGGGTTTAGATCCTGGTTATACGAAGAGGAGGTTGCCGCTAATGTGATGTAAGGTGTGAAACGTTCAAGCTGATAAGCAAGGGTGGTGTAGTATCCTGTTTGCTGTGGGATTTTGATGTTGATCTGTCCTAGTGCGCTGATAGGTGCCTGGGCTGAAAGAGAAAAATCAAAATCAGCGGTACCAATATTGACGCTGACCGCTTCAGTCATGACTATCCAGTGAGCGAATTCGGCCTGCAGACCCAGGCTATAGAGAGCTACATTGCGCATAATCATCAGTGAGCCATCGCCATCTATCATGGTGACATCAGTCAACATCACAGAACCGTGCAGACGCAGCCAATTATTTTCCAGATCCAGTCCCCCGCCAAACAGACGGTCACTGTTAATTGTCGCGAGTGTGCCAGTGGTTCGGCTGGTAAGAGTTTCGTTTATCCTTCCTACATAGGGTTGTACCCGCAGATTAAAATTTCCCAGATTTTTTTGATACAAAACCTCCAGACCATTCACCCGGCTTAGAAATGAATAAGAGGTTTCATACACTTCGACCGGCGGTCGGGCCCACAGATAACTCGAACCCACTTCGAGGTGTTTGGAAATAAGGTAGGTATTGGGAATGAGTTTCCCCGCCTTAATATTAAGATTGGGTTGCAACTTATAATCAATAAATAACATATCAAAGGAAGGCGAAAATGGGGTTTCGTCTGAGGGCTGGGCACCACGGGCGACGAATTGCGCCTGAAAACTCACTTTAGGGTCAAGCCGTTTGGACATCTGTATTCCCAGCACGGTGCCTGACTGGTAATTTACATTGTCGGTGTATTCTTTGGTTTCAATGTAGGGGGTTGAATGATTGGTTTGTGTGATGGTGTTTGTAAGAAAACCATTAAACTTCAGTGGATCTGCCTGGCTGGTATTGATAACAAAAAGTCCGAAAACAGTTATTACAATTCGGAACTGAAAAAGCACAGATAAGGTGTATGTGAAATTTTTTTTATTGGCCATAGTTAAGGTGTATTCTACTTATTTGTTTTACATTGTAATCAAGAACCGCTCAAAAGCCAGAAACAATTGGCTTATGTTAATTTTTTAGTGCCGGTGGATTTTAGAACATGAATGCAAGTCATGCTGTACAGGATACTTTAAAGTCGTCGGAACTATTTTTGTTTAGCTGGAACGTATTAAAAGGTAAACGCGAGGGCTGGCACGAAGATTTTTATCGCATTGCCGCACAAGCCGATTTGGTGTTGTTTCAGGAAGCCTTGTTGCATGACGCATTTTATGATCGCTTGGGCCAACGTTTGGCTTGGCAGGCGAGTGCAGGGTATTCACGATTTAATCAACACAGCGGTGTATTAACTGCCGCAACGGCAAATTCCTATCGAACACAGCGTTTGCAGCAACGCGAACCTGTATTACGCAGCCCCAAGGCTGCGTTGATAACAGAGTATGCCTTGCTGGATTCTCTCCGGACCTTATTGGTCGCCAACATTCACGCCATTAACTTTACCTGGGGCTTGAAACATTTCCAGCAACAGCTGGATGAGGTGTTCGCTATTATTGCCGCGCATTCAGGGCCGGTTCTGCTGGCCGGTGACTTTAATGTGTGGCGTGGAAAACGTATGCAGTTAGTGCAAGCGTTAGCACGTAGCGTTGGCATGATGGAAATGGATTTTGAGCAGGATCATCGCACGATGGCTTTTAAATACCCTCTTGATCATATTTTCTATAAAGGCTTGATAAAAAAGGAATCGGCTGTACATAAGGTGACAACATCCGACCACAATCCCATCACCGCACTTTTTTCAGTGCTTGCATGAGGCAGGGTGCGCCTTGACACAGTCGGGTTTTGCCTGAAAGATAAAGCCGAGTAATTGCGGTTTTGGAGTTTTGTTATGGTTAGCGGTTCATTAAGCATGGGGCAAATTATATTGATTGGTTTGGCCTTCAGTTTTGTCGTGGGTATTTCACACGGTATTCGCCGTCGTCGTGCGCAATTAGCAGCAAAAGCCGCTAAAAAAGAGCAAGAAAACGTATAAAACAAACAAGAATTTATAGAGCGCCCCCTGCATCATGGATACTGCTTCCCCGGCCCCGCCTGACGCGTCGATTCAGCTGACGCTTTTTCGCACCGGCATTGATACCCAACAGGAGCCTGTTGTGTATATTCGCAGTGACAGTCCGGTCTGTCGCGCCGAGGGTTTTCGTTCTCAGACGAGGGTGCGACTGGCGACAGCATCGGCAAATATTGTCGCCACCTTGTGTGTTGTTAAACCTGTTGCCCTTGATGGGGAATGTGAATGGGTACGCCTTGGCTGTGCCGGTGTTTCTGAGGCCGCCTGGCGCATGTTGAAATTAAACGGCGGCGAACTGGCGTCGATTACCCATACCAAAGCCGTTGACTCCATGAGTTATGTGCGAGGAAAACTCTACGGTAATCCATTCACGCGATCGGCATTAAAAACCATCGTTGATGATGTGGTGGCGGGTCAGTACACCGATATTCAGATCGCTGCGTTTATTGCTGCGTGTACCAGTTCCAATCTTACGATGGATGAAACCGTCTATTTGACCGAAGCCATGGTCGATGCCGGCCAAAAAATGCAATGGCCCTATGCGCAGGTGATGGATAAACACTGTATTGGCGGCTTGCCGGGCAATCGTACCACGCCGGTGGTGGTTGCTATCGTAGCGGCTTGCGGTTTGATTATTCCCAAAACGTCCTCGCGTGCGATTACCTCGCCGGCGGGAACCGCCGATACCATGGCGGTATTGACCCCGGTGGAACTTTCATTGGAAGACATGAAGCGTGTTGTCGAGCTGGAAGGTGGCTGCATGGTATGGGGTGGCTCGGTTAATCTCAGCCCGGCCGATGATTTGTTTATCCGTGTGGAGCGCGCGCTTAATCTTGATAGTGAAGGGCAACTTGTTGCATCCGTCATTTCCAAAAAACTGGCGGCCGGTTCGTCACATCTGGTGATTGATATTCCTTTTGGCGCAACAGCCAAGATGCGTGACTATGCGGCGGCTCTGGAATTGAAAAATCGTCTTGAAGACGTGGGGCAACGTTTACACCTTGCTGTGCGATGTTTGATTACCAATGGCGATCAGCCGGTGGGTGTGGGCATAGGTCCGGCGCTTGAAGCGTTGGATGTGATCGCCGTGCTCAATAATTCACCGCAAGCACCGGCCGATTTGCGTGAGCGAGCGCTTTATATCGCGGGTGAATTACTGGAAATGGGGGGCGCAAGCACCCAGAGGCAAGGTTATGCCCTCGCCGAACAGACGCTTTTATCCGGACAGGCCTGGCGTAAATTCCAGGCTATTTGTCAGGCGCAGGGGGGCTTGTTTGAGCCGGTCGTAGGCACCTATCGTTATGACGTGTTTGCTGAACGATCTGGTAGGGTGACTTTTATCAATAACCGGTTTATAGCCAAGCTGGCCAAATTGCTGGGTGCGCCTCATGCTCCAGGGGCGGGTATTAAATTTCTGATCACACTGGGCGAACGGGTGGAAAAAGATCAGCTCTTGCTGAGCCTGTTTGCAGAAACCTCGGGTGAGCTTGCCTATGCCCTGGAATTTCTCAAGGCGCATCCGAACGAGGTGTTGATCAAGGATGAACTGGTATAAGTTTTGAGGACGAAAGACCTTGCCGGTGTGTCACATCTGCGCTCTGCCGTTGAAACACCGGGTTAAGAAAAATCCAAAGACTATGCAAGTTCTTGTAAAGCCTTGATGCGCGCTTCAAGCGGCGGATGGCTGGCAAACATCGCCATCAGACCGGCGCGAACGCCCTGGTTGATACCAAAAGCCATCATGCTGTCGGGCAGTTGATTGGGCACGTCCTGTTCCTGCTGTAAACGGCGCAAGGCATTGATCATGGAATTGCGTCCGGCCAGACGGGCGCCACCGGCATCGGCACGAAATTCACGGTAACGTGAAAACCACATGACAATGGCCGACGCAAGAATACCCAGCACAATTTCTGCCACAAAGGTGGCTATGTAAAAACCCATACCATGACCGCGCTCTTCCTTGAATATTGCTTTATCAACCACGCTGCCAATAATACGGGCAAAAAACATGACAAAGGTGTTCACCACCCCCTGAATCAGGGCCAGCGTGACCATGTCACCATTGCTGACATGGGCTATTTCATGGGCCAGCACGGCACGTACTTCATCTTCATTCATGCGTTGTAACAAACCCTCGCTCACGGCCACCAGCGCGCTGTTGCGATTCCAGCCTGTGGCAAAGGCATTACTTTGTTGTGCCGGAAAAATACCCACGTCCGGCATGCCGATTCCAGCTTCTTGGGCTAAGGATGCCACTGTATTGACCAACCAACGTTCGGTATTAGTTTGCGGGGTTTCAATGATGGACACACGCGCAGACCATTTGGCGATGGTTTTTGATAACATCAACGACACCAGTGCGCCGCTCATACCAAATACGCCACAGAAAATTAACAAGCTGGTCAGATTGAGTCCGCTGCCACTTTGCGCAAGATAGCTATCGACGCCGAGAATTTTCAGGGTAAGGCTGGCAAGCAGCATCACCGCCAAGTTGGTAGCCAAAAACAAGCCGATTCGTAACATAATCCAATGACCTCTTTGTTGGTTTGAATAAGCACATTAAGTGCGTTTTTGTTTCCTGTTTCAGTAATTGGGGCGGGCTTGTGAATTTTAAACCAGGAGGATTCAGGTAATAAGCCCTGTTAATGGTATACCACTCACAGCTGCCGGATCCAAATGCAAAATAGGGTGTGTGGATTTAAAATGCGCCATACTGGGCCGATACTTGCGCAGTGTTTTTTCTCTGATAAAGGCCACTATGTTTTATAAAACCGTAGTAAGTGTACTCGCCATTGTACTGACCTGTATTGCGTTTTATCCCTATATTCGAGGCATTTTGCAGGGTACGATCAGGCCGCACCTGTTTTCCTGGTTGATCTGGAGCATTGCCTCAGTGGTGGTTTTTCTGGCGCAAGTCAGCGCCCATGGTGGTGTAGGCACGTGGTCGATGGGCCTGTCTGGCGGCCTGACTGTGTGCATTGCTGTGCTCGCCTACGTAAAACAAAGCGATACAGCGGTCACGCGCAGCGATGTGGCCTTTTTAATTACTGCGCTGCTTTCACTGCCACTGTGGTATTTCACCGCCGATCCGCTGGGCGCGGTGATTATTTTAACGGTGGTCGATCTGCTCGGATTCGGACCTACGTTCAGAAAGGTTTACGCCGACCCCATGGCAGAATCACTGACGTTTTATGGACTGTTTTCGCTGCGAAACGTTCTGGCTATTGTGGCGCTGGAAAGTTATTCAGTGACGACCGTATTATTTCCGGTCACCATCACTGCGGGTAGTGTCTTGCTTATGATTATTATGTTTCATCGCCGCCGTGTGTTGGGGCTGGATAAAAACCTGTTGCGTGCTGATTTGTAGGGCTCTGCCGTTTTCGTGGTTTCAAATTTCTGTCATATTCGGCACCTAGACTCTTACGTTTTGTATTTTTTACCAGTCACAGGAGCAAAAATCCGGCATGCAAGGTTCTTCCACCGACATTAATAAGCCCTTTATTGATCCAGACGATGCGGATAATAATCCGAGCACCAACAGCCATCTGCGCGATGTTTTTGCGGCCGGCTTGAGTCGGCGTGATTTTCTGCGCTCAGGGGTGGGGGCACTCGCGGTGGCCAGTTTCGGTGCTCTGGGTTTAACGGCGTGTAATGGACGTGATGAAACGCCAATGGCTTCGTTACCCAGCGCGCCAGCCTCAACACCGGTCTTGGGCTTCAAGGCCGTTAGCAAAAGCATTGCCGATGCCGTGACCGTGCCCGAGGGTTATAGCGCCACGGTGTTGTACGCAACGGGGGATGCCCTGGATGCCGCCGTAAGCGATTATAAAAACGACGGCACTGACGACAATTTTGCCCATCGCAGCGGCGATCATCACGATGGCATGTTTTATTTTGGCTTGTCCGCTGACGGCAAACCCCAGCCGGATAGCAACACGCGGGCGCTTATGTGCATCAATCACGAAGCGATTAACGGCACTGCGCCTTTTCTACATCGTTTGGGGCAAACAAATAACACCCCCGATGCCGGCCCACGGCCCGAGGTTGAGGCCTTAAAAGAAATCGAAGCGCATGGCGCGTCGGTGATCGAAATTGTTAAATCGGGTTCACATTTTGTTCGCAACAGTCAGTCCCGATTCAATCGTCGTATCACACCGCGCACGCCGATGACACTCAACGGCCCGGCCAAAGGGTCAGCCTTGATGCGAACACAGTATTCTCCCGATGGTCATCTGACCCGTGGCATGATTGGCAATTGCGCCTGCGGCCACACCCCTTGGGGGACCTACCTCACGTGTGAAGAAAACTTTTCGGGTTTTTTTCGCCGTGCAGAACAGAATGATGCGCTACGCACGGCTAAAGAAATCACGGCCTTCCGGCGTGTTGGCATCGGGCAGGGCGCCCGTGATCGCCAGCGTTGGTCGACGGTTATTCCTGCTGACTCAAGCAGCAGCGAATATGCTCGCTGGGATGCAAGTAAAACCGGCCAGTCCAGTGATGGCAGCGATGATTTTCGCAATACGCACAATACCTTTGGTTGGGTGATTGAAGTTGATCCCTACGACCCGAATTCAATACCGGCAAAGCGTAGCGCGTTAGGACGCTTCGCACACGAAGGGGCCTGGCCGAGTAATCCGGTGGTTGGCAAAGCACTGGCCTTTTACATGGGTGACGATGCGCGCAATGAATACGTCTATAAATTTGTATCCAAAGCACTGTGGTCGGCCGCCGATGCCACGCCTGTAAATCGATTGGCAACGGGGGCTAAATATTTAGATGAAGGCACGCTATACGCTGCCCGATTCAACGCCGATGGCAGCGGCACCTGGCTCGCGTTAGATCTGAATAACCCGGATGTCGCCACCAACAAGGCCTATGTTTTTTCCGACCTGGCCGATGTTGTTATCAATGCGCGTCTGGCGGCTGATGCGGCCGGTGCCACTAAATGTGATCGTCCGGAGTGGACAGCCGTTAACCCAAAAAACGGCGAAATCTATATCACCATGACCGAAAACCCTGATCGCGGCACCGTTGGCATCGTCAGTGAAAACAACCATTCCAGTGCCGATGTGGAACCGGCCTTCCCTCGCTACTGGCAAGATGACAGCAACTTGCCAGGGCCCAAGCTGCGCGGCAATGTGAATGGACAGGTCATGCGTATCCGCGAAACAGACAACGATGCCTCAGCGACCACGTTTAATTGGGATATTTTCCTGTTTGCCAGTCGGGCCAGCGCCGGCGATGACGATGCCAACTTCCAGAAAAACGTAAACATTTCCGGCCTGACAGATGAAAATGAACTGTTCAAACCGGATGGCTGCTGGTTTTCGTCTGCCAGTGGCATTTTGTGGATAGAAACCGACGACCACGCCTACACCGAAGTATCCAACTGCATGCTATTGGCAGCCGTACCGGGCACCTATGGCGACGGTGGCAAAATCGTCGTGAGCAATGTGGCCAGAAAGTCAAGCGCTTCAACATCAGTGAGCGTACCAACCTTTGCTGGCAAAAAAATGGATAACACCATATTCAAACGTTTTCTGACTGCGCCCGTGGGCGCTGAAGTTACCGGGCTCGCCGAATCGCCTGATGGTACGATCTTGTTCGTTAATATCCAGCATCCGGGTGAAAATACCCGTGCCAGCGATATCAACGACCCGATAAAATACACCAGTCATTGGCCGGCTAACGGTGCTGGTGTGCCGGCCTATGGTCCCGGCGGCAAGCTGGCTCGTCCGCGCTCGGCAACAATCATGATTACCAAAAACGACGGTGGAATTATTGGGCTCTAAGCCTGATTTTTATCGTGTCATAGAGCACAGTAACGACCCGATTAAAGGAATTGAGTATGAAAAATATAACGCATTCAATGTTAATCACCGGTGCCAGCTCAGGCATAGGTGCAGCGGTGGCGCGTGAACTGGCCCATCAGGGTTGGAACCTTGCGCTGTCGGCACGTCGAGCGGAAGAGTTGGAAGCCTTGGCCAAGGAAATACGTCAGCAGCACCCTGAGCTTAAAATCAGCGTCCATGTGCATGACGTGGTCGATTACGCTGCCAGTGATAATTTGATTCAGGCGGCGGCGCAGGCATTGGGTGGACTGGGCGCGGTGTTTATTAACGCCGGCATTGGGCTGGGTGGGCGCATCGGTGGCAAATCGTTTGACAAAACACGTCGCACGATTGAAACCAATCTGCTTGGTGCCATGGCCATGACCGATGCCGCCGTGCGTTTTTTTCGTACACAGGGCGGCGGGCATGTGGTCGGTACCTGCTCGGTCGCTGCCTTTGGCAGTTTTCCCGGTAATGTGGCCTACTCAGCGTCTAAAGCGGGCTTATCAATGTATCTGGAAGGTCTGCGGGCTGAAGGCTGGCGTGAGGGTATTCGGGTCACCATTCTTTACCCTGGTTTTGTCCGCACGCCGATCGTTGACGGCGTGGCGCACACGCCCTTTGCTATCGAAGCCGACAAGGCGGCAAAATTAATTGTTCACGCCATTGAAAAACAGGCACCGCGTGCCATTATCCCGCGTTTCCCCTGGGTGTTGGCGCGCTGGTTTTTGCCCTTGATTCCTGTGCGTTTGATGGCGCGTTTGGGTTTGTAATAGCACAAATAAAATAAACACCTTATTCCTTTTAAACAATAGAAAATTTGCGAGCGTACTTTGTTAAGCACACCCGAACACAGCCCAACTCTACCCGCTGAAATCCCGCTGATTGCAAAAGAAATCAGCTGGTTGTCTTTTAATGAACGCGTTCTTCAGGAGGCCGAAAACAAAGAAGTGCCCGTTATTGAGCGCATCCGTTATCTGGGCATTTTTTCCAACAATCTGGACGAATTTTTCAGGGTGCGCGTGGCGGATTTGCGCCGTCTGGTGGCCTTTTCAAGCGGCAAGGAAAAAGAAAAAAGTGTTCAGCTCTACGAAGAAATTCAAAAAAATGTTGTAAAACTCCAGTACCGTTTTGACATTGCCTACATGGATGCGCTGGAGGACTTGGCAAAATACAATATCCAGCTGATTGATGAGTCTCAGGTGCAAGCGCATCAACTGCCATTTCTGGCTAACTATTTTCAGAAAAAAATCCTGCCGATCTTGCGTCCCATTTTATTCACTGATACACAAACGCGTATTCCCCAGCTCTCGGACAGCAGTATTTATTTTGCGGTTAAGTTAACGCTGGAAAATAATCAGGTGCGTTACAGTGTTCTGGAAATTCCATCGCCGCCTTTGCCACGTTTTATCGTGATTCCACCCCCCAAACGCAGCAAGGAAAAAGTCATTATCGTGCTGGAAAACATTATTCGTTTGTATCTGAAAGCGGTTTTTCGTGGCGTGCTTGCCATTCAGAATGCCGAAGCCTACACCTTTAAACTCACCCGCGATGCAGAACTTGAAATTAGTGAAGGAGTTTCACAAAGTATTATTGATAAAATGACGCTCAGCCTGAAAAAACGCAAGCTCGGTGACCCCGTGCGTTTTGTTTACGACAGGAATATTCCGGAAGATTTATTAGGTTTTTTGGTGCGAAACCTGGGTTTTGGTCGTTACGACAGCATGATGGCCGGTAGCCGTTATCACAATTTCAAGGATTTTATTCGTTTTCCAAATCTTGGCCCTGCCAGACTGGAATACAAAAGAAGTGTGCCGGTGCCCATCAAGGATCTGGAAAAAAATAATCTGGTGTTTAACACCTTGCAACAGCGGGACGTGCTTTTGCATTACCCTTATCATTCGTTTATTTATGTCGAAGATTTACTCTACACCGCAGCGCTAGATCCGTACGTGCGTTCAATTAAAATCACCTTGTATCGGCTTGCCGGTGATTCGCATATAGCCAATGCCCTGATCAATGCCGTGCATAATCAAAAAGAAGTGATCGTGATTATGGAATTACAGGCACGCTTTGATGAGCAGGCCAATATTCAGTGGGCCAATCAACTCAGCGAAGCCGGTGTCAATGTAATTTTTGGGGTGCCTGGTTTAAAAGTGCATTCAAAGTTGATACTGATCAGTCGCATGGAAGGCAACGCACTGCGTTATTACACTCATATTGGCACCGGTAATTTTAACGAAAAAACTGCACGCATTTACACCGATTTTTCCTTGCTTACCTATAACCAGGAGATTGGTCAGGAAGTTGCCAATTTATTTGAGTTTATTCGTTACACTTACCGGCAATTTACCTACAAACATCTGCTGGTGTCACCGCACACCTTCCGTTCAGGCATCACGGCAAAAATAGAGCAGGAAATTCAAAACGCCAAAGCGGGAAAAAAAGCCGGCATCACCTTCAAATGCAATAATCTGGTCGACACCGCAATTATTCAGAAGTTGTACGAAGCCAGCTGTGCCGGTGTAAAAATACGTTTGATTATCCGTGGCATGATGTCATTGGTGCCCGGTGTGCCCGGCGTGAGTGACAATATCGAAGCCATCAGCATTGTTGACCGTTACCTTGAGCATGCCCGTGTGTATATTTTTGAAAACGCGGGCCACCCGGTTTTTTACATTGCCTCAGCCGATTTAATGACACGCAATCTCGATGGCCGTGTTGAAGTCGGCTGCCCGATTTACGACCCGAACTTGCAAGCGTTTTTGCGTAAAATAATCGAACTGCAATGGAATGACCGGGTCAAAGCCCGCGTTCTCGACCTTACACAAGACAATCATCTGAAAAAGCGTAACAAAAAACGCAAGGTGCGTTCACAAGAAGATACCTTTGCTCTAGTGGCTAAATATTCTAAAAAGGAAAGTTAACCGTGTGCTACTTCTGACTTGATTTACACATCAAGTCAGGCGTTAACCCCCTCTGAACTGATCAAACTGTACAAGGGAAAATCCTTGCCCTGTTTTTCCAGCCCCAGCAGCACCCCTTCACGCAGGGCGACATCACTGTAATCGACATGATCCATTCCCAGGTGATCCATAATGCTCTGCATAATCGCCAGCCCGCTGACCACCACTGAGCGTCGGTTGGCTTTCAGACCAGTGAGCTGGTTAAGTGCTGAGGTGGCACCTAAATCGACAATCATATCTTCCAGTGTCAACAAGGCCTTAGGTGTAATTTCCCCATCGGTGAGTTTGTTTTCACGTAACACGGTGCTCAGCATTTTGGCCGTGCCTGAGGTGGCATATACTTCGTCCCATTCCAGCGCGTAAAAATCGCTATTGAGCTTATGCTCTAACATTTCATGTACTTTGCGCCGTGTTTTGGCCAGGGTTTTATGGGTGATTTTCTCGTCTTTTTGTTCGGCATTGTTAGACGAGCGTAAGGTGACGCATCCAATGGGCAGGCTATCCATGAAAAGTGGTGTTGCTTTATTGCCAATGGCAAACTCCGTGCTGCCTCCACCCACATCAAAAATAAGCCGCTGTTTGTCAGAAACAGGTAAAAAAGTGTGTACGCCCTGATAAATATAAAACGCTTCTTCCATGCCCGATATTACATTAATAGGAAAGCCCATTGCTTTGGCCTCCTCAATAAAACGCGCGGCATTTCTGGCTTCACGCAGGGTGCTGGTACCTACGGCACAAAAATAGGTGATGGGGTATTTCGATAACGCAAGACGGAATTCTTTAAGTGTTGCAAAAGCACGTTCACGCGCATTTTTGGATATTTTTCCCGTCTGCATCAAACCCTCGGCCAGCTGGACCTTGCTGTTCATTGTTTGCAGGATGACAAGTTTTTCATCACGTTTTTCAGCAATAACCATGTGAAAACTGTTTGAACCAATATCCAGTACTGCGTACATCGCGTGAACTCTGGTGGCGAGAATAAAGGGGTATTATATCTATTTTTTCCGATGAGGAAATTTTACCTGCACGACAAGCCGCAGCAAAGGCCGCTGACTATTGCTGCCACTCGATACGCACGCCCAGGAATCCGGCGGTGTGCGACAGTCGACCGCCATCGCCTCTGCTCAGTCCGACGAATGGGCCGGCACGCAGGTGCTTGCGCCAGTACAGCGCATGTCCGGCCTGCAGTTGCCACACACTGCCACTATCATTTGTGTCTGTGGCGGCATTCGACCAGTAATTTACTGTGCCCGCGCCTGCCTCAATCCACGCCCGTGGATCAGCGAAAGGGTGGGCTTCGAGCGTAGCAAGCACCTGCGTAATACCGGCACCCTTGCTCGGGTCGTTATAATCGCCTGGTTCAAGCAGATCACCACTAAGCTGTAGGCCTACTCGCCAGTGACTGTTCAGCTCGTAGTGCAGATGGAAACCGAGGTATAAGGGCGTTCGGCCAGCCTTTTCGAAGGTTTGCTTGTTGAGCCTCCCACCGCCGATGTCGAGGCCGGCGCTCCACGGACTGGGCAGAGTAAGGTCGTCTGCACGGGCATCAATGACGGACGTTAGCGTGCATAGGGCAAGAGCGACAACGGCAGCGCAACAACGGAACATGCAAGGGGCCTCAAAAATTGACGGACATGGATAATAAATAAATAGGGGAAAGCGTATGTTACTGCATTACTTAATTGCATGTTTGTCCTTTTGTCCAAATACAGGACAAATTGCCTTAGGCTCGCGGAAGAAGGGCTAACCTGAGCTCTTTAGTTGTTGCTCATATTGTGTGCCCGCTGAGATGTTCTGCCCCGGTGCTTGAGCCAGCCGGCAACATGATGACCAGCGGGGTTGTGATGCGTGTCTGTATTTGACGGTTGAATT
>DAIRVL010000008.1:13642-28039 GCA_036802845.1 Pseudomonadales bacterium | reverse complement strand
TCGCTGGCGCGACGAATTTTTCCTGAAAGCATTTCAGCAATCTGGATCAGGCATTCATCGCCTGCTTGATGCCCATAAATATCGTTGTATTGTTTGAAATAATCGATATCCAATAAAATCAAACCCAGTGAGTCGCCATTGCGTATGGCGCGATTCCACTCTTCCAGTAATCCTTCGTCAAAACAGCGGCGATTCCCGATGCCGGTGAGCGCATCCGTTTTAGCCAAACCCTCCAGCTGAATATTGTTTTTGTTAAGCTTTGCTTTTTCTACCAGAAGTAGTTTGCTTTGAATGAAATTAATCCGTGAAAGTCTGTCCATAATGTAAGAAAAACCCAAACCACCCGTAATGCCACCAAACATTAAAAAAACCAACAAAATAAATATTTCGTCAGGTGTTTGTTTTACATAACGCATCACGAGGACCAAGGTAAACCACAGTACTACGCCTGCAAATGAGGCGTGTTTGAAGGTAATAGGCATGGCCAGAATGCCGAACAAATAGACCATGTATACGATGACATAGTTAAGGGTAATCAGCGGCTCAACGCTGTAGTAGGTCACGCTCGATAATACCGAAATACTTGTGAGTAGGATGCTTAAAGTGATGGTGTTTTGATAATTACGTTTGAAGTTCGGATGGTAACTAAAGAAGAGCAAAATGCTCAGTGTGAAAATGGCAGGAATACGATTGAGCCAGGCATTTAAAGCGTGTAGTTGCGATGACAGCGCTTCAAGCAGGTGTAGTGAAATAAAAAAAAGCAATCCGGCAATCAAAATAAACCGAATCATGATCAATGAATGTCGGAACGCATTGTCCTGGTAGTTCAATTCCAATTGTTCGGGAAAAGAAACATCAAAGATAAATTGTTCGCCCGTGATTCTTTTTCTTAAGTGAATAAGGAGCTCACGGTCTACTTCAATTTCTTTACTTGGTATGTCAGATTTCCGACCAAGTATGTTTTCAAGTGTGATATGCATTTGAATTTTTGAGCGGCCTAAGTCGGGTGATGTTTATGTGTCATGGGTACGTGTCCATACTTCGGGCGTTATTTAATAATCTAAGGCTACGTTACGCCCCGTGTGCGTGAGAATCTGATATTTTCTGTGTTGCTTTTGTGTTGTTTTTGTAATTTAAAAATAAAGCGGCCTGTTTTTTCCGTATTGAACAGTGCCAATCGGTGATCACTTGCCGTCAATACCTGGAAATAGATACGAAATTCTGCATCGGACTCACAAGAATAAATCTCCGGCATTGTTGGTGCTTTAATTGCATCAGCTTGGCACTATCAAGAAAGGAGGGTGGGTATGTCTATTGAGGCGCTAGTCTCTGGTGTGCTGTTAAAAGGTGTGAGCAAGTTGGTGACGTCGATGTTTCATCGCGCAGAAAAAACGCCAGCCTCGCAAGGCTTAACGAAAAAAAATGATTCACATGATGTGAGTGATAAAGGGACGCGTATCGACAGTGTGTTCAATTATTATCAGAAGCAACTGCATGCGCAGCTTCAGCCGCCCTATATAGACGGTGCTGTTGAGCATAATCAACGCGTCCTGGAAGAGGTCAGTGAAGCACTGGCGACTCGTCTTGATGCCGTGGGGCAAAAGGCGGACCGTGGTCGCTTGATTGAGCAGCTTGAAAACAGCATGGCTGATTTGACGGTGGAAGGCCGAAGTCTTGGGAACCCTTTTCAGAGTGGGATCTGGTCCTTATTGGGAGGACAAGAACGCTCAATGCTTGCCACTGCCTATAATGATGCTCAGTCAGGGAAAGGCTCCATGAAAAGTGTTCATGAGCTGGCGCTTGCTATGAGACATAATTTCATGGCTTGAATTACACCTGCATCACCGGAAAAACGAGGCAATTTAAGTTTGATTCAACGGCCTGAGATGCTGGTTTAAATAAACGGCCCCATTTTCGAATAAATAAAGGGGGTTAGTCTGACTTTGATTCAGGCAGATTGAATGCCCGGTGAGAGTTTTATAGATTACTTTTGCCCGCTGCTTTCATGCAACGACGTGCCCAGTGTATGGCCAATGCTATTGCTGATTTCTTCTAGATTACGCATTAATTTCCTTAAAGCCCCCGGCAGCAGTGAACTTTCGGTTTGTTTAATCGAAACCCGCCATGTCTCATTGTGATAAAACAGTACGGTAGTTAATAATACTTCTTGAGTTTCTGTACCGTTCGCCTTAAAAAGCGTGGTGCGAATGGAGGCTTGATTGCCGTTGGTTTCTGTTGGCCCCAGTTGAAAACTCTGTGGTTGTAATGTGCTTAATAATTTCTTAGCCGAGCCATCAATGGCCAGTTTCTGTGCTGAATCAGGGTCCTGTTTCTGCATCGCTGTCCAGAAACGGCGAGCGGCTTCTTCCGGTGTTTTGGGTTCTATACAGGAACTTAAAAAAAGTAAAATAAACAGGACGAAGAAAAATCGTGATGCCGAATTCATTCTTATGCTCTGCAGGTTGGATGGATTTGCAAGAGTATAATGGTGTGAACTGATTACAGCCAGTCGTACTTTATTCCGTGCTGACTTGGCAATGTGCTTAAATTATTTTTCCAGGGAGATCTAAATGGAACACCTTCTCAAGCTTGGACAGTCAGCGCCCTTGTTTACTGCGATGAATCATCACAAGGAAATGGTTAATCTGGCAGACTTTCGCAACAAAAAGAATGTTGTGCTCTATTTTTATCCCAAAGCGTCTACGCCAGGTTGTACGGTGCAGGCCTGTGGAATGCGCGATTCGCTCGAACAATTTTCCGCCCTTGATACGGTTGTTTTGGCGCTAAGTCCGGATACTGTGCCGCGTTTACAGAGCTTTGCCAGCAAGTACCAGCTCAATTTTGATTTGTTATCCGATGTTGGGCATGTTATTGCAGACACCTATGGGGTGTGGGGCCCCAAGAAAATGGCCGGGCGAGACTATGTTGGCTTAATCAGAACAAGTTTTGTGATTGATAAAAAGGGAGTGATTAAACACATCATCAGAAAAGTTAAAACAAAAAGCCATCATAATGATGTGTTGGCGTTGTTAATTTCGAATACCTGACGCGCTCAATCCTTGGTGCGATTCGCGAGCAGTGTCGTTAAACACAGATGTTTTCTTAAGGCCAATCTGCTATCGTCTTCGCCCTATTGAACATCATGCCGTTAACTAATTATATTCGTTAGATCATTCAATCAGACAGGGAATGCCATGAGCCTTAATTCTAATAAACGTGCAGGCTGGATCTTGTTTTTTGTTTTGTTATGTTTTCATCAGTACAGCGTTGCTGAGTTCAAAGTCGGAAGCGCCAATGACGTTGTCAGGGATTTGAGAGAACACTCTGTCACGTCGACCTTATTGGCGAAGTCTATTTTGGGTAAGGATGTACGGGTGCTGAATGTCAGGCATACCGGCGCTCGAAAACAGGCTGGGTTTATTTCTGGTTATGGCCATGTAGGTATCGAAAACGGCGTTGTGTTAAGCAATGGCGCTGTGAGCAGCATCCTGGGTCCCAATAGCAGTGATCGAAGTAGCGATGTTATTTTTGATTTAAATATAGAAGATCGTGACTTCTTTCAATTGAACAATCGCCACTTTACGCGTGATGAATCCATCATTGAGCTGGATTTTATTCCACTTGCGGGACAAACCCAGATCAGCATTAACTATGTTTTTGGTTCTGACGAATACGATGCAAGTATGTCGGCTATCAGTAATGTACCGCATGATTTTATGGCTATTTTGGTTAATGGTGTTAATTGTGCGCAGGTTAATGGCAACAAAGTGGGTGTTGAGACTATTAATAATGTGAGCAATTCTGAGCTTTATATTGACAATGTGCGCCGATTAAATTCATTAACGTCAACCATGGACAGCCCTCACAATACGGAAATGGACGGCTTCAGTGTGGTACTGACATGTACCGCAGCTGTTAGACCGGGTGAACGAAACCACCTCGAATTTGGTGTTGTGGATGCAGGCACAGGTTTCGTTAAATCGCACATTAATTCATGGATGATTCTTGAATCCATTGATACTGATCGTTTGATTGACAGTGACAATGATGGTATTCCCAATTATCTGGATCCGGATGATGACAACGATGGAATTCCTGATGACGTCGAAGGTGGTAACGATGTGGATGGGGATGGTTTACCCAACAGTCTTGATGTTGACAGTGACGGTGATGGTGCTTTGGATAGTGAAGAGTGCGCCAACAGCTTGGCCTGTACGGATAGTGATGGGGATGGAATTCCAGACTTTGTTGATATTGCTGATCATGGCGATGCCCCTGGGGATAGCGACAACGATGGTTTGCCCGATGATATTGAGTGCCCTGATTACGTGAGTGGCTGCCCCAATCATGACGATGACCTGATTCCAGATTACAGTGATCAGGACAGCGATAATGATGGTGTCAGTGACAATGAAGAATGCAGCGATTATCTGGCAGGATGTGCCGACAGTGACGGCGATGGTACGCCGGATTATCTTGATAGCGTTGATAATGATGATGACGCAGATGATCAGGATACTGATGGAGATGGTATTTCTGATCGTGATGAGTGCCCAATTGAGCAAAGCTGTCCAGACACTGACGGGGATGGTATTCCGGATTACCTTGATAATGAAAACAACACCGATCCCCGTGCGGTAGGCGGGGGCTCAGCAGGCTCTGATGAGCGCGTTAAAGTAGGGCTTAATGGTGTTGGTGCATTCAATGAATACCTGCTTTCTTTGTTGTTGTTGGTTGCGGCGCTACGTATTTTTTCATTTCTGCGTGTCAGGGCGACGTTTCGTTCCTTCACCTTTATAACAAGCGCGTGTCTGTTGGGACTGGTTCTAAGTCGCTCTCACGACGTGGTGGCAGCCGAAAACACTGACGGAGAACAAGGAAAATTCTATGTGCTGGGAGCGTTCGGGCCCACATGGCTTGAGCCGGAAACCGATACGTCGCCTTATTTGCTGGATGATGATAAAAGTTTTGGATTCAAGCTTGCTGCGGGTTATGACCTTTTGGATCAGGTTTCCATTGAGGCTTCCATAGCGAGATTGGGAAAAGCGACCTTGTTGCCTGAGGGTGAGGTTGAATACAATCCCTATGCCGTGAGTGTGCTGTATCATCTTCTGGGTCAGCGATCTCGTTCGGTGTTTGTAAAAGCAGGTCTTGCTTCAATCAATACGTCCAGTGATGTTCCCACCGATACCGTTAATGATTATCAGCTGATGTTGGGGCTGGGTACCGAATGGGCTTGGCGCAATGGCTGGTCACTCCGCGCTGAGCTTGAAAGTTATGATAAAGACGCCAGCCAGTTCTCGGTGGGTGTTGTAAAACGTTTTGCTCGAAAAACAGAACACCTGGCTGAAAACCCCAAAGCACAGCCCGTAGCTGTGTTGGTGGAAACGACGAAAAAAGACCTATGTAAAAATGTTACATCAGACTCCCGTTGTCATATGCCGCCTATTGCTGAACAAAAGCATTCTTGTGCCGTGGTGTCTGGACGCATTGAAGGCATTCACTTCGAAACCAATAAAGCAGCTTTAACTCCGAGCGCTGTTTCGGTGTTAAATGAAGCCGCTGAAGTGCTTAGATTCTGTCCATCGTTCAGCGTCGAAATTCAGGCGTATGCTGACAGTGTGGGTACGAAAGAAAGAAATCTGGTGTTGTCACGTCACCGGGCTCAGGCCGTCAGACTGCATTTGGTGGCCCGTGGCATCGCTCCTTCTCGCCTGATCGCACATGGTTATGGGGAGTTGGCTCCTGTTGCAGATAACAACACACCTGAGGGCCGCGCGCTGAATCGACGTGTGGAGTTTAATATGAAACAGATCCATGCGTCGGAAAGGTTGTCCGCTGATTGATTTAATGTGAAACAGGTGGCTGGAAGATAGTCTAGATGCGGTGTATCTGGATGTGTTTGAATTTTTCCAGCAGCTCAGCGGGGCTTTCTTCATGCGCACCGTCAGGTAGAATGCAGTTAATCGGGCAAACTACTTGGCATTGTGGGGTGTCAAAGTGGCCTACACACTCAGTACACAATCCGGGATGGATTTCGTATATTTCGTCACCCATATAGATAGCATCATTCGGGCACTCAGGCTCACAGACATCGCAGTTAATGCATTCGCTGGTTATTTTTAATGCCATCAGTAGTTACATCGCATGAGTTTTTGCACGTCTTGACGTTAAGTATAAGCGGTATCACGTGCTTATATGCCGGGTACGTATTTTAGGTATATTCTGCCGTAATAAGAAGCGGGTGTTTTCTGATTAAGCTGTGGTTAATCACTCACAGTTTAAAGTTGAACCAACATTCTTAATGTCAATGAGACCCGTGCAATGCTTGCTGCTTATTCAGTGCATCGAAAACGTGTAAGTGAAATTCTTATGTTTGTTATGGGTTTGATCCTGGCCACTGTAATAAGAGCGTCTGACCTGTCAGAGCAGACAGTGAACAGCGTGAATACCGAAGCCGTATTGCCGGTCACTCAGGATAATCTGACCACTTCGATGGACAACGAAAAGCAGATGTCAGACGTTGCGCAGGGTGGATTTTCTGTAGTGGCATCTGAACGCACCCAGCTGCAAACAGACTATGTATTGAATCAGCAAGACAAGTCAGTGGTTGGCTGGTTAGAAAAAACGATTAATCCTGTGTATCAGTGGATAAGCCAGTTACGCAGTTTATCCGTTGAAGAAAGAAAACATAATCCGATGGTCATTAACAGCCACGCAAAGGTCGAACAGTTCTCTGCAGGCATGAATAAAGCCATTTCGGCGGCGATGCGTCGTTACGATGGTGTTGTATTGGGTGTGCAACGTTTGACAGAGGAAAAGTCAATTTACCGAATCAAATTATTACGGCGCTCTGGTGAGCTGCATGCACTGGATTATAACGAAGAACGCGACCAATTTATTTCAGGGGACGATGGTAGCTGGTATGCGAATTCTGCTGATTGAAGATGAGCCTGCACTGTGCGAGCAACTGAGTACTGTACTTTCTGCGCAGGGTTATCGAATTGATGTCGCGTCTGATGGTGAGCAGGGGCGTTATTTGGGGCTCGAATACAGCTATGACCTGGCGATTATAGATTTGGGTTTGCCCAAGATTACGGGAATTGACCTGATTAAAGAGTTTCGTGCAAAAGAGAAAAACTTGCCGATTCTGGTGCTGACAGCGCGTTCTGACTGGAAAACCAAGGTCGATGCGCTCAATCTGGGTGCCGATGATTATTTGGTCAAGCCTTTTCAAATAGAAGAGCTCATGGCACGAATTCAAGCCTTGATCCGACGCAGTGCCGGTTATTCCAGCGCGGAAATGAAAGTGGGTGGTTTAAGGCTGGATATCAAAACGCAAGTTGTCACCATGCATGATCGTCCCCTGGATCTTACGGCCTATGAATATAAAATTCTTGAATACATGATGTTGCATGCGACGGAAGTCATTACCAAAGCGGCTTTGATCGATTATCTTTACGAACAGGATTACGATCGCGACAGTAATGTTATCGAGGTTTTTATTGCGCGCTTGCGAAAAAAACTCGATCCAGAAGGCCAGTCAAAAGTAATTGAAACCTTGCGGGGCCGTGGTTATAAATTCAACTTGGACGCTCTTCTCTAAACTCACCGGCAATTATCAGGAAAAAAGTATCAATGAATCTTGTTGATGCCTTGTCAGCATGTGCCAGTCGCCGTTCACCTCTTTTGAGGTGGCTCTGAATTCAAAGCGAATGACTCGATGCTCTCCAACGATATCTGTGAATAAAAGCAACCGTAGTCATGGAAATACGTAGATGAACTATTCGCTAAGAGCGCGCCTATTGATCGTTAGCGGTATCGTTATCAGTATTTTTTTCACAGTACTTGCCTTGATTGTCAGTCACACCTTCGATTTGTATCTGCAAGACAGCTCCCGTGAGCGCATCAAATTGCATATTTATACGCTGATTTCACTGGCCGAATTTAATGAGAAACAGGAAATAAATCTGCCCCGTTCTTTGCGTGATCAACGATTTAACCAGGCTAACAGCGGATTGTATGCGCTGGTGATCGATAAAAATGCCAACATTGTCTGGCGCTCCACGTCGGCGAAAACGTTGTCGATTAAACATTTCAAAACCGTGCCCCGAGGCGTGTGGAGTTATGAGCGCATCAATAGCAGCACAGGGGAAGGGGAGTCGCTGATATTGATGAAATATGGTGTCGGCATGCAGGATCTGAAAGATCCCAAACGAATGTCCGATTATAACTTTGTGGTTCTGGAACGCTTGCGTCCCTTGCGTGAAGAAATTCAAAGTTATCGTATGACCATTTTTGTGGTTCTCGTTATTTTGCTTTCCGTTATGCTCACGCTCGAAGCACTCATTTTGCATTGGGGATTGGAGCCGCTTCGAAAACTGACCAAAGAATTGCGTCAGCTGGAATCCGGTGGTGCGAGTCGCTTAGGCGAGCATTATCCAAAAGAGCTGAGTCTTTTGGTGGCCAACCTGAATTTATTACTGGCTAATGAGCGCGAACAGCGACAACGTTAT
This sequence comes from Pseudomonadales bacterium, assembly GCA_036802845.1. Classification (GTDB taxonomy): domain Bacteria; phylum Pseudomonadota; class Gammaproteobacteria; order Pseudomonadales; family UBA3067; genus DAIRVL01. The sequence continues at coordinate 19,523 of DAIRVL010000008.1, read as the reverse complement.
CGCAACACCATGGCCGATTTGGCACACAGCCTGAAAACGCCTTTGGCGGTGTTAAAAGGCCTGCAGAACCACGCCGATAGTCAGTCCAGAGAAACCTTGTTTTCCTCCATTAATGAACAAGTCAGCCGGATGGATAAATTGGTTCAGCATCAGTTGCAACGGGCCGTACAGGGGATGATGACTATACGTCAAAACTGGATCAAATTTGCAACCTATGCCAACTCAACTCTGCAAGCCTTGCAAAAGGTTTATATCGACAAGGGTGTTGAGCTGCATAGCCATGTTGAAGAGGGTTTGTTCTTTTGTGGCGATGAGAATGACCTGTTGGATATTCTGGGTAATTTGCTCGATAACGCATTCAAGCAGTGTAAGCACCAGGTTGTTTTTAAAGCTTTTGAGCGTCGGCATAAATTGACCCGTCAGCTCATTATTCAGGTAGAGGATGATGGCCCGGGTGTGCCGCTCGACAGTCGTCAGGAAATCCTGAAACGCGGCGTGCGTCTGGATAGCCGGGCAGTGGGGCATGGCGTGGGGCTGGCAACGGTTATGACGATTATTGAAGGCTATCGTGGCACGCTCGAAATTGAAGATTCCATTCTTGGTGGTGCCTTGTTCCGCGTGATTTTGCCTTTAAAATAAGCACGATTTAAAAAACACCCGTGGAAGTAGCGTTCACTTCAAACGGAATAATTTTAACAATAACTAAAATCTAACCCTGCGAATAAAGGAGTTGCCTCGTGCCAGAACAGACCTTGAGCGTATCCGATGCCATTAAAAATCGTCGTTCCATACGAGCCTTTTTAGACAAGCCCATAGACAAAAAAATGCTTGAAGAAATTCTGCATGAAGCTGCCCGTGCGCCATCGGGGGGGAATTTGCAGCCTTGGCACGTGTATGCCGTGTCCGGCAAGGTACGTGATGCGCTGGTTCAAACCGTTGCAGAAAAACAGGCCGTTAATCCACTGGGCGATGGCAGTGAATACGATATTTATCCCCCCGATCTGAGCGACCCTTACCGTAGCCGGCGCCGGGATGTAGGCAACCAGCTGTATCAATTGATTGGCATTCCACGGGAAGACAAAGCCGCAAAATTTGAGCAATTAGCGAAAAATTTTCAGTTTTTCGGTGCGCCAGTGGGATTGATTTTTACCATTGATAAGCAAATGGGTTTGGGACAACACGTAGATCTGGGGCTTTACATGCAGAATGTGCTGTTGCTCTGTGAAGAAAAAGGGCTGAGCACCTGCGCGCAGGAAGCATGGGCCGTGTGGCATCAGACGATTCGTGAGGTGGTCGGTATTGCGCAACATGAACTGGTCTTTTGTGCTGTAGCACTCGGATATGCCGATCCACAGGCGCTTATTAATCAACTGGTCACAGAGCGTGCTGCCTTAAATGAGTTCGCCCAGCTTAAAGGATTTGACTAAAAGTGATCGATGCAAAGCCAGCACCTTTGCAGTTTCACGTTACTCCCCCGGTAAAGAGGCATCGTTGGCATCAACACCATAGGGCAGATAATCGTACAGATCGGGTGCAATACCATTGAGCACTTCATCCAAAGAGGCCCCTTTGGGTGCAATCGAAAGCGGAATCACCTGGAAACGCTGGGTGATTTTTTTAACTTTATTCCAGTCGACCTCGTAGATAATTGTTGATTGCGGCTTTGACTTGGAATTGGACGCTGTCGTTACAGACGTTTGCAAATAAGGCGCGAGTGCGAGCGATGCGCGTGTCATCAAGTCTTGCGAGGCGCCATACTCGGCGACGGGTTCGTAACTTGCCATATACAATTGCCCCTGATGTATCCCCACAACAATTGGTTCGTCAATAACGCGTACCGGAATGTTTTTGTTTATCATCGGGAAAATCGCTGCCGCGTCTTCGGGATACAAATGCAAACAACCATGACTGGTACGCATGCCCACGCCCCAGGGACGGTTGGTGCCATGAATGAAAATACTCTGAAATCCCAGCTGTATTGCCAGCATACCCATCGGGTTGTCAGGGCCGGGCGGAAAGTAGTCTGGAAAATTTTCATTGCCGGATTCTTTGTGTTCTTTCTGGATGCTTTTGGGTACGAACCACGCCGGATCTTTGTGTTTAGCGATGACTTTGGTGTTACCCAAGGGCGTTGACCAACCTTCACGGGCGATACTCAGCGGAAAGGTCATCACCTTGGCGGTTTCACCTTTAGCGGGAGGGGGGAAATAGAACATACGTCTCTGCGAGATATTAAGAATAATCCCGGTCCAGGGTTTGGGTGGCAAAATGTATTGGGTAGGGATAATGACCTTGGCATTTTTTTCCGGCAACCAGACATCAACGTCGGGGTTGGACCAGGTGATTTCGTGGTGCCCCACGTCCAGTTGACGGGCAATATCCAGCAGCGTGTTCTCTTGCGTAGGAATCACAATTTTGGGTTTGCCGACCAGGGTGGAGCCGTCTGCAGGCAGCACAAAGGTTTCAGCATGCGCTGAGCAAACCAACAATAAATAGTGTAAAAACACCACCAAGAAAAGCCACCATCGCTTACACTGTTGCATATAACACCTTAAATTCAATCTAATCTGAAACGCATGATAACTGTTTTTTTTAAAATACGGTCGTGTATTACGTTTGTGCTGCTGGCACTGGTTCTGCTGGGACTATCGACGGCTGCATGTGCCCTGTCATCGTCTAAACCTTATCATGTCAATGAAAACTGGTTGTTGATTGACAGTAAAACATCAACGCTGAGTGTGATGCGTGGTAATAAGGTTGTGCAACACTTTGGAGGTGTTGCCTTTGGTAGCCTCGGCACCAAACCGCTGCATTTTTTGAATGATAGCAGCACACCTATGGGGCAATTTCGAATCGATGGCATTAACAGAAAAAGTCGTTACGCTATTTTTTTCAGTCTGAACTACCCAAGCATCGCGCACGCCAAGCTCGCGCTTGATAGCAAGCGACTCAGCGTCGAAGACTACATGGCTATTTTTAATGCAGAAATTCAAGGACACAAGCCGCCTTACACCACCCCACTGGGTGGAATGATAGGCATCCATGGTTTGGGTGCTGCCAGTTTAGCGGTGCATCAGAAATACAATTGGACACGAGGCTGTGTGGCACTTACCAACCCGCAAATTCGGATGCTGGCAAAATATGTCCGTGTGGGCATGCGAGTGACTATTCAATAGAGCACATCGTCAATAAATTTCTCAGGCATAAAAAAAGCACTGTGTTTTCACAGTGCTTTTTTATGAGCCGTTATATCACTGCCTTGCGGCAGAAATAACTACTTCATCATAGATTTTTTGAACATACGGTCAATTTTTTCGTTTACTGTGTTGGCAGAGGCTTCAGCCGCATCTGCTTTGCTTGATGCAGCGGCAGCCGCAGCGGCAGCATCATCAGCACGTTTGGACGCCTGGTCAGCAGTGCTCAGCGCACGATCAGCTGTTTGTTGTGCCTGGTCAGCACTTGATTGCGCTTTTTCAGCCAAAGCACGTACTTCGTCCAGTTTCGAGGTGCTGGCGCAACCGACTAAATTGCCTGCAACCAACAAGATGGCGGCTAAAGTTAATTTTTTCATGGTATATCTCCATAGTTGATTGAACAAGAAAAATCGAGGCCTAAGAGTAACATCGTTTTTAGGCGTAGAAAAGATAAGCTTACTGTGCGTAGTGGTCAATTGTGCTGAATTTATCACTTGAATCGTGTCATCGTGTTATCTGGAATAAAATCAAGGCGGCAGCGTTATGTAAACGTTAGCGTCCGATGTGGACGTGTGCTGTATTCTGTATTCTGGCAAGTTAAACTGCCAAAATAAAAAATCGTATCAGGGTATGATAGCCATATCCTGAGTTTGAGATTTTGAGATAATGTACGCTTATGTCCACACTGCCCCCCACTGATCCAAACAACGCAGAGACAGTTCCCGTTAAAACAGGTTATCGCGCCTTACCGTCAGGAATCTGGGCGTTGGGTTTTGTCTCCATGTTTATGGATATTTCATCTGAACTCGTTCATAGCCTGCTGCCGATTTTTATGACCACCGTGCTGGGCGCCTCCATGGTCACCGTGGGCCTTGTTGAAGGCGTAGTCGAAGCCACCGCCTCGGTGACTAAAGTATTTTCAGGGGCAATCAGTGATTATTTTCGCAAACGCAAATTTCTGGTGGTCTTTGGTTATGGCCTGAGCGCACTGACTAAACCCATGTTTCCACTGGCGACCACCATGTGGTGGGTGTTTAGCGCGCGCTTTATTGATCGAATCGGTAAAGGCATTCGGGGTGCGCCGCGTGATGCCTTGATTGGTGACATGGTATTGGCTCACACGCGCGGAGCCGCCTATGGTTTACGTCAGTCGTTGGACTCGGTCGGTGCTTTTGTCGGCCCGCTGTTGGCCGTGCTGCTGATGCTCTGGCTGAACAACGACATTAAAACGGTACTGTGGGTGGCCGTGATGCCCGCCTGGCTGGCCGTCATGGTACTGACCCTGGCTGTGCGTGACCCTAAACCCGATGCTCAGCTTGTATCTGACCCGAAACGTTTTCTAAGCATGCGCACCGTTAAAAAACTGACACTGCGTTATTGGCTGGTTGTGGCGCTCGGTGCGGTGTTTACCCTGGCCCGTTTCAGCGAAGCCTTTTTGATTCTGCGCGCGCAAGATGTGGGTCTGAGCCTGGCCTACACGCCGGTTATCCTGATTGTTATGAATGTGGTGTATTCGCTTTTTGCCTATCCGGCGGGCAACGCTTCCGATCGTTTCTCACCGCGCCTGCTGTTGATTTTTGGCCTATGTATGCTGGTGCTGGCCGATATCCTGCTGGCCATGTCCAGCTCGCCCTGGCTGATTTTTCTCGGTGCCGCATTCTGGGGTTTGCATATGGCCTTTAGTCAGGGCTTATTACTCAAACTGGTGGCCGATACCGCACCGGCTGAATTGCTTGGCACCGCCTTTGGTATTTTTAATTTAGCCAGCGGTTTGGCCTTGTTACTGGCCAGTGTGATTGCCGGCAGTCTGTGGAACAGTTGGGGCGCACCGGCCACCTTTATTGCAGGCGCCTGTTTTGCTGCCATCGCGGCCCTGGGTTTGATTTTCTACCGTCAAGGGCAGTTTGATGGTTAAAGCGTCGAGATTATCAACCGGGACTTATTCGTTAAGGACGTTTTTTACCTGACATTTGAGCCATATTATTTGACTGAGAAATAATCACCTAGAGTCTGGCGTTATAGGTGGGTACGCTTATAGCTTCGTTATCGTGCTTACTTTCTTAAGGATATATAAAAATGAACACTAAAAGAGCTCTGGTGCTTCTTGCTATTGTGAATCTCGCCGCTTGCGGGGGTGGCCGTGATAAAGGCGGCGCCAATAATGCCAGTCACTAAGCATTAGAATGTGCGGCACCAATTCTTTTTGGTACCGCCCTCGTAAGGCACGGCCAGGCCCGCTTTCACCAAACTGGCACCCAGATTTTTATCGTCGACATACACATCCCCCAGCAGTCTGAAATATTTGTCGCGTTTTATCGATCGAATTTCAATACGCTTGCCTGCTCTTAACATGGCAACTGTGTGTTGTTTGGCTTTGCGGGCCAGCGTTTTTTCCCTGTCACATCTGGCTTTTATTTCGGGCGTATCAATGCCTGAAATGCGCACCGGCACGCGTTCACCCACCACGGCGGGCCAGTTTTTGATGTTGGCCCGAAAGGTGTCGCCGTCATAAATAGAGGTGACTTCATCTACCACGACAGAGCCGTAGTTTTTGTCTTTGATGGCCGAGAATGAGCAGGCAGACAGAAGAAAAAACAGCACAAGAAGTCGATGCACGATGGATTCTCTGGAAAGTTATCAAGTACTGAGTATGGGATAAGGCACGCTTTTGGGTGAATAATTGCCGG
>DAIRVL010000008.1:0-13542 GCA_036802845.1 Pseudomonadales bacterium | reverse complement strand
CCGGATTGGTGCTGGAAAAATTGTCAGCTATGGCGGGTTTTAGGTTATAAGGTACTGATGGATTTGAACGGTTGGTGCCCAGGAGAGGACTTGAACCTCCACGACCTTTCGATCACTAGCACCTGAAGCTAGCGTGTCTACCAGTTTCACCACCTGGGCAGGGGGAGAGGGCATTCTGCTTTTGCAGTGCCGGGCGGCAATGTACGCATCTTGCGGGCAATTGTCAAATACTACGTGTTTTGTTCTATCTTATTCTATTGTTTTGTTGCGATACTGAATTATGATTAGAATGAAAAAATCCCCAAGGCTTCAAAACCTTGGGATCTTTGTGTTCTATCTGCCCATCCTTACCTGCCATTTTTAGCGAGCTATTCCACCTGTGACTATGAAGAAGAAAAAAACCACCTCCGGTATTCAAGTGAAAGACCCTTATGCCAAACGTGAAGCCGAAAAGTATGAGAGTCCTATTCCGAGTCGTGAGTTTATTCTCAATTATCTGGAAAAGGTGGGTGCGCCTCAGCAGCAGTGGGAAATTGCGGCGGCTTTAGCGCTGACCACCGACGAGCAGCTTGAAGCCTTGCGACGTCGTTTGCGGGCGATGGAGCGCGATGCCCAGCTCATGTGCTTGCGCCAGGGCGCTTATGCGCTGGTGTCGAAGATGGACCTTATCGCCGGGACGGTGCTTGGGCATCGTGATGGTTTTGGTTTTCTGGCACCGGACGATGGCAGTAATGATCTGTTTTTATCGCCGGGTCAGATGCGCGGTGTTTTTGATGGTGATCGGGCACTGGCGCGAGTCAAAGGGCTGGATCGCAAGGGCCGTCGCGAAGGTATTATTGTCGAAGTGCTTGCCCACAACACCCAATCGTTAGTGGGACGTTTGCAGTGTGAGGCGGGTGTGTATTATTTATTGCCCGATAATAAACGCATCACGCAATCAATTGTCATGAATAAAGACGATTTGCACGGGGCCAGATTAGGGCAGTTTGTTGTTGTACGTATTGAAGAGGCGCTCACCTACCATTCGCCCGCCCGAGGTTCGGTTCAGGAGGTGCTGGGCGAACATATGGCGCCGGGCATGGAAATTGATGTTGCTATTCGTTCACACGGCCTTCGCAATAGTTGGCCGGGCAGTGTACTTGCTGAAATTGAAGGTTTGGCAGAAGAGGTGCCAGAGGCTGCCAAAGCCAAACGTATTGATTTGCGCGACACGGCGCTGGTGACGATTGATGGTGAAGACGCACGTGATTTTGATGACGCGGTGTTTTGTGAGAAAAAACGCAGTGGCTGGCGTTTGTTGGTGGCCATTGCGGATGTCTCGCACTATGTTTGGCCGGGAGCCGCATTGGATCTTGAGGCGGCTGAACGGGGTACGTCAGTGTATTTTCCCGAACGCGTTATTCCCATGCTACCGGAAGTATTGTCTAACGGCTTGTGTTCGCTGAATCCACAGGTTGATCGTTTGTGTCTGGTGTGTGAAATGCATATCAGCGCGACTGGAAAAATCAGTCAATACCGTTTTTTTGAAGGCGTAATGAATTCCAAGGCACGGCTGACGTACAACGCGGTGGGCGCCATGCTCACAGGCACGCCGGAGGAAAAAAACAGTTTTGATCAGCGTTATCCGCAGTTGCGACAGCCGCTGGAAAACCTGCATCAGCTGTATCATGTGTTGCGTAAAAGCCGTGAACAACGTGGTGCCATTGATTTTGAAACCACTGAAACACGTATTATTTTTGGCGATAAACGCAAAATAGAGCGTATTGTGCCTGTGGTACGCAATGATGCCCATAAAATTATTGAAGAATGCATGCTGTGCGCAAACGTTGCGGCGGCGCGTTTTATCGAAACACACCAACTGCCCGGTTTGTACCGTGTGCACGACGTGCCTGATGAAGATAAAGTGACGGCGCTCAGGGAGTTTTTGGCAGGTATGGCGTTGTCTTTGCCTGGCAAGCGTCAACCTGCGCCGGCCGATTATCAAGCCTTGCTCGCGCAACTTCAGGACAGACCCGAGCGTGATCTGGTGCAGACGGTGTTACTGCGTTCGATGAAACAGGCGGTGTACAGTCCCGAAAACAAAGGCCATTTTGGTTTAGCCTATAGCAGTTATGCGCATTTCACTTCACCTATTCGTCGTTATCCCGATTTGTTAATGCACCGGGCAATTCGTTATCTTATTCGTTCGCGGGTTGCCAGCGAGCATGTCGAAAGGGTTAAAGGCGCCGTGCGTTTGCCCAAAGAGCAACACCTTCCTTACAGTGAGAAGGACATGATGGAGCTGGGCCTGCGGCTTTCAACGGCAGAACGCCGGGCCGATGCCGCCACACGTGATGTGAACGATTGGCTCAAGTGCGAGTATATGCTTGACCGTGTGGGTGATATTTATGAAGGCATTATCAGCTCGGTGACCGGTTTTGGCTTTTTTGTGCAGTTGACGGGTATTTATGTTGAAGGCCTGGTGCATATTTCCACCTTGGAAAATGATTATTACCACTTTAACGCCACCAGTCACAGTCTTGAGGGGGAGCACAGTGGCAAGCGCTTCCGCCTGGCTGATTCCGTCACGGTTCGGGTTGCGGCGGTGAATCTGGATGATCGCAAAATTGATTTTGAGCTCATGGGACAGTTGTCCGGCAAAGGCGCTAAAAAACAGAAACAATCTACGTCGGCACCACCCTCAGGCGAACGAAAAAATCGTTCAGGCAAGAAAAAAAGTGAAACAAGCGTATGGCCAAAAAAAGCATCTGCTGAAAACGAGACCTCTTCTAAAAAGAAACGAAGAAAAAAACCGCATAACAAGGCCAAAACAAACACTAGTCCAAAACCAGCAAGCGATCAGAAAGCCGTTGCTGGCCGAAAAACTGGCAGTACGCAGAAACAAAACAAGAAAGGGCACGAGTAATTACACACTGAAAAAACGCTTGTTTGTCTGGATTCTACGTTTGAATCAAGATGTCGAGTCTTTGGCTCAAAACACGCCAATGTAGCGAGAAGATGGCTTCTTTCTCCCCGTCCTGCTCTGCCTAGCGCGCAAATACCATGAGACTATTCGCCGGAATAACGACCTTGGCCGAGCAGGGCAAACCATGCATGGGCACATCACCGGCAAAAATTCTTCCATTGTTACCCGCCACCTGCGGGTTGGGGTAGTGGTCGTAAACATCGCTGTTAAAAATCTCACGCCATTCGCCACCTTGCGGCATGCCAAGCTGATAAGCACCGAAGGTGGTTTCATTCAGACTGGCGATAAGCACCACATCGCAGCCGGCACCTTCGAGCCATCGGTGCCAGGCAATAACACGATCATTTTCATGTACATAAAAAACGTTAATCGCTTCGCCGCGCAGGGCGGGCTGTTCGCGTCTAACGCGAAGTAAATCTTGCGTGAAGCGCAGGTGATTAGCCATATGCGGGTCCGCTTCAAGGCCTTGCCACCAAATAAAAGTGCTCGTATCCGGACCATCGCTCCAAAATTTGTCTTCCAGAAATTCCTGGCCCATGAACAGCATCGGAATGCCCGGCGCGGTCAGTAACAGGCCATTGGCAACACGCGCACGGCTGCGGGCATACCAGGAGCGGGAATTGGAAGGATCCGCTAACGCTGCTATGCGCGCTTGGCGGTCATTTACGTTTTCTTTGCGTTGCAAGTCGTGATTTTCAAGATGTTGTACTGCGCGCCACGAGGCGGAAAAATTGGCTGGGCGATAGAGCGAATCACGCAGGGCGTTCATATTGATTGAGGCGCCTTGGCCTTGTCCCGATTGGCTCAAGAGCTTGCGCACTGTGTTGCGTAATCCGGGATACCAGACGGCGTCAAATCCGGCGCCACCTTGCGCCGTGTCACGCAGCACCCAGGATGCGTCGTCACGCCAGTATTCGGCGATGTTAATGGCACCGGGATTGATGAAACGCAATGTATTGGTTAAATCTTGTAAGAAACGCCATCCCTCTGCACCGCCTTCGTCGTCAATAACGGTGACTTGGTCATAACGGAAACCATCAACATGGTATTCCTGTAGAAACATTGTTGCGTTGTCGATTAGAAACTGACGTACTTCCTGTTTCCAATAGGCGAAAACGAGTCCGCCGGCGTGACCTCTGTCTGTGAAATACTGGCTGTCGTTGTTGTTGCCCGTAAAGGGTCGGTCGAAGAAATAGATGCTTTGGCTGTCGTCGCCAAAGCCGCCCGCGTGGTTGTAAACGACATCGAGAATGACCGCAATACCGTTTAAATGACAAATATCAATCAGTGCCTTGAGCTGGTTTACCTGACCCTCAAGCTGGTATTGCGTAAGTGGCGCACAGCCCTTTTCGGCTAATAAGGTATTTGCTCGCGCTAAATAAGGCGCGAGCGCCATCGGCTCGACCGCATAGTCCATTTCCGGGGAGAAAAGATCCGTGCCGTTATAGCCTAAGCTAAACGGGCCTTGAAATTCGATAATGGGCAGAGGTTCGATGGCGTTGATGCCAAGGGTTTTTAAATATTCGATACGATCCAGCACGTCGAGAAATTTGCCGACACGCTTGTTGCGCGCGTCGCTGCCATCCTCGGCACTGGCATAATAACGGCCAATGTGAAATTGGTAGATGACCAAATCATTGAATGCGGGCGTGTGATAGGATTGGTCGTGCCACGGATAAAGTTTGCTGTCACGTACCACACAATCGCAGTCAGGGTAATCGTAAAATTCGAGTTCGCGCGCGTAGGGGTCGCGTTTGTAGGGTTGTTCGCCCCGGCCTGCAATGTAAAAACGATAAAGATCTCCGTCGCGTACACCGGATAAAAATCCGGTCCATGTATCGTCGTTGCGGCGCATCAATTGGCTCGCGTCAGTGGGCTGCCACGTGTCACTTTCTCCTGGAACATTTTTGTTAATCGTGTTGGCTTGATCGGATAGGCGCAGGTGCACCGCGATGGCTTTGTTCGGCGCCCAAACCCTGAACGTAGCGCCATCGGCCGTGAGCGTGGCGCCCATCGGGGTGTCTGCGCTGATATGTTCTTGCGTGATCGCCACGCCACGTTGCGCGGTTTTCGAAGGTTTTTTGGTCGTGGAGGCGGGGCGACCGGTTTTTGGGGTGCTGGAAAGGTTACTCATCGTCAGACTCCGTGTCAGTGAGATGCTTGGGCCTTGGTCGCTTACACACGTATAAAGTTTTGCGTCAATCAACAGGGATGGGCAATAGGTATGGAATAGCAGGCGTAGGCACGCAAGACTTGAGCCCTTATGGCGACAGTATTGCAATGCTTCGTAGGATTTGGCAAGTGGGCATTTCATGGTCCGTTATCGGGTGCCAGGCTATCCGAAAAGGCTTTGTTCTTGCTATCCTTTTGACGCTTCGAGCTGTAAACAGCAGCAATAGCTTGATCTGTATCAGCAGCAGATGCTCTGAAAGATCTATACTTCACACCGATGGTCGCACGTCAGCGATGATTTCCGGCGCAGCAATTCCAAGCTGTTTATGGGTCGGGTTAACAAGACGGAAGGAGTTAACGATGGAGCTTGTATTTCACACGGCAGATGTTTTCACCAAGCACACCTTCGGTGGTGCGCAGGTGGCGGTCTTTCCTGTTGCCGATGGTCTTGAAACGCAGCAGATGCAGCAAATTGCTGCCGAGTTGAATCTGACGGAAACGATTTTTGTGTTCTCTGCCGAAACGCTGCAGCAGCGTCGGGTGCGCATCTTTACACCCCGCCGCGAAATCGATTTCGCCGGCCATACGGTATTGGCTGCCGGGCATGTGCTCGGTGCCACCGGCGCTATTCCCTTGCAGGAAGGCGATACCCGGCTTGATCTGCTGCACAACGTTGGTCCGGTGGAGGTGCATCTCAGCGTCGACCAGGGCCAGCACTCTTTTATCCAGTTCACTCACACCGTTTATCCGGTGGTGGATCGCTTTGTTTTACCCGATGAAGAACTGGCTGCAATTCTGTCGCTCGATCGGCGTGCAATCGGCGCCGACAAATTTCGTCCGCTCTTGGTGTCATGCGATCACCCTTACCTGATTGTGCCGATTCGTTCACTGGCCGATTTGCAGCAGGCCCAGTTTAACCGCGTCGCTTGGGCGGAATCACATGCGCCTGCTATGCTGGCTGAGCAGATGCTGCTGTTCTGCCGTCAGACCCAGAGCAGCGAGGCCACCTTTCATGCCCGTTTGGTGGGACCACAGATCAGTCATCAGGATGACCCGCCAATCGGAGCAGCGTTACCCGCCTTCGCTGCTTACCTGGCAGAACAGCCCAATCTGCGCCAGGGGACGTATATCTTTACCATCGAACGGGGTTTTGACGCTACGCGCAAGAGCCTGCTCCACGTCGAAATGGATAAACGCTCAGGTACGGGACTTAAACTGCGGGTCGGCGGCAACGTGGTCTCTGTCACCTCGGGGACCTTGCATCTGCCGGAGTAGGGCGCTTCAATCAGTGTAATTGATAACGCAATATGAAGCGGATCCACTACTGTTTTGCCGATCGGGTCCCGGGAGAGCCCACCCCGATCGGCAGGGCATAGTAGTCAGGAAATCCCGACTCTCGTCGTGCCTACATATTTGGATACGTAGGTCCACCACCGCCTTCAGGCGTTACCCAGGTAATGTTCTGCGCAGGGTCTTTGATATCGCAGGTTTTGCAATGCACGCAGTTTTGCGCATTGATCTGGAAACGTTTGCTGCCATTGTCTTCTTCAACCACTTCGTACACGCCTGCCGGGCAGTATCTCTGCGCTGGTTCTGCAAAAGTCGGCAGGTTTTTGGCGATGGGGATTGAGGGGTCTGTTAGCCGCAAGTGACAGGGCTGATCTTCTTCGTGATTGGTATTGGACAAAAACACCGAGTCGAGTCGGCTGAAACTGATTACACCATCGGGTTTGGGGTAGTTGATGGGGCTGCATTGGGCCGCAGGTTTTAACGATTCATGATCTTTGCTGGTGTTGTGCAGGGTAAAGGGCAATTTGCCGCCAAAAATATTCTGATCGAGGAAAATAGCGCCACCCCCCATCATGGTGCCGAACTTGTGCAATAGCGGGCCGTAGTTACGCGCCTTGTGGAGCTCTTCGTAGAGGGAAGAGCTCTCGAAGTGTTGCTGCATCTCGGTGAGATCTTTGCCACCGTTATCGCCCGAAAGCAGTGCTTTGGCAATAACTTCTGCTGCAAGCATGCCTGACTTCATGGCGGTATGAGAGCCTTTGATCTTGGCGGTATTGAGTGTGCCTGCTTCGCAGCCGGCAAGCACACCACCGGGGAAGGACATTTTTGGCAGTGCCTGAATACCACCCTTGATCATGGCGCGGGCGCCATAGCTTAAGCGCTTTCCACCTTCGAGATAATGACGAATTTTGGGGTGCTGCTTCCAGCGCTGAAATTCTTCAAAGGGGCTGAGGTAAGGGTTGGTATAACTCAGCGAAACGATATAACCAAGAAATACCTGGTTGTTTTCGGCGTGGTAGAAAAAACCACCACCTTCGGTGTGATTGTCCAGAGGCCAGCCCAAGGTATGCACAACCAGGCCTTCTTCGTGTTTGGCCGGGTCAATTTCCCAGATTTCCTTGATGCCCAGACCGTAGTGTTGAGGATCTTTGCCTTCACTGAGATTGAATTTTTTTAGCAGTTCTTTGCCCAGGTGGCCACGACAACCTTCGGTAAAAATGGTGTATTTAGCATGCAGCTCGTAGCCACGGGTGTAGGTGCTTTTCTGGGCACCGTTTTTGTCAATGCCCATATCACCCGTAGCCACGCCTTTGACGCTGCCGTCTTCACGGTAAAGAACTTCGCTGGCAGAAAAACCGGGAAAAATTTCCACACCAAGCGCTTCAGCCTGTTCGGCCAGCCAGCGGCAAATATTGCCCAGACTGGCGATATAGTTGCCTTCATTGTGCATGGGTTTGGGAATAAAAAGATTGGGTACGACAACGGATTTGTTCTCGCTGAGCATGTAGTGAAATACATCGCCTTTAACGGGCACATTCAAGGGCGCGCCGCGTTCTTTCCAATCTGGGAATAGTTCGTTTAGGGCCGTGGGTTCAAAAACAGCACCAGATAAAATGTGCGCACCCACTTCTGAACCTTTTTCTACCAGTACTACGCTGATTTCTTCACCCGCGTCCTGGGCCATTTGTTTGAGTCGGCAGGCTGCAGATAATCCTGCGGGACCGCCGCCAACTATAACAACGTCAAACTCCATCGCTTCACGTTCCATGCTTTATTCCTCTTGTGAAATGGCTTGTCTATACATGGTCTCTTCTGGCCCACAGGATCACTAGAGCGATCGATCGTTGTTTGATTCGCATTGCCAACCATGGACTAGGGCGACCGTTTGAATCGCGGCGCGTAGTATATTAAAGAAGGGCGCATAAGGCCAACAGCTGATTGAGTCGATGCGCTCAAAAGTTTTTGGATTAACACGCATCAGGATCAATGTCTTGCCGCAGCCGGTGAAAACGGGCTCAATGCCCGGATTTTAGCGGCTTGCGGGTGGTTTTATCGAGCGCCCGGATGCGCCAATGAAAAAACTTGACCTGTTAGTGTGAAGCGGTCACTATACGCCGTTCTTGGATTTGGGGCCTGTTTAGCGTGCTCTTATGCGAGCACAGTAGACGTTCATTGGCCTGGTCGATGATCTGCGTACTTCGCAGCCTGCCTCAGCCATGTAAACACAAACAATTACATTTACCTATCTAACTAAAAGCCGAGGATTCCATGAAGGTTCTTGTTGCTGTCAAACGAGTTGTAGATGCGAACGTTAAAATTAACGTTCTGGCTGATAACAGCGGAGTTGATTTAAATAACGTAAAGATGGCGATTAACCCTTTTTGCGAAATTGCTGTTGAAGAAGCGATACGCTTAAAAGAAAAAGGGCTTGCTACTGAAATTGTGGCGGTATGCATTGGGCCTAAAACTGCGCAGGAAACCTTGCGTACAGCGTTGGCCTTAGGTGCGGATCGTGCCATTTTAATTGAAACGGATACGCATGAGCCTATTGCCATTGCCAAGTTGCTTAAAGCTGTGTGTGATAAAGAACAACCCAAGCTGATTATTGCAGGCAAGCAGTCCATTGATGGTGATAACAACCAGACTGGACAAATGCTGGCAGCACTTTGTGGTTTCGCGCAAGGTACCTTTGCCTCTGCCATCAGTGTAGAAGGCGAAAAGTTAAAAGTAGTACGCGAAATTGATGGTGGTTTGCAAACGGTGTTGCTGAATTTGCCCGCTGTGGTCACAACGGATTTGCGTTTGAATGAACCCCGTTACGCTTCGCTGCCCAATATCATGAAAGCGAAGAAAAAGCAGCTTGATACACTGACACCCGCTGATCTGGGTGTAAACGTTGCGCCGCGTCTTAAAGTGCTTAAAGTTGAAGCACCGGCAAAACGTTCAGGCGGCATCAAGGTAGCCAGTGTTGATGAATTAGTCGATAAACTGCGAAACGAAGCGAAGGTGATTTAAATGAGTATTCTAGTTTATGCGGATCATGATAATGCCAATTTGGCCGCTGCAACTCTGAGCACGGTCGCTGCAGCAAAAGCAATTGGTGGTGATATTGACCTTCTGGTCGCGGGTGCTGCTTGTGGTGCTGTGGCCGAGGCCGCTGCCAAAGTTGCCGGCGTAAGCAATGTTTTGCTGGCCGATAACAGTGTTTATGGTCATCAGTTGGCGGAGAATATAGCTGCCCTGGTGGTCGATCTTGGCAAGAATTACACCCATATTCTTGCAAGCAATACAGCCGTTGCTAAAAACTTTCTACCCCGTGTGGCGGCTTTGCTGGATGTGGCGCAAATTTCTGAAATCACTGCAGTGGTGTCGCCTGATACTTTCAAGCGTCCTATTTATGCAGGTAATGCAATCGCGACTGTGCAAAGCACTGATGCGATCAAGGTCATTTCTGTACGTGGTACCGGTTTTGATGCGGTGGCAGCCCAAGGGGGTTCCGCTGCGGTTAAAATTGTGAGCGCCGTGCATAATGCCGCTTTGTCTGAGTGTCTGGGCGAAGAAGTGGTCAAGTCCGAGCGTCCTGAATTAACGGCTGCCAAAATCGTTATTTCTGGCGGTCGTGGTATGCAAAATGGCGAAAACTTCGTTCTGCTGGAGCGGGTTGCCGATAAACTGGGTGCTGCAGTGGGTGCTTCACGTGCCGCTGTTGACGCAGGTTTTGTACCTAACGATATGCAGGTCGGTCAAACGGGTAAAATCGTAGCCCCCGATCTTTACATTGCAGTGGGTATTTCTGGCGCAATTCAGCATTTGGCTGGTATGAAAGACAGTAAAGTAATCGTAGCCATCAACAAGGATGAGGAAGCGCCTATCTTCCAAATCGCTGATTATGGTCTGGTTGCTGATTTGTTTGCAGCGGTTCCAGAGCTGGAAGCAAAGTTATAAGTTTGTCGGACCCGCTTCAGTTTTGAAGTGGGTCTTTCTCCTCGTTGTTAGCCTTCTTCTGTTAATTCCTTTCTGTTTTTGAATTGCTCCAAAACCTCGGAATTTGCCAAGGCGTCCAGATTGTCTACTGCGCGGCCATGTATCACGTGAGCGACGGCCAGTTCGACAGTTTTGCCACTGCGTGTTTTCGGAATATCACTGACTTCCAGTATTTTTGCGGGCACATGGCGCGGGCTAAGCTGACTGCGGATCAGATTTTTAATTCTCTGAACTAACTGGGTATCCAGCGTGCCCGGTGCGCGTAATTTTACAAACAGTACAATGCGAATATCGTCTTGCCAACTTTGGCCTACGACAACACTATCGAGAACTTCGTCCAGTTTTTCCACTTCGCGATAGATTTCTGCGGTGCCCAAACGCACGCCACCGGGATTGAGCACCGTATCGGAGCGGCCATAAATAACAAAACCTCCCTGCACACTTTCCAGACCATAGTCACCTTGGGTCCAGACCTTGGGGAAACGTTCAAAATAACTTTTTGCATAACGTTTGTTTTCAGCATCATTCCAGAAATAAATCGGCATGGAGGGGAAGGCTTGCGTGCAAACCAGTTCCCCTTTTTCTTGCGTGACGGCGATGCCGTCCTGATTGAATATTTTTACATTCATACCCAGCCCAGGACACTGAATTTCTCCTGAATACACCGGCAAGGTCGGGTTGCCGAGGACAAAACAGGAAATAATGTCGGTACCGCCCGAAATAGACGACAGACAAACATCTGACTTGATGTCGCGGTACACGTAGTCAAAGCCGCCTGGATTCAAGGGTGATCCGGTCGAAAGAATCGTACGCAGACCCGTGAGTGAATGCGTCTGCTTGGGCATGATCTGTGCCTTTTCCAGCGCGCCAATGTATTTGGCGCTGCAACCAAAAACACTAATGTGTTCCTGATCAATCAGGTCAATCAATATCTCGGGGCGAGGGTAAAAGGGCGAGCCATCATAAAGCACCACTTTGACTCCCAAGGCCAAACTGCTGACCAGCCAGTTCCACATCATCCAACCGCAGGTGCTGTAATAAAAAATACAATCCTCTGCGCGTAAATCTGTGTGCAGTGAAAGTTCCTTTAAATGTTGTAATAGTGTGCCCCCTGCACCATGAACGATACATTTAGGTAAACCGGTTGTACCGGAGGAATACATAATATAAAGCGGATGATTAAAGGGCACCGGGATAAAAATGGGTTTGTCGATCGGGGAATTAATAGGTAGATACTCAAAAGTCTGCAAGGGCACTTGAAGTGCAGCATGTGTGAAATAATCAAAATCACCCAACAGGGGGGTGATGAAAACTTGTTTGAGCGAGCTGAGTTGTTTGGTTATGGCTGCGACTTTTTCACCACAGTGAATCGTTTTGCCGTTATAAAAATAACCATCACAGCTAAATAAAACTACGGGTTCGATTTGTCCAAAACGATCTATAACGCCGTTAATACCAAAATCCGGTGAGCAGGATGACCAGATGGCGCCGAGGCTGGTGGTAGCGAGCATCGCAATAACCGTTTCGATGGTGTTGGGCATCAAGGCGGCGACCCGATCGCCTTTTGTTACGCCAATGGCCAACAGCCTTTTTTGAAGATGCGCAGTGTGTCGCCGTAATTGTTGATAGGTGATTTCCTGTCGACGCCCGTTTTCCAACAGTCCAATCAGTGCGGGTGCATCGTCATCACGGCGCAACAGATTTTCGGCGAAATTGAGTTCAATATTTGGAAACCACCTGGATGTAAACATGTGCTCACCAGGAAGACAGGCGGGCTCCAGGCGGCCCTTATAGATAATATTGAAATACGAAAACAAACTTTGCCAAAAGTCGTCAGGGTGTTCGATAGACCAGTGATGCAGATCACGGTACTGCGTAAAAGTTTTAGTCACCACGTTGTGGCTTAGCAAATAATGTTGGAAGTCGGTGATATTGGCGCGGGCAATTTGGTTAGCAGTGGGCTGCCATAAAGGCATTGCATGAGACATGATAAATCACTCGGCTGACGGTTTGAGCAATAGAGCTTTGTTTGTGTATTTTAGTCAGCCCGGCCTGTCCTTGCCGTGTGGGTTTATTTCATTTATGAGAGCGCATCACACAAAAAACGCTCTTTTGCACAAGTGATATCAGCAAAAGAGCGTAATTGTAGTCCTGAAACATTCCGTCGTGTTTGGGAAGATTTATTACCACCAAGAACTCCAGGTTGAACCTGATCCCCATGAAGAGCCAGAGCCCCAGGATGAAGTTGTGTTCGTACTGGTGCTTGTGCTTGACGTTGTTGTTGAATCTCCACCGGTTAAATCTATAGTACAGGCTTGAAGACTTAAACCCAGGCTGATGATAAAAATGATTCTTTTCATTGGAAGGCCTCGTTTGTAGTTATTCTATATATTGTTCTCGATGGGTAGGCCCAGCATACTGCACGGATAAAAAAAGTAGTGTTCCAATAATGTGTTGTCGAGTTACCTTGTGTAAAAATGCTTCAAAATAGACAGTAAACTTTTCTAATGCGTATCTCAGGCGCGTGACATGTATTTGCCGGTACTGGTGTTAACCCGGACTATTTCACCCGGCGCCAGGTATTCGGGCACCTGAACCTCAATTCCGCTTGAAAGCATGGCGGTTTTGGTGCGACTGGAGGCGCTGGCGCCTTTAATGGCCGGTGCTGTGTCGACGATTTCCAGATCAACTGACGGGGGTAGTTCAATGGCAATGGCTTTTTCGTCAACGATGAGCGCATATAAACCTTCCATGTTTTCGACCAGCCATTTGCTTTGATCTTCGAGTTGGTCCTGGGCAAAGGTGTATTGGTTGTAGTCTTCATTGTCCATAAAAATGAAACGATCATCTTCCTGATAAAGAAATTGCACAGGATGCTTCAATAATTCCACTTCGTGTAATGTATCGTCGCCTTTAAAGGATTTTTCGAATTTTTGACCGGTTTTAACGTGGCTGAAACGTACCTTATACAGCGTGGTCGCACCGCGTGAAGACGGACTTTTTACATCAATGGTGCGGGTTATATACAGTTGGTTTTCAATTTCTACGACGCTGCTTTTTTTGAGATCGCTGGCTTTGAGCATGAACGACATTCCTGATTTTAACGCTAAGAAAAGGGAGGCAGTATAACC
>DAIRVL010000007.1:0-31097 GCA_036802845.1 Pseudomonadales bacterium | reverse complement strand
GCCAAACAACGACGCTGTAATGGGCACTGCGCGCACTTTGCCTGGCCTCGTGTGCATAGGGTGGCACCGATATCCATCATCGCCTGATTGTACTGTCGGCAGTTTTTATCAGGCGTCAGCGCCGTGCTCAGGGCCCACAGTTTTTTTTCAACCACGCTCGTGCCCGACCAGCCCTCCAATGCATAAAAACGCATCAGCACCCGTTTGACGTTACCATCAACAATAGGTGCTGTTTGTTTCATGGCCAAGGACAAAATTGCGCCGGCTGTCGAACGACCAATGCCTGGCAGGCTTATCAGCGTTTCAAGATCACGCGGGAATTCGCCCTGATAATCCCGCACAATCATTTGCGCTGTTTTATGGAGGTTACGCGCTCGTGCGTAGTAACCCAGACCACTCCAAAGAGCCAGCACGTCGTCACTATTGGCGGCGGCCAAACTGGCAAGATCAGGAAATTGTGTGGTGAACCGTTCAAAGTAAGGAATAACCGTGTTGACCTGGGTCTGTTGCAACATAATTTCAGACAACCAGACGCGATAGGCATTAGGTTTTTTTTGCCACGGCAGGTTCTTGCGTCCGGCCCGTGCATACCATTGCACAATGGCCTGCTGAAACCATTCGACATCATCCGCAGATAAAACCGCCTCACTCACAGTGTTCAACGATCAGGGGTGTTCCAATTCACAGACCAGTTGCACTTTATCGGCGACAGGCTGCTCTGCATGAAGGACAAATTGATTGGCGCGCAAAAATGCCAAGGCAGACGCATCGGCGGGATCAAGCATACAACTGAGCGAAAAAACCTGTCGCGCCGCTTCAAAACGTTTGATTTCGTCCAGCAAGGTCGTGCCCACGCCGCGACGTCGGGTTGCTTCGCGCACACAAAAAAAATCGAAACTGGCCAAGCCTTCTACAGCAAGCACCAAGGCACCGGCGACCAGATGCCCATTAAACACGCCCCCATAAAATCGAAAGCCGTCAGCATCATGCAGCAAGGTATTCAGCTTGTCGCGCGCCGATGGCTGCAAGGCAGGCCACTGTGTTTGCTTGCCATAGAGTTTGTCCAGATCACCGGTCAGGCTATCGTCAAGCTGAGGATAAAACGCTACGCGTAAAGGCATGGTGTACCGTTCACAGTAAAAGTAAGGCGAGCATTGTAGAAAATGTTACGCGTGATGGCCAGCAACTTACTTGGATCAAGCGTGAAGCGCAGGCAACCACGCTGGTGAGTGCTTCGACGAGTGTTTATACTAAGCCCCCTGAAACGCATTTAATCACACACGATTGAGGAAAGCATGACCGAGCGTAAAGCAGCCGTCGAACGAAATACGCTGGAAACCCAGATAAAAGTAGATATTAACCTCGATGGCAGCGGCAAAATCAGCCTGGAAACCGGTTTGCCTTTTCTGGAGCACATGCTGGAACAGGTGGCGCGTCATGGCCTTATTGATTTGAGCATCAAAGCCAAAGGTGATTTACATATTGATGCCCACCACACCGTTGAAGACATCGGTATTACCTTGGGTCAGGCTTTTAACAAGGCCGTGGGCGATAAAAAAGGTATTCAGCGTTACGGACATGCTTATGTACCCTTGGATGAAAGCTTGTCACGGGTGGTGCTTGACCTCTCCGGTCGCCCCGGTTTGACCTATCACGTACCTTATACACGTGCCGCCGTAGGTGGTCTGGATACGGAACTGTTTTACGAATTTTTTCAAGGCTTCGTCAACCATGCCTTGGTGACTTTGCACATTGATAATCTGCGCGGTGCCAATGCTCATCATCAAGCTGAAACGGTGTTTAAAGCCTTTGGTCGCGCCTTGCGCATGGCGCTTAGCTATGACAGCCGCAGCGCGGGCATCATGCCGTCAACCAAAGGCGTACTTTAAGAATCAACTCGCGGGGCACTGAATTGAATGAGTAGTGTAATAGCAGTCATCGACTACGGCATGGGTAACCTGCATTCGGTCTCCAAAGCATTAGAACACGTAGCGCCTTCGGCCAACGTTATTGTAAGCGCCAACGCAAACGAGATTCTCGCCGCTGATCGTGTTGTATTTCCCGGTGTGGGTGCCATACGCGATTGTATGGCTGAGCTCAAACAGCGTGGTCTGGATAAAGTCGTGCACGAGGTAGCGCACAGCAAACCTCTGCTGGCGATTTGCGTGGGTTATCAGTGCCTGATGGAGCACAGCGAAGAAAACGGCGGTGTTGATGGACTTGCCATTTTGCCCGGTCAGGTGCGTTTTTTTGGCAAAGATTTGTGTGAGTCCGATCCAGTGGGTGAAAACTGTGCAGTACTCAAAGTCCCCCATATGGGCTGGAATACCGTCAAACACATCCAGCCCCACCCTTTATGGCAGGGTATTCCCGATGAGGCCTATTTTTATTTTGTGCACAGTTACTTTGTGCACTCGGCAGATCAGTCCCTGCTGGCCGGTCAAACGCATTATTCTCATACCTTTATGGCGGCGGCGGCCAGCGACAATATTTTTGCGGTGCAGTTTCATCCTGAAAAAAGTCAGCGTTTTGGCCTGCAATTATTAAAGAATTTTGTCACGTGGAAGGGTCAGGCTTGAGCTTGGTTTTAATTAATTTTTTCATTTTTCCGGGTTGAACCTATGTTAGTGATTCCTGCAATAGATCTCAAAGGCGGCAAGTGTGTACGCTTGCGCCAAGGCATGATGGAAAACGATACGGTATTCTCCAACGATCCACTGGCTGTCGCGGGTCGCTGGGTGGCTGAAGGCGCAGAACGCCTGCATCTGGTTGATCTCAATGGTGCCTTTGCCGGCGAACCGGTTAATGGCGAAATCATTACGGCCATTGCCAAAACCTATGGCGACTTAACCATTCAGATTGGCGGTGGTATACGCTCGCTGGACACCATCGATGCTTACCTGAAAGCCGGCGTGGATTTTGTGATTATCGGCACGCAGGCGGTTAAACAGCCCGAATTCGTTGCTGAGGCGTGTCAGGCCTTTCCCGGACACATCATCGTGGGTCTGGATGCCAAAGATGGCAAAGTGGCCACCGATGGCTGGGCCGAAATTTCCGACCGCAATGTTATCGAACTGGCCAAACAGTTCGAACAGTTCGGTGTCGAGGCCATTATCTACACCGACATCAGTCGTGATGGCATGATGCAGGGCGTGAATGTGGAGGCTACAGTACGTCTGGCGCGCGCTGTGTCTATTCCTATTATCGCCTCCGGCGGTATTACCGATCTTAACGATATAAAACAACTGTGCGCGGTTAACGACCCCCCTCTTTATGGCGCCATCACCGGCCGCGCCATTTATGAAGGCACACTTGATCTGGCCGAGGCCATTAAAGTCAGTCGCTCTTAATCAATTCATACTGTTAGCCTCTGCCACAGGAAACCCAGCATGACTCTAGCGAAACGAATCATTCCCTGTCTTGATGTTGATATGGGACGGGTGGTCAAGGGCGTTAAGTTTATCGACATCCGCGATGCCGGTGATCCCGTCGAAATCGCCCGCCGCTACGATCTGGCCGGGGCCGATGAACTCACTTTTCTCGACATCACGGCCAGCCATCAAAATCGCAATACCACCGTCGACGTGGTGCGCGCTATCGCTGGTGAAGTATTTATTCCGCTGACAGTGGGCGGTGGGATTCGCAAAATTGAAGATATCCGAAACATGCTTAATGCCGGCGCCGATAAAGTGGGCATTAATACTGCCGCAGTATTTGATCCGGAATTCGTCCAGAAAGCGGCGGAAAAATTTGGCTCACAATGTATTGTGGTCGCCATTGATGCCAAACGCGTCAATATTGCCGACAAGGACAACGAACATTCCGGCTGGGAAGTATTTACCCATGGCGGCCGCAAATCGACCGGTCTCGATGCCGTAGCTTGGGCACAACGCATGGTGTCTTATGGCGCGGGCGAAATTCTGCTTACCAGCATGGACAGGGACGGCACCAAAGAAGGCTTTGACCTGGCACTGACACATGCCGTAAGTCAGGCCGTTTCAGTGCCCGTGATTGCCTCTGGAGGTGTCGGCACCCTTGAACACCTGGCCGAAGGTGTGACCAAAGGTTTGGCTGATGCGGTACTGGCCGCCAGCATTTTTCATTTTGGACAATACACCGTACAAGAAGCCAAAGACTATATGCGTGCGCAAGGCATAGACGTGCGGCTATAAGCGCGTGGATTAAATTCCAAGCGTATCCCAAAGTGCATCAACTTTTTTAATGGTGTCCTGATCCATGCAAATCGGCTCGCCCCACTGACGCTGCGTTTCTGCCGGCAGCTTATTGGTGGCATCAAAACCAATTTTGCCGCCCAGCCCTGATACCGGAGACGCAAAGTCGAGGTAATCAATCGGTGTATTTTCAATAATCACGGTGTCGCGCGCTGGATCCATCCGTGTAGTCATTGCCCAGATCACATCTTTCCAATCGCGGGCATTAATATCATCGTCGGTGACGATAATAAATTTGGTGTACATAAACTGCCGCAAAAACGACCAGGCACCCATCATCACGCGTTTGGCGTGACCCGGATACTGTTTTTTCATGGTGATCACTGCCATGCGGTAAGAACAACCCTCCGGTGGCAGATAAAAATCGACAATTTCGGGAAATTGTTTCTGCAAAATCGGAATAAACACTTCATTCAGCGCCACCCCTAAAATAGCCGGCTCATCGGGCGGACGTCCTGTGTAGGTGCTGTGATAGATCGGATCAGAACGCTGGGTGATGCGTTCTATGGTAAATACCGGAAACTCTTCCACTTCATTGTAATACCCCGTGTGATCACCAAAGGGGCCTTCCGGTGCAGTTTCACCGGGATAAATAAACCCTTCCAGAATAATTTCAGCCCGCGCCGGCACCTGTAGATCATTGCTCTGACATTGCACCAGCTCAGTGCGATGTCCACGCAAAAGGCCCGCAAATGAATACTCGGACAAGGTATCGGGTATCGGTGTCACGGCAGCAAGAATGGTGGCCGGGTCGGCACCTATCACCACACTCACGGGAAAAGGCTGGCCGGGATGCGCCTGCTGCCATTCCTTAAAATCCAGCGCGCCGCCCCGATGCGAAAGCCAGCGCATGATAACTTTGTTTCTGGCAATCACCTGCTGTCGATAAATACCCATGTTCTGACGTGATTTGTAGGGCCCCTTGGTGACGACCAAGGCCCAAGTGATAAGTGGCCCCACATCGCCGGGCCAGCAAGTCTGAATAGGGTACGTAGCCAGGTCAATGTCGCTCCCTTGCAAAACCACGTCCTGACACGGCGCATTCCGTACTATTTTGGGCGCAAAATTAAGTACCTGGCGGTATTTTGGTAACTGCATCCAGGCATCTTTTAAGCCTTTAGGCGGTTCGGGTTCTTTGAGAAAAGCCAGAAGCTGCCCGATTTCACGCAAAGCACCCAGATCCTTCGCACCCATGCCCAAGGCAACACGTTTAGGCGTGCCAAAAAGATTTCCCAACAAAGGCATCTGATACCCGGTGGGGTGCTCAAACAAAAGCGCCGGCCCTTGTTTTTTAAGCGTGCGATCACAGATTTCGGTTATTTCCAGCCTGGGATCACAGGCCTGTTTGATACGCTTGAGTTCACCCTGTTTTTCCAGGGTATGAATAAATTCCCGAAGGTCTTTGTATTTCATGATGACTTCCACAGAGAAAATCGCTGAAGAAGAGTGCAGAAAAAAGCAATCATTTGCAAATGATTAAACGATAAAAACAGCTGCGGCACGAATTTCGCTTTACACCATTTTTTAGCGGAAATTGTTCCATGTAAAAAACAAAACTTCATAATAAAAACGTCATTTTTGTTCTGTAAAATTTGCGACCTTATTCAAGGTCTTCCATTAAATATCAAAGTTCTATACTGAAATTATGTGACCTACTATTCATTCTAATCAACGCACTGCTGTAATTCCTGAGACATTCACTATGCTTGTCTTTAGGCGACATAAATCCAGCCCTAACTTCTCTGCACGTAAACCATTCATCACGAGGTCTTTAGATGCGTATAAAAGTATTCAGGTACATGTTAAGCATTGCCGTGGTCATGGCTTTTGCACAGCCGGCGCTGCTTACAGCGGGAACTACCCAAACACTCAGTGGCACCGTCGAGGTCGTGCATGTTGACGGCATAGACCACAAAAATAGCAAATTCGAGTATTTTATTAATCAGGGCAATCAACAAGTGCCTATACGCATGGAATTCAAAGGTGCGGCACCGGACAATCTCACTGCTGGAAGCAAAGTTAATATCCATGGCCAGAAAAATGGTCGCGTTTTTCAGGTTGAACAAATTGATGTTCAGGCAACAAGTACGGGCAGTACAAGTACCAGCACAAGCGGCACTACGGATGTTTTAGCTACAGCCGTGATTGAGCGAAAAGCGGTCACTCTGCTGATTAACATGAAAAATGGTGTTAACAGTGTTGGCACTGTGAGCACTGTATCAGGCGACATGTATGATAATACAAGCTCCATGGCCGGTCAGTACGATGCCAGCTCTTACGGTCAGTTGTCTTTTAAACGCGATACCGATGGTGATAGCAAGGCCGATGTATTTGGCCCCTTTACCATTGATGCCGACGCCACAGCCAGCTGCGACTATTACGATTGGGCTTATAAAGCCGAAGCGGCGGCCACGACGGCAGGTATTGATTTAACTAAATACCAACACAAAGTGTTTGTTCTGCCTTCGTACACACAGCTGACACAGTGCGGCTGGGCTGGCGTTGGCAATCTCGCTTGCGGTGATTCCTGCCGTGCCTGGGTCGCCTATAACTGGAAAGGAATATACAGCCACGAGCTGGGACACAACCTTGCCATGCATCATGCCGGCGTAGATAGCGATAATAATGGTACGCTTGAAAACGAATACGGTGATGGATCCAGCATAATGGGTTCTGCTGCTTATGCGAATCAGTTTAATGCGCCCAATAAAGTACAACTGGGCTGGATGGCGGCTTTTGCAGGCAGCGTATTGAATGTCAGTGGCGCAGGTAATAACAGTTTTAGTCTTAGCGCCTTAGAGCTTGATCGTCGCACTCAAAACCCCGGCCTTCAAGTACTGACGCATCCACGCGCTGCCGGTGGCAATTATTACATTTCATTTCGTCAAACGGTTGGCAACTACGGTGTTCAAAGCGATTACGCCAATAAAGTCAGTGTCCACAGTTATGATGGCGGCAGCACTAAAACACGTCTGATTAAAGCGCTGGTAGCAGGGGAGCAGTTTGCTGATGCCAACAGTGGTTTTTCAGTAAGCTATGTAGGCAGCAGTGCAGATGGATTAACCGCAGAAGTGGCAATTTCTTCAATTGGTAGCGGCACGACCAGCAGCACTTGCAGCCCCAGCGCACCTTCGTTTAGCATTTCGCCCGCCAACCAAAGTGGTTTGCCCGGCTCGCAGTTTGCCTACAATTTCACGGTGAAAAACAATGACAGCAGTAGCTGTAGTGCGACCACATTTAATCTTGCAGCCAGCACAGGAAGTCTGACGTCCAGCTTGTCTGCCGCTAGTTTATCACTCGCACCCGGCGCCAGCAGCACATCACAACTGCAAGTAAATTCCAGCGCGACAAACAGTGATGGTACCTATCTGTTTACCGGCAGTGTTCAAGCCAGTAACCATCGTTCAGTGTCTGGTAATGGCTCAGTAAGTCTCGATGGCACTGCGCCTACTGCACCCAGCAATCTGAGCGGAACACTCAAGCGCGGCGTAGTGACGCTGACATGGTCCGGTTCAACGGATAATCTCAGCGGCATTGCTTCTTACCGAGTGCTTCGTAATGGCGTAACGAGTGGTACAACAAGCACCACAAGTTTTTCTGATCGCAACCTTGTCGCCGGCACTACCTATACGTATCAGATCTATGCCATAGACAAGGTTGGAAACGTTTCAGCCGCAAGTAACAGCGTCAGCATCACTGCAGTGTCACTAACCGGCAAATCCGTGAAATAGTCATTTGGTTTTGTATACTACACGGCGATTATCGTTTAACGATAATCGCCGTTTTTTAGACCTTAGACAATTCAATTACAAAACGATCAAGCCAAATCCTTCATACTTAATTTAACCCGTCCGCGCTGATCCACTTCAAGCACTTTGACTTTAACTTCTTGCCCTTCAGCAAGATAATCGGTCACTTTTTCCACACGCTCATCGCTAATCTGTGAAATATGTACCAATCCGTCAACACCCGGCAGAATGGTAATAAACGCGCCGAAATCAACAATCCGCGCCACTTTCCCAACATAGATTTTGCCTACTTCTGCTTCAGCAACAATACCCATGATGATGCTTTCAGCGTGTTTGCACACCTCTTTGTTTTCACCAAAGATAGTAACTTCACCACTGTCTTTGATATCAATGGTGGCGCCCGTGGTTTCAGTGATGGAGCGAATGGTTGAACCACCTTTGCCGATGATGTCGCGAATTTTTTCAGGATTTACTTGAACAGTGATAAAGCTTGGCGCGTTCTCGCTGATAGAGGCGCGTGGTGTGACAATAACTTTGTCCATTTCATCCAGAATATGAAGCCGGCCCTGAAGCGCTTGTTTCAAGGCCTTTTCCATGATTTCTTCGGTGATACCATCAATTTTGATATCCATTTGCAATGCTGTAATACCTTCGCGTGTTCCAGCCACTTTGAAGTCCATATCGCCCAAATGATCTTCATCGCCCAGAATGTCACTCAAAATAGCAAAACGTTCAGCCTTCTTGACCAGACCCATCGCGATACCAGCAACCGGTGCTTTTATGGGCACACCCGCATCCATCAATGCCAGACTGGAACCACAAACAGAGGCCATACTGGAAGAACCATTCGACTCCGTGATTTCTGACACCACCCGCAAACTATAGGGAAATTCAATTTCACTGGGCAGCATCGCCTGAATACCACGACGCGCTAATTTGCCATGACCAATTTCCCGTCGTTTAGGACTGCCGACCATACCGGTTTCTCCCACGCAATAGGGAGGGAAATTGTAATGAAGCATGAACGCATCATGACGTGTGCCCTGAATACCATCAATTAATTGTGCATCACGCATACTGCCCAAGGTTGCCACTACGATGGCCTGGGTTTCGCCGCGCGTAAACAGCGCCGAACCATGCGCTTGTGGCAACACGCCAATTTCAATACTTATAGGACGAACAGTATCGTGTGCACGGCCGTCAATACGCTTTTCACCGGCGAGCACGCAATCGCGAACACTGTTTTTTTCAACACTGGCGAAGGCCGTCTTCACTGCATCCTCAGAATCCAATTCCGGCCCTGCAAATTGAGCCAACGCCTTAGCCTTAAGTTCAGCCACGCGCTCATAACGGCTTAACTTGTCCGTAATTAAATAGGCTGAAGCAATTTCACCCGCAAAGGCAGCCTGAATTTTTTCTTTTAATCCCTTGTTTTCAACCGGCGCCTGCCAGCCCCAAGGTGCAACAGCTACGTCTGCAGCAAAATCCTTGATTGCCTGAATAGCCACCTGCATTTCCTGATGACCAAACAAAATAGCGCCGAGCATCTCGTCTTCAGTGAGCTCTTTCGCTTCCGATTCCACCATTAATACGGCGTGTTCCGTACCTGCCACCACAAGATCAAGATCCGACGTTTTCAGTGTATCCAGGGAAGGGTTCAATACATAACCTTCATCGGTAAATCCAACACGTGCCGCACCCAGCGGCCCATTAAAAGGAATGCCGGAAATTGCCAGCGCCGCAGAGGCACCAATAATGGAAATAATATCAGGGTCCATATTCTTTTCTGCTGACATGACCGTAACAATAACTTGCACTTCATTTCTGAAACCACTTGGGAACAAAGGCCGGATAGGACGATCGATCAGGCGACTGGTGAGTGTTTCCTTTTCGCTCGGCCGCCCTTCTCTTTTGTTAAAACCACCCGGGATTTTGCCAGTGGCGTAGTATTTCTCCTGATAATTTACGGTCAATGGAAAAAAGTCCCTGTTATCGCTACTTTCTTTTTTTCCAACCACCGTCACCAATACTTTTGTTGCGCCCATTGACGCCATGACTGCCGCAGTGGCTTGTCGTGCGACCTTGCCGGTTTCAAGAGTTATCCGATGCGACCCATATTGAAACTCTTTTTTTATGACATTAAACATTCGTTTTTTCCTTTTCTTTCCAATTCGTTAATTCGGCCTATCGTTAATACCCTGCTACTACAATCGGTCTTGTCAGGATTTACCACGTGCGTCTTAACACAGTTTTTTCAATAACCCTTTCTTCATAAACGACAAAAGCCCGGTAGCCTACGCTACCAGGATCTTGTTTGACACACTACACATCGCCGTAATGGCTAAGCGTATTAACGGCGTAGTGAGAGACGATCTATAAGACTGGCGTAACGATTAATGTCTTTACGCTTCAGATAATCCAGAAGTTTTCTACGCTGGTTAACCATTCGAATCAAACCACGACGAGAGTGGTGATCCTTCTGGTGCGTCTTAAAGTGGCCTTGCAATTGGTTAATATGTGCACTTAATAAAGCCACTTGAACTTCCGGAGATCCGGTATCGCCTGTTTGTCTGGCGTACTCGGCTACGATAGTGGCTTTTTCTTCTGCTGTTAATGGCATTTTAAACTCCTCAATAATATGCATGATAATTAAAAAACTGGTACGACCGTGCATATTGACAGTCACACCAAATACCTGGCTTTACGCTAGGTCTCATCGTGCCGAATGAGTCGTCGGGGCAACAATCGCCCCCCTGAAACCCACTCACCAACTCCAATAAATTTTTCTTTCTGTTCACCGCGACCACTCCACACCTGGACCAGGCCCAAGGGTATGTCTATCGAAGTAACCCAATTGACGCCTTGTCCTTGATAGAATACAGCAGCCGTCTTTTCGTCCAAAACAATACAGGAGTAAGCGCACAATGTGACATCAACCGGCAACAAATACTGGTCAAGGGTATCAACACCGTCAGACTCACTCACTTCGCGCAATTGTTCCAGCGACAACATATCCCCTGCAAAAGATCCTACTTGCAGGCGACGCAGCACTTTTACATGCGCAAAACAACCCAATACTTCACCGATATCCTCAACCAAGGAACGAATATAGGTTCCCTTGCTGCAATGCACCGTCATTTCAATATGATCTATATCCACCCGGCACCAATCCAGACTGTAGATTGTAATCGTCCGGGCACGCCGTTCAATGTCTATACCCTTGCGAGCAAGCTTGTACAGGGGTTGACCCTGATGCTTTAGCGCCGAATACATGGGCGGCACTTGCTCAATGGGGCCAATAAATCGTCGCACCACCTGCTCTATTTGTTCATCACTGACAAGCACAGGGTGACACTGTTTAATTACTTCACCCTCTGCATCACCGGTTGTTGTTTTCTCACCCAGTTTGGCTATAACCCGATAGCGCTTATCGGCATTGAGCAAATATTGAGAAAACTTGGTTGCCTCACCAAAACAAATAGGCAGCATACCCGTCGCCAGTGGATCGAGACTCCCGGTATGGCCGGCCTTAGCCGCACCATACAAGCGTCTCACCTGCTGAAGCACTGCATTTGAACTGCTACCCTCGGGTTTATCCAGCAACAATACGCCATTCACCGAACGACCTTTGCGTCGAGACGGCTTCAAAACCAAAATCCTTTCACAGCGGCTTATCGCTCGTCTGACTTGGATCTGAATTATCAGATGCAAGTTCTTGTTGGTGTTTGTCCTTTTCTATAGCCTTACTTATCAATGAATTAAGCTGCATTCCCCGTACCAGCGTTTTATCATAATGAAAACGCAGGCTGGGCGTGAGTCTTAATTTAATGGCTTGTCCCAACAATTTGCGCAAATAACCAGAGGCGCGATTCAGTACCAGCAAGAGCTCTTTAGCTTCATCATCAGCGTTCACGCCCATAAAGGTGACGTACACATCGGCGTAAGAAAAGTCACGAGAAACTTCCACACCCGAGACCGTTACCAGTTTCAAACGTGGGTCTTTCAATTCAAACTGAATGAAGCTGGCAAGCTCCTTCTGTATTTGATCAGCAACCCGCTGTTGTCTGCCCCCTTCCACGTCTGTCACTTTCCTCAATACGCTGTTTTTATTCCGAAGCTGGCTTATAAGCTACGGGCAATTTCATTTACCTGGAACACTTCAATTTTGTCCCCGGCTTTAACATCTTTATAACCCTTAACAGCCAAACCGCACTCAGAACCATTGCGTACTTCGGCAACATCATCTTTAAAACGACGCAATGATTCAAGCGTTCCCTCAAAGATTACGATATCGTTACGTAGCACACGAATTGGTTTATTACGATACAAAGTACCTTCAACCACCATGCAGCCTGCAACCGCACCAAATTTTGAGGAACGATACACTTCACGCACGTCCGCAACACCCAGAATTTCCTCACGCAACTCGGGCGCAAGCAAACCAGACATGGCTTTTTTCACATCATCAATCAGTTCGTAAATAATGCTGTAGTAACGTACTTCAATATTTTCTTCCTGACATAATTTGCGTGCAGCGACATCGGCACGCACATTGAAACCAAGTATCACGGCACCCGAGGTCATCGCCAGATTCACATCCGATTCGGTAATTCCACCCACACCGGCTGTCACAATTGACACGCTGACTTCATCAGTAGACATTTCCAGAAGAGACGACGTAATAGCCTCTAAGGATCCGCGAACATCTGCTTTCAGTACGACATTAAGGCTCTTACGTTCTTCCTTACCCATCGACTCAAACAGATTTGCCAAATGTGATGCCTGCTGATGAGCCAGTTTATTCCGACGTTCAGTTTGTTGGCGGTACTCGGCCACTTCTCTGGCTTTTTTCTCGTCAGGCACAACCAAAAATTCTTCGCCCGCCGTAGGTGCAGCGGGTAAACCCAGAATCTCGACTGGAATGGATGCGCCTGCTTCAGTGATACGTCGCCCATTTTCATCGTTCATGGCTCTTGCGCGACCAAAGAATTGGCCCACAAGCACCATATCTCCCAGTTTTAAAATCCCTTCCTGAATCAGGAACGTAGCAACTGCACCGCGGTCTTTATCCAGA
Organism: Pseudomonadales bacterium; assembly: GCA_036802845.1. GTDB lineage: Bacteria > Pseudomonadota > Gammaproteobacteria > Pseudomonadales > UBA3067 > DAIRVL01. Next base: position 18,042 of record DAIRVL010000007.1, on the reverse strand, counting down.
CTTGATTCAATGACCACACCTTTAGCAGGACCCGTTGTTCTGGCACGCAATTCAAGCATTTCTGCTTGCACCAGAATGGCGTCCAGTAAAGAATCAACACCTTGTCCGGTATGTGCAGACACTTCCACAAACTGATTTTCTCCACCCCATTGTTCCGGAATGATGCCTAAAGCAGATAATTCATTTTTAACACGATCTATATCGGAGCTTTCTTTATCGATTTTATTGATGGCTACAATGAGCGGCACCTTTGATGCCCGGGCATGATCTATCGCTTCTTTGGTTTGAGGCATAACACCGTCATCGGCGGCCACGACCAGAACAACCACGTCTGTACATTGTGCGCCACGCGCTCTCATGGCAGAGAAGGCAGCGTGACCCGGGGTATCAAGAAAGGTAATCATTCCATGACCCGTTTCAACGTGATAAGCACCAATATGCTGCGTAATACCTCCTGCTTCCCCTGAGGTTACTTTTGTGCGGCGAATATAATCGAGTAAGGATGTTTTGCCATGGTCAACATGGCCCATAATCGTAACAACCGGTGCACGTTTGTCTTTTACTGTACCTGCAACATCCTGAGTCCATGCTTTGGTTAAGGTGTCTTCCAGCACAGTATCGCTGATCATTTTGGCCTTATGCCCCATTTCTTCAATAATCAGGATGGCCGTATCTTGATCAATTTCTTGATTCAATGAAGCCATGACGCCCATCTTCATCAGTGATTTCACCACCTCAGTGCCTTTAATCTTCATTTTTCGCGCAAGATCTGACACTGCAATGGTTTCACCAACTTCCACTTCATAGGTCTGTGGTTCGACAGGTTTATTAAACTGGTGCAGTTTTTTATTCAGTAGTTTTGCTTTGCGTGCTTTACGTTTAGCGGCGGATTCTTTCTTAATGCCACGATCTTCCTGTTCTATGCTCTGATTAAATGCTTCAGAAACGATAGTAGAACCCAGATCAAGCTCACTACCATCAAGATCAACGTCACCTTCAATACGACTACCAAGCTCGCTGGCAATTTGGGCCGCTCGGGCAAGGGTAGCCTGCCGAGCCTTTTCTTCAGCTTCCTTACGTAGGCGCTCCATTTCTTGTGTAGGCACAGCAATCAAATCTTTTTCTATGCTTTTTTTCGCTTTAGCAATCGTCGTTTTATCACCCTTCCCGACGGCTTTATCACCAACAACCGCCGCTATTTGTACCGAAGAGCCTTGCTGACGTTTCTTCAATAGCGCTTTTTGTCTTTGTAACTGCGCCTCTTTTTCAGCTGCTTTTTCCCGCTGCCTCTTTGCTTCCGCCGCTTTTTTTAAGGCTTCTTCTTTAAGAAAACGCGCTTTTTCTACGGGCGACAATTCATACACACGTTCAACAGCCTGCTCCAAATCAGCGGAAGCCGCAGCGCTTTCGATTTGCTCAGAAACAGTTTCGTCAAATGTATCTTCTGTGTCTTCTGCAGCATTCTGGTGTGACAGATCTTCCTGCTCTTGCAATACAGATGTTTCTAACTCAAGCGTTTGATCTGATGACTCGCCAACGCTGGCAAGCGAATCTGACTCTTCATCAATTTCTGATGAAGCATCTCCATCATCCACATCCAGCTGATCACCCTTGATATAGGTGCGTTTTTTTCGCACCTCAATACTCACAGTTTTACCTTTATTACTTCCTTGCGATCCTGCCACCTTAAGTGTGCTTAAGCGCTTCCTCTGCAAGGTTACTTTTTTTGCACCATCACTCGACTCACCATGGGATTTTCTTAAATAGCCCAGCAGAATCTGCTTTTGCTCACTATTGACTAAATCATCAGCACTCTTGTGAGGCAGACCTGCGTCACCCATCTGGGAAAGCAACTTATCCACAGGGATGCTCACGACATCAGCAAGTTGCCTTACTGTTACTTCGACCGTAGTAGTGTCTTTCACTCTCTGTCCTCACACTCTTATGCTTCTTGCCCAGATTCAAACCACGGCGCACGGGCAGCCATAATCAGTTGACTTGCTCGTTCTTCAGTCATGCCTTCCAGTCCCAGGAGATCATCCACTGCTTGTTCGGCAAGATGCTCACGAGTCACGATACCTTGACTTGCCAGAATGTATGCAAGATGTTTGTCCATATTCTCTAGTGCCAGTAAATCTTCGGCCGGTTCGATACTCAGCTCTTCTTCTGAAACAAGTGCTTTGGTCAGCAGAAAATCTTTCGCCCGCCGACGTAACTCATTCACAGTGTCTTCATCTAAATCTTCAATTTCAAGCATCTCTTCAAGAGGCACATACGCAACCTCCTCGACCGTGGTAAAACCCTCTTGCACCAGAATCTCAGCGAGATCTTCATCAACATCCAAGGCAATCACAAGTCCCTGTATCGCTGTTACTACTTCAGCATTTTCCCTTTCCTGCGCCTCTGCAACAGTCACCACTCTGAGTGTCCAACCTGATAATTCACTCGCCAAACGCACATTCTGTCCATTGCGCCCTATCGCCTGCGCCAGCTGATCTTCTTCAACAGCAATTTGCATGGACTGAGTTTCCTCATCCACCACAATAGACGCAACCTCTGCGGGAGCCATGGCGTTAATTACAAACCGTGCAGGATTATCATCCCACAGCACGATATCAATGCGCTCACCATTAAGTTCAGATGAAACAGCCTGCACGCGCGCACCGCGCATACCAACACAAGCGCCCACAGGATCAATTCGACCATCATTCGTGTGGACGGCAATTTTTGCTCGAGAGCCGGTATCTCTGGCTGCTCGACGAATATTAATAATCTCTTCTCCAATTTCGGGAACTTCTATCTTGAATAGCTCAATCAACATTTCTGGACAGGTACGACTGACTATCAACTGAGGTCCCCGGGATTCCGTGCGTACTTCAGTGAGAATACCTCGAACCCTGTCGTTAATTCGCACCGCTTCTCGCGGCATCATGTTTTCACGAGGAATCAAGGCATCTGCATTATTCCCAAGGTCCAGAATAATACTGTCTCGTGTCACTTTCTTAACAATGCCACTGACCATTTCACCGATACGGTGCTTATATTCATCTACAATCAAAGCACGTTCTGCTTCTCTTACTTTCTGTACGATTACCTGCTTTGCCGTTTGAGCCGCGATTCGACCAAAAGCGATGGAGTCTGTTCGCTCAAGCCACACATCACCCACGTTAAGATTCTTATCTTTAGCTTGAGCATCTTCTAAAGTAATTTCCCGCTCGGGATATTCCATTTCAATAATATCTTTGACAACGGTATATCGACGAAATGTCTCATACTCACCCGTTTTTCTATCAATAGAAACACAGACATCTATTTCATCACCATCATCGCGATAAAGTTTTTTGGTCGCGGTGGCAAGGGCCTGCTCGATTGCCTCAAAAATAACTTCTTTTGATACACCTTTTTCATTCGAAACAGTGTCTACAACCAACAATATTTCCTTACTCATCTCAGTTTCACCCCAATGCTACCCTATCATCCCACATACTTATTCAAACCTTGGCACCACATGTGATCTCAAAATTTTGTCATACGGCACAGTAAGGTCATGTTCATTTTCCGTGATGGTAATGTCATTTACACCCACATTCACCAAAACGCCCGTTATTTTTCGCCTTCCCAGAAAGGACTGAAGCAAACGCACCGAAATTATTTCACCTATGTAAGTTCGGTACTGCTCTGGCAGGAACAAAGGCCGATCCATTCCAGGCGATGACACTTCCAGTGTGTACTCGCCCGAAATCAGCCCATCATTTACATCCAAAATACCACTCAATTGGTGACTGACCGCAGCACAATTATCTACCGTTACACCAGCCTCAGCATCAATATATACACGAAGTATTGAATGCCGCCCTTGCCCAACATACTCAACACCCCAGAGCTCACAGTTTTGAGCGCGCACAGCAGATTCAAACAACTCTTGCAGCCTTACAATCAAATCACTCATAACTCGAACTTTTTATACCCCGAAAACAAAAAATGGGCCCAGTTCTTTTGGCCTCCACAACAGACGGAAAACCAAACAAACTGACAGCCCACCTGCCGCATAACACTCGCCTGCTGAGGCATTACCAAGTTAAGCGTCACCTAATAAAAAGCCCCTATAGAGGGGCTTACTTTAAACCAATGGTAGCGGGGGCAGGATTTGAACCTACGGCCTTCGGGTTATGAGCCCGACGAGCTACCAGACTGCTCCACCCCGCAATAAAACTAAGCGCGAATCTTAAAGCTTTAACCTGCCAAGGTCAAGCTTACAAGACAACTATAATTACTGGAAATCTGTATATGGTGCCGAAGGCCGGATTTGAACCGGCACGACCTAAGTCACTACCCCCTCAAGATAGCGTGTCTACCAATTTCACCACTTCGGCAAATCATGTTTTTAACCTTAGTCTGCTGATCCAGCCTCTTTTGAAGCCGATGCGGGATCTTTATTTTCTTCTTTTAACACATCTTCCGGGAGATCAATGACATCGCCTTGCTCTTGGCTTAAAACAGCACTAGGCATATCGCCACCACGCTCAGCCTCAGCCGGAACAGTTATAGTAAAACGATCAGCAGCGCCTTTGTTGGCCAATACCGCCAACGTCAAACTGGTGACGAAAAACACCGCCGCCAGCGCCGCCGTTAACTTGGTCAAGAAGGGCATAGCGCCCAAACTACCGAAAAGAGTATTTGATGAACCGCTCCCAAAGGAAGAGCCCGCATCAGCTCCCTTACCTTGCTGCAACAATACGATGACTATCATGGCTACAGCAACAGTCACATGCAGAACTATAAATATTGTTTCCATAAACCTCTTTTACGCATTACAAGAGAGCGATGCCCTGGCAATTGCCAAGAAATCCTGTCCATTCAATGAGGCGCCACCAACCAAAGCACCGTCAATATCAGGCATAACAAATAAACTCAATGCATTATCAGGTTTTACGCTTCCACCATAAACAATGCGAACATCGTCAGCATCCTCGGCAAGATGATTCCGCAAATACCGTCTGATATAAGCGTGTGTATTTTGCGCTTGTTCAGGCGTTGCGCTACGGCCAGAACCAATGGCCCACACCGGCTCATAGGCAATCACACACTTATTTAGCGATTTAGGCTGCATTTCTGCAAAAAAAGGGGCTAACTGCCGAACAAGAACCTCTTCAGTCAAACCCTTCTCGCGCTCATCACGAGATTCACCAACACAAACAACCGGCACAATGCCAGCTTCTATCAATCGTTGCGCCTTGAAAACCACTTGCTGATCAGTTTCCTTAAACAGCTCTCTTCGTTCCGAGTGTCCAACCAGAACATATTGACAACCTAGATCACTCAACATAGCTGCAGACACTTCGCCCGTATAAGCGCCATCATGGTGTTCCGATACATTCTGCGCCCCAAGCTTAATCAGGGATTCATTTTCCTGCAGAACTTCTTTCACCCACTGCAAATATGTAAAAGGCGGACACAAAATCAACTCAGCAAAACTGGAGGCATTCTCTTTTATTAACTCTGACAGCAAGCAATTTATACTTTGCTTGCAACCATGCATCTTCCAATTCCCAATTACCAGTGCCGGCCGCATCAGAACGCCTTATTACCAGAAGAAGGCCGCGATTCTATCTTATAAAACAAACAAAAAAAAGATTTCTGATATAACTCCTGTGTGAACAGGGTTATTGTTTCGCTAAGACAACTCCGCCCTAACTACTGATGCGATTTGTTCTGCCATCTTACTTACTAAATCCTGATCTTCGCCCTCAACCATCACTCTCAACAAAGGCTCGGTACCAGACATTCGCAACAGCACCCTTCCTTTATTCGAAAGCCCAGCTTCAACATCCATAACAACTTGTTTTATTAAAGAGTGATTCAATGGATCATGAGTGCGAGATATTTTAACGTTGATCAGTTTTTGCGGCAGTTTATTCATGCCGGCCAGCAACTCAGACAAACTAACACCGCGCAATCTCATTGCAGCCACCACTTGAAGTGCTGAAATTATTCCATCACCCGTTGTGGTTTTATCCAAGCAAATAATATGACCAGAGGATTCTCCACCTAAAACCCATCCTCGCTGACTCAATACTTCCATAACATGACGATCACCCACTTTGGCACGAACAAAATCAATATTCATCCGCTTGAGCGACTGCTCTAATCCATAATTCGTCATCTGAGTGCCTACCACCCCGCCGCGAAATCGCCCGGCCATTACAGCATCACTGACTATGGCATAAAGCAGCTCATCGCCATCTCTCACCTGCCCGGCATGATCAACCATAATAACGCGATCACCATCACCATCAAATGCAATACCCAAATCCGCTTTATGCGCTAGCACTGCTGCCTGTAATGCCGCCGGACTTGTCGAACCACAACTGTCGTTGATATTAAAACCATCAGGATCAACAGCCAATGCCACGACTTCTGCACCCAGCTCATCAAATACATCGGGCGCAATGTGGTAAGTGGCACCATTTGCACAGTCCACCACTATTTTTAATCCACGCAAATCAAGCTGATATGGCACTGTACTTTTGCAAAATTCGATATATCGGCCTCTTGCTCCTTCAATGCGTTTTACCTTCCCTAAACCATCCGAAGGCATGGTAGTCATCGGCACATCTATATACGACTCAATTTCATATTCCAGCTCGTCAGGCAACTTGGCGCCCTCGCCGGAAAAAAACTTTATCCCATTATCATGATAGGGGTTATGGGAGGCGCTTATTACAATGCCAGCTTGGGCATGAAACGTTCTTGTCAGGTAAGCAATAGCAGGTGTTGGCATAGGTCCCAACAAGCGCACATCGACCCCCGCAGCGGAGAGACCCGCTTCCAGTGCCGACTCAAACATGTACCCAGAAATCCGGGTATCTTTTCCCACCAGAATTTTGGCACTACCCGGATATTTTTGCGAAAATACCTTACCAGCAGCCCACCCCAACTGCATTACAAAGTTCGGAGTGATAGGCTCCTGTCCAACCAAACCACGAATACCGTCAGTGCCAAAATATTTTCTACTCATATTCTTTATTTTTTATCCAACACATTAATATTAAGGCTCAACCTGTACCCTACGCCCGGATTAAAAATCAATAAAATTCTTTACACCTCATGACCATGCATGATCGCTTCCACCATTTTTATCGACTCAAACGTTTCGCCAACATCGTGTGAACGAATAAGCTTCGCACCCTTTAATACAGCAAGAGCCGCAATTGCCAGACCACCATATAATCTTTTTTCTACGGGCTTGTTTAACACGGCGCCTATCATGGATTTTCGTGAGGCACCTACTAGTACTGGATAACCCAGGGCCACCAATTGCTCCAGCTCTCTTAGTAATGTCAGGTTATGATCAAGCGATTTACCAAAACCCAAGCCCGGGTCAAGCAATATAGAATGCCGACTAATACCCGCCTCTTGGCAGATCTGCGCACGCTGCTGAAGAAATTGCAGTACGTCAAGCAATACATTTGAATACCTAGGGGCCTTCTGCATGGTTTTCGGCTCACCCTTCATATGCATCAAGCAAACAGGTAACTGTAACTTAACAGCCGCATCAAGCGCTCCCTCCAGACTAAGCGCTCGAACATCATTGATCAAACCCGCACCTGCACACGCAGCTTCTTTCATAATCTCTGGACGACTAGTATCAACAGAAATTATCACATCTAAATTACGGGAAATCGCCTCAATAACTGGAATAACACGATCCATTTCTTCGCTGAGTTCGATAAAAGGAGCGCCCGGTCGCGTCGACTCACCACCAACGTCGATAATGGCCGCACCATTAAGCACCATTTTTTCAGACGCCGACAAAGCAGCAGACACTGAGTTGTAGCTCCCACCATCAGAAAACGAGTCCGGAGTTACATTGAGAATTCCCATGACAACGGGACGAGACAGATCAAGAACTCTCACCCCACATTGCAGCTCTTGATCTGATAGCTGTAAATTTCCTGTCATTTAAATGACAGCTAGAAACTACGCGCCACTAGGATTGGATACGGAGCCTTCAGAACCATGCTCCTTATTTATAGACGCGGCCTGAGTAGAAGCAGGAATACTCTTGCCCTCATTACCACCATTCTCACCGTTAGAATCTCCCCCGCCCCATCCAGCCGGAGGATTCGGATCTTTACCTAACATAATGTCATTAATCTGACTTTCATCAATAGTCTCGTATTGAATCAATGCCTTAGCCATAATCTCAAGCTTGTCTCTATTTTCTTCTAAAATTTTCTTTGCGCGAAGATAACAACGATCAGTAATAGCTCTTACTTCTTCATCAATTTCTCTAGCTGTCTGCGCGGATATATTTTTAGTCTGCGTCATCGTTCTACCGAGAAATACTTCGCCTTCTTCTTCGCCATAGGCTAATGGTCCAAGTTTTTCTGATAAACCCCATTTTGTAATCATATTACGAGCCAGTTCAGTTGCCCGTTGTATATCGTTAGAAGCGCCTGTGGTTACACCCTCAAAGCCCAAGGTCAGCTCTTCTGCAATACGGCCGCCATAGAGGCTGCTTATTTGAGACTCAATATGCCGCTTGCTATAACTGTATCGATCCTCAGTCGGCAAGAACATCGTAACACCCAATGCACGTCCTCGAGGTATTATACTAACTTTGTACACAGGATCATGATCGGGCACCAAGCGGCCCACAATGGCATGACCGGATTCATGATAAGCCGTATTACTCTTCTCTAAATCTGACATCACCATGCTTTTTCGCTCAGTGCCCATCATGATTTTGTCTTTTGCCTTTTCGAACCACTCCATGCTAACTACACGCTGGTTTGCTCTGGCACACAGGAGCGCGGCCTCATTGACCAAATTAGCCAAATCAGCGCCGGAAAATCCAGGAGTACCTCGCGCAATCACTGAAGGTTTGACATCTTCAGCAATAGATACATTTCGCATATGGACTTTAAGAATTTGTTCTCGCCCCCTGACATCTGGCAGAGACACGGTCACCTGACGATCAAAGCGACCAGGACGCAACAAAGCAGCATCAAGTACATCCGGTCTGTTTGTGGCGGCAATAACTATTACGCCATCATTCGCTTCAAACCCATCCATTTCCACCAGAAGCTGATTAAGCGTTTGTTCGCGCTCATCATGACCACCACCCAAGCCCGCTCCGCGCGAGCGTCCCACGGCATCTATTTCATCGATAAAAATTATGCAGGGTGCTTGTTTTTTTGCCTGCTCGAACATATCACGGACGCGTGACGCACCAACACCAACGAACATTTCAACAAAATCAGATCCTGAAATTGAAAAAAACGGAACCTTGGCTTCTCCGGCGATTGCCTTTGCCAACAGGGTTTTACCTGTGCCGGGTGATCCAACCATCAAAACACCGCGTGGAATTTTTCCACCCAGCTTCTGAAATTTTCCGGGATCTCGCAAAAATTCAACCAACTCCGACACATCTTCTTTTGCCTCATCAACCCCGGCCACATCAGCAAAAGTAGTTTTAATCTGATCTTCACTCAGCAGGCGGGCCTTGCTTTTACCAAAACCCATGGGGCCACCACGACCACCACCCATACCACCCTGCATTTGACGCATAAAGAAAACGAATATTGCCAGTATTAAGAGAATAGGGAAGGCCGCTACAAATAATTGCATCCATAGACTCTGGCGCTCAGGCTCTCGTCCCTCAATCACTACATTATGTTCAAGCAAGTCGCCCATCAAACCTAGATCAGGAATGGCCGGAATCACAACCTCGAATTTTTCGCCATTGGAACGCTCGCCACCAATTAGATGATCTCCAATAACCGCACGACGCACATTACCCCTATCGACTTCTTCCACGAATTGGGAGTAATCCAAACGCAAAGTTGATGGCTGCACACTGAAGTTGTTAAACACTGAAAAAAGCACAACGGCTATTATCAGCCACAATACTAAATTTTTAGCCATGTCATTCAAAGGGCTTACTCCCTAAATTAACTGTTAGCAAAACAGCAGACGTTACTATTACTTATTATTAACACTATAAAGTATAGCGTTCAGAAGTGAAACGCTATTTAACAAACCATTAGTGTCGTTTGAATCCTGTCGCCAAATAATACACTTCTCTTGATCGCGCTCTAGAAGCATCGGGCTTACGGGTTTGCAACTTGGTGAAATGCTTCTGCAAAGCAGCACGGTATTCTTCAATGCCTTCACCATGAAATACTTTAATCAGAAAGCTGCCGTTGGCCTTTAATACACTTGTCGCAAAATCTAGCGCTATCTCGGCAAGATACATTGATCGGGCCTGATCTTGCGCTTTATTACCACTCATATTGGGGGCCATATCTGAAATTACAAGATCCGCGCCTTCCCGAGGCGTTTTCATCACCAACGCCTCATACACCTCGTCACAACTAAAGTCCCCTTGAATAAAGGTAACATTCGGCACAGTGTCCATGGGCAGTATATCTGATGCAAGCACACTCCCCTCCATGCCCACCAGTTCTGCAGCCACCTGCGACCACCCGCCAGGCGCTGCACCCAGATCCACCACCGTCATTCCTTTCTTGAAAATACGATCTTTTTTTTGTATTTCCAGCAGCTTAAAACAAGCCCGAGAGCGGTAACCACTTTCTCTTGCTCGCTTTACATAACTGTCATCAAAATGTTCTTTTAACCATTTGTCACTGCTTGTGCTACGCGACATAAAAATTTTGATCCAAATTTAAACTGTGATTCGCCAAGAGCTATCAGGTAAAATAGTCATCCAGGATATAGCCGGAAACAAGACATGACTCTACTAAATAGCCAGAAAAAGAAATACAAGGCCATCGGCCACAAACTTAAACCCGTAGTAATTCTTGCTGAAAATGGTTTAAGTGAAAATGTGCTAAAAGAAATCGAAAGGGCACTCGATGATCATGAGCTCATCAAAATAAAAATTAACACTGAAGATCGCGACGAAAAGCAGGCGCTTGTTGACGCAGTTTGCCAAAAAACTCTTTCTACCTTGATTCAGCTTGTCGGAAAAACCGCTCTTGTTTTTCGTCCGGCCAAAAAACCCAACCCAAAACTTTCCAATATTTTGCGTCATGCAACAATTCTTTAAAAAAGCAAACCAGCCCCCTTTTAAAGATTGATGACTGTCCCGTGATTTGCTTTAAAACACACGGGATACTTCTTATATATGAATCACCTCTTCAATTTCGTAGACTACCGTCGCTGTTGGCGTATTAACAGTGACCTCGTCGCCCACTTTTTTGCCAATCAAGGCCCGCGCTATAGGGGAGTTCACTGAAATCTTGCCCAGCTTAATATCCGATTCATCATCACCCACAATCTGGTAACTTTTAACCTCTTCGCTTTCTATATTTACGATTTTTACTTGAACGCCAAAAATGACCTTCCCCGTATTTTCAATAGTCGAAATATCAATAACCTGAGCATCAGCAAGTTTGCTTTCAATATCCTGAATACGCCCCTCTGTGAAACTCTGCTGCTCACGAGCGGCATGGTACTCGGCGTTTTCTTTGAGATCACCATGCGCACGAGCCTCGGCTATTGCCGCCGTAATACGCGGCCTCACCTCGCTTTTTAAATGGCGCAGTTCTTCTTGTAAAGCCTCCGCACCCTTAACGGTCATAGGTACTCTTTTCAATGTAAAAGCTCTCCATGTAGATCTTGCAAACGACGAACAGTAGACGAATCTTTAACTCGCAAAGCCAAACAAATAGCTTCAGCCCCGCTGATTGTAGTGGTATAACACACTTTGTGCTGTAAAGCTGTTCGTCGTATGGTGAAGGAATCAGCGATAGCCTGCCTACCTTCCGTCGTATTAACTATAAGTGATATCTCATCATTTTTAAGCATATCTCCAATGTGAGGACGGCCTTCCATCACCTTGTTCACCTTATGCACCTTCAAACCCGCCTCTTCCAGAACTTTAGCGGTGCCACCTGTAGCCACCAGTTCAAATCCCAGCCGTATCAACTCACGACCCACTTTGGCCACCGATTTTTTATCGGCATCTCTTACACTTAAAAACGCGCAGCCTTCGGTCGGAAATATTTCACCTGTAGCAATCGATGCCTTTAAGAAAGCCTCGGCAAATGTATCTCCAACACCCATAACTTCGCCAGTTGAGCGCATTTCAGGGCCTAAAATTGGATCTACACCCAAGAACTTATTAAAGGGAAACACCGCCTCTTTAACGTGATATTTTTTCGGAATGATTTCCTTTACAAAACCCTGCGCTTCCAAGGATGTGCCAGCCATACAGCGTGCTGCAATTTTGGCCAGAGAAACCCCTATGCACTTGGATACAAAAGGAACGGTACGTGAACCGCGCGGATTAACCTCAAGCACATACACGTCGTTACCTTTAACAGCAAACTGTACATTCATTAAACCTATTACACCCAGTTCCAGTGCCATCTGGCGACTCTGGTCGCGCATTACATCCAGCACTTCCTGGCCCAGACTATAAGGCGGCAGTGAGCAGGCAGAATCGCCTGAGTGAATACCGGCTTGTTCAATATGTTGCATGATGCCGCCTATCACCACATGACGCCCATCGGACACGGCATCTACATCAACTTCAATCGCATCATCCAAGAATCGATCAAGCAGCACCGGACTGTCATTAGACACTTGCACCGCTTCGCGAAGATAGCGTCTCAGATCTTCATCATCATGCACAATTTCCATGGCGCGACCACCCAATACATACGAGGGCCTGACCACCAAAGGATAACCAATTTCTGCCGCCAAACGCACACCTTCGTCTGCCGTTCTGGCGATACGATTGGGCGGTTGTTTGAGCTGCAGAATCTCAACAAGTTGCTGGAAACGTTCACGATCCTCAGCACGATCTATAGCGTCAGGTGGCGTACCTAAAATTGACACACCAGCGGCCTCCAATGCCCGCGCCAGTTTCAATGGCGTCTGCCCGCCAAACTGCACAATCACACCTTCCGGTTTTTCTATATTGACGATTTCAAGAACATCTTCCAGTGTTACCGGTTCAAAATACAAACGATCCGAGGTGTCGTAATCCGTCGAAACCGTTTCAGGATTACAGTTCACCATGATGGTCTCGTACCCATCCTCCCTCATGGCCAATGCGGCATGAACGCAACAGTAATCAAATTCAATGCCTTGTCCGATACGATTTGGGCCACCACCCAGAATCATGATTTTGCGCCGAGTTGACACCTGCGCCTCACATTCTTCGTCATAACTGGAATACATATAAGCTGTACTGGTCGCAAACTCTGCCGCGCAGGTATCCACTCGTTTATATACGGGGCGAACACCCAAGGCATGACGACGCTCGCGCATTTCGGTCTCAGTGATAGCAAAGAGTTGTGCCAGCCGTGAATCTGAGAAGCCCTTGCGCTTGAGTTGACGCAAACGCTCTACATCAAGCTCAGCAAGCTTTTGCCGAGCTACCTGTTGCTCTTCGAGGACAAGATCCAGTATTTGTATCAGAAACCAGTGATCAATTTTGGTCAGCTCAAAAACTTCGTCAAGCGAAAAACCGTGGCGGAATGCATCGCCAATGTACCAAATACGATCAGCGCTCGGTACGCCCAGCTCACGCTTCAGACGATCCCGCAATTCACTGGCATTCAAGCCATGGTCATCTTTCAAAATTGGCCCCAAACCATTGGCGCCTACTTCGAGTCCACGTAAGGCCTTTTGCAATGACTCCTGGAAATTACGGCCAATGGCCATCACCTCCCCCACTGACTTCATTTGGGTTGTCAGCACGGTATCTGCTTGAGGAAATTTCTCAAAATTAAACCGTGGCACCTTGGTAACCACATAATCAATGGAGGGTTCGAAAGAAGCCGGAGATTGGCCTCCGGTTATATCATTTTGCAATTCATCCAGCGTAAAGCCCACCGCCAGTTTGGCCGCCACTTTGGCAATAGGAAATCCGGTCGCCTTTGAGGCTAATGCGGATGAACGCGACACACGCGGATTCATTTCGATAACCACCAAACGGCCATCGTCGGGGTTCACGGCAAACTGCACGTTAGACCCACCTGTTTCGACGCCAATTTCACGCAAAACAGCCAACGATGCATTCCGCATGATCTGATATTCTTTATCTGTTAGCGTTTGCGCGGGAGCGACGGTGATAGAGTCACCGGTATGAATACCCAGTGGATCAAAATTTTCAATGGCGCAGACGATGATGCAATTATCGTTTTTGTCGCGCACAACCTCCATTTCGAATTCTTTCCAACCGATTAGCGATTCATCAATAAGCAATTCGCGTGTCGGAGACAACTCAAGCCCCCTTGCGCAGATATCCTCAAACTCATCGCGATTATAAGCAATACCACCGCCCGAGCCCCCCATGGTAAACGAGGGGCGAATAATGGCAGGATAACCAACCAAATCAAGAACCTGATAGGCCTCATCCAAGCTATGTGCTATAGCTGACTTCGGCGTTCCCAAACCGATATTACGCATCGCTTTGTCAAAAAGTCTGCGGTCTTCTGCTTTATTAATAGCCTCACGGGTAGCGCCGATAAGCTCTACGCCAAACCTGTCAAGCACACCCTCTTTAGCCAAATCAAGCGCACAATTAAGTGCTGTTTGCCCTCCCATCGTAGGCAACAAGGCATCAGGACGCTCTTTTTCGATAATACGGGATACGGTTTCCCACTCAACCGGCTCTATATACGTTGCATCAGCCATGGCCGGATCAGTCATGATCGTCGCTGGATTGGAATTCACCAAAATGACGCGATAACCTTCCTCTCTGAGCGCTTTGCACGCTTGAGCACCCGAGTAATCAAACTCACACGCCTGACCAATCACGATGGGGCCTGCGCCCAAAATGAGTATACTTTTTATATCATTTCGCTTTGGCATAGCACTTAGAAACCTTCAGAAGTCGAATCGTATTTATTTAAACAAGACAATGTTTTCAGGCTCTTGCTTGCATCAACTGGATAAACTGATCAAAAAGAGCTTGTGAATCGTGTGGGCCCGGGCTGGCTTCCGGGTGACCTTGAAAACCAAAGGCGGGCTTGTCTATTCGAGAAACACCCTGTACCGAGCCATCGAACAAAGAACGATGAGTTACCTGCAAGTGTGCAGGCATGGCGTCTTCAGCCACGGCAAAGCCATGATTCTGACTGGTAATCATCACGGTATGACCCCCTAATTTAGTCACCGGATGATTAGCACCATGATGACCAAATTTCATTTTCACCGTTTTGGCGCCACTGGCCAAAGCCAACAACTGGTGCCCAAGACAAATACCAAAAATAGGCAGATCACCTTTTAATAGTGTTCGAATTGCGGCAATAGCGTACTCGCAGGGCTCAGGATCACCCGGCCCATTGGATAAAAAGATACCATCTGGAGAAAGCGCCAATACCTCGTCTGCCGAAGTTTTCGCTGGAACCACCGTCAATCGACAGCCCCGATCAATCAATAGTCGCAGGATATTACGCTTAATGCCAAAGTCGTATGCAACCACATGAAATTTTGGTGATTTTTTTGGTGTAACATACCCTTTGCCCAGCACCCAACTGCCTTCTGTCCAGGTGTAACGTTCATGTGTAGTCACAACCTGAGCAAGATCCATCCCTTTAAGGCCTGGAAACGATTTCGCCAGTGCGAGCGCTTCATCGACATGTTGGGCAGCATCAGCGCCCGCCCAAATCGTCCCTCGCTGTGCACCTTTGTCACGCAAAATACGCGTTAAACGTCGAGTATCTATATCAGCGATCGCAACCACACTTCGCTCTTCAAGGAATTCTGTCAGCGTCTTTTTCTTGCGCCAATTACTGGCCATGAGTGACGCATCTCTGATAACCAGACCTTTTGCCCACACATGACCCGATTCATCATCCTCCTGGTTAATTCCCGTATTACCAATATGCGGATAAGTGAGCGTTACAATTTGCTCGGCATAGGAAGGGTCTGTCAGAATTTCCTGATAGCCGGTGATGGCCGTATTAAACACCACCTCACCACTCGTGACTCCCGCTACACCAATTGATTTCCCTTTAAAAATGCTGCCGTCTTCCAGAACCAGTATGGCTGTCGTACTCAAAGGGCCTCCGAGAACAAGTCAGTGCTAAAAATCGTTGGCCAAATCGTAAAAAAAGCGAGATGGAATCTGGTCCCACCTCGCTTTTTATAATTTTTGGCGCTTAATTAGATGCGAAGAATCATATCCTCAGTATTGAAGATAATTACATTACAAAATTTGGGCGATTCTACGTGAATGCACAAAGCATTGTCCAGCACGCTGTATACGGCCAGAGTCTCAAGCGCTTAAACATCTCGTAAGCCTAAAACGTCCTGCATATCAAACAAACCAATACGCTTGGTGCTCAGCCACTTAGACGCCCGTACGGCCCCTTGGGCAAAGGTTGCTCGGTTACTGGCCTTATGGGTGATTTCGACTCGCTCACCCTCGGCAGCAAACAGCACGGTATGGTCACCCACAATATCACCGGCACGAATGGTTTCAAAACCAATGGTTTTTCGATCGCGCTCACCGGTGCGACCTTCTCTGCCATAAACAGCGCAACTCTCAAGGTCACGCCCCAAGGCCTTGGCGACAATCTCTCCCATGCTTAACGCCGTACCGGAGGGTGCATCAATTTTATGCCGATGATGTGCTTCAATGATTTCTATATCAACGTCATCACCCAACACGCGCGCGGCAATATCAATCAATTTAAAACACAGATTAACACCTACGCTCATGTTGGACGCAAACACCAATGCGGTATCGTGGGCTGCGTCTTGCAGGATTTGCTTTTGCACGGCATCCAGACCCGTGGTGCCAATCACCATTTTTTTGCCGTATTTGCGACAAAAAGCAACATTTTCTATCGTTACTTCAGGCCGCGTAAAATCAATTAGCACATCAAACCGATCCTTTATTGCCTCCAAACCTGACACAATGGGCACACCAAGAGTGCCCACACCAGCCAATTCACCAGCATCCACACCAAGCAGCGTGCTGCTTGGACGCTCAATAGCACCGGTCAAACTTAAACCTTCGGCTGACGCAATTGCCTGAATCAACATTCTGCCCATGCGTCCGGCTGCGCCTGTTACTGCTATTCGTGTCATACAATTCTGCTGTTAGCTGAAGAATGTTTTTACGCTATCGAACCACGAATGTCCTTTAGGCGCATGTTTGGCACTGTCTAAACCTTCGTGAAACTCTCGTAATAAATCTTTTTGTTTTTTGTTTAGATTAATCGGCGTTTCGATCACTACCCGACAAATCATATCACCAGGGCCTCCACCACGAACGGGCGACACGCCCTTGCCACGCAGTCTGAAAAGCTTTCCGGTTTGTGTTTCGGCCGGCACTTTAAGTTTGACGCGTCCATCCAACGTGGGCACTTCAATTTCACCGCCCAACGCGGCATCAACAAAACTAATAGGGACATCACAGTACAAGTGCTTGCCATCACGCTGAAACAAGGTGTGCTCACGCACGGCAACCTGTACATACAAATCACCTGGCGGCATACCAGCCGGACCGGCCTCGCCTTCACCCGTCAAACGTATGCGGTCTCCGGTATCAACACCCGCAGGGATTTTAACTGAAAGGGTTTTCTCCTGCTCGATTCGACCACGCCCACGGCACTTGGCACAAGGATCGCTGATCATTTTGCCCTTGCCATGACAGCGGGGACAGGTTTGCTGCACGGAAAAAAATCCTTGCTGCATCCTGACCTGACCAATACCTCCACACATAGTACATTCTGTAGACGTAGTGCCCGGTTTGGCACCCGTACTATCGCAGGTTTCGCAGGCCACCAGTGTCGGAACCTTGATTTGAACTTCCTTACCTTTTACCGCATCTTCGAGATTAAGTTCCAGGGTATAACTTAAATCTGCGCCACGGCTTTGCTGTGATCCTCGACGACGGCCACCGCCGCCGCCAAAAATATCACCAAATATATCACCGAAAATATCACCAAAATCTGCACCACCACCGCCAAAACCACCGCCTGCACCTGGATCAACTCCGGCATGTCCAAACTGGTCATAAGCCGCACGCTTATTGGCATCACTTAATAT
>DAIRVL010000006.1:8999-31748 GCA_036802845.1 Pseudomonadales bacterium | reverse complement strand
GCTCATAACCGGATTTGAACCGGTGACCTCTTCCTTACCAAGGAAGTGCTCTACCTACTGAGCTATATGAGCACAGAACGTCTTGACTTCTACAACGCTGGAGCGGGTAGAGGGAATCGAACCCTCGTCATCAGCTTGGAAGGCTGAGGTAATGGCCATTATACGATACCCGCAGTAATACTTTTATTGCCGCACCGAACTCTGCATTCTTAACTTTTTTATCGCCTGTCCAGGACAAGCAACAAATTTAAAATGGTGGAGAGGGGAGGATTCGAACCTCCGAAGGCAGTGCCGTCAGATTTACAGTCTGATCCCTTTGGCCACTCGGGTACCCCTCCGCTACAAGCGAACTTACTTACTTACTTGTAATTTGGCACTTATTCAACTGCGCCATAAAAATGGAGCTGGCGATAGGAATCGAACCTACGACCTGCTGATTACAAATCAGCAGCTCTACCAACTGAGCTACGCCAGCAGCACGGAACTTCTTATTTAACACTCTTAACGAGGCGGGAGAGTTTAATTAAAATTTTAGTGGAAGGCAATCAGTTGCTTAGTAAATTTTTAATCGTGTTTGCGTTGTTTTACTAAAATTGCTCAAACTTCTAGCTAGTACTGGGGGCTTGTATTTTGAATGTCTTGTTCTGAAAGTAACATCAGCGACTTAACAGACGCATCCTCCAAGGGCGAGACAACATCGTATTTGCTGGATTTATTTATAGAATACTGATGCCATGAGAAATAAAACACATTCAGAAAAACCATGCCTGTAAAAATCCATCTCATAGTAAACGCCATACCATCAATATTTTTGAATACTGCGACTAGCTCAGTTTAGTCGAACAATAGAGCCCTTCAAGCACCAACTCGGGTATATATAGAGCATCAAAGCCCAAGTGAGTTTTTATGATAGCGGCATCTCCCCCTGTCAGCACCAGTCGCGGCTCTTCCCCTGTGCTTCGTTGAAACTCCTGTGCTGCTTTTTCGATACTGGCGACCATAAAAAGCAAGGTACCATGTCCTACTGCTTCTTCACTTGACTTGCCCCATATCAAATTTGACGGCGGCTCTTCCACCGACACCACTACTTGTCGAGTCCCTCCTAGCAGGCTTTTTCTGGCCAGAACCATTCCTGGAAGAATATAACCTCCCAAATGTTCTCCTTTGGCCGTTACAAGATCTATCGTCAGACTTGTGCCGCAATCAGCAACACACAGCGGACCTTGTATTCGCTGAAAAGCTGCAACAATTGCCAACCACCGATCAATCCCCAGTCGCTCGTAATCTCTGTAACCATTTACAACGCCCCCCAATATTCGTTTGCTGCGATGAAATATCGGGGCCAAGCCAAATTTTTTCTGTATCACCTTGCCGAGTTGGCATTCGCTATCAACACCCGCAACACTGGCAATATCGATACTGCTGACCATGTCTGGCCATACTATTTTTTCTACCACCCCCACCCAGTCACTGTCATGACGGATGCTGGCAAGATGCTTGACACCATCATTGTCAACAACGCCCACCTTGAGACAGGTATTCCCCACATCAAGCAATAACTTCATTTATCTCGCCTTACAGTGACTTCGCCGCCACTAAAAACGTGTGAGTTTTCACCTACCTTTAGGCGAAATTCCCCACGCTCTGATATGCCGTCCGCCACTCCGTTCACAAGCTGATCGCCCAAGTACACGGATACTGCCTGACCTCGAAACGTATCATGGCGCTCCCATTCTTGTTTGCTGGATAAAAATCCTTCTCGCTGGAATGTCGCAAGAGCGTTATAAATTTCGGTAATCAGGTACCCTACGACTTTGTTACGGTCAACCTTGTCCAGATGACTTCCTATATCCGTCCAGGGCTGGGTAATTTGCTCACTTGCGGCGGCGGGCATTGTTACATTCAAACCCACGCCAATAACAACACTGCACGCACCTGTTGCATCACCCTGCATTTCAAGCAATATGCCCGCAATTTTTTTATCCAGTACTAAAACATCATTGGGCCATTTAAGGCCAACACCATCCAAGCCACAACGTTTGAGTGTCCGTACCACGGCCAGGCCCACAACTAAACTTAATCCGTCGAGACTGCCTGCTCCCGCAGGAAAACGCCAAAGCATAGAAAGATAAATGTTTCGTGCGAAGGGAGAGATCCACGTACGACCTAAGCGCCCGCGCCCCGCTAATTGTTGTTCTGCCAAACACACATAACCCGACGGCGCAGCTTGCTCTGACATCTCAAGGGCTATCGTATTTGTCGAACCGACCTGCAGGCGCAGATCCAGTTCCACAGAGCCTGATGCCAGATCTTCGTTAATAACCTGCTCTAATTGCTTTTTATCAAGTAGATTCAAACCACCAGGAATGCGATATCCCTTCCCTTTTAACGATTCGCAATGCAGCCCAAAACACTCAAGTTTTTTTATTTTTTTCCATATTGCTGCACGACTGATTCCCAGCTGACTCCCCAGAAATTCACCCGAGCAAAATTGACCACTCGCCAGCAGCTTGATCAACGGATAAGACTCTGTAGCCAGCTCATTTTCTTTCATGACGTCCCTATTAACACGAGCCTTTTTATCAGGAATATTTTACCTTGGATGAGCAAAAAGCGTTTGCCAGCGCAGTTGGGCGTGCAATTAATACTGGCGCTTTCAATAAATTAATTCTTATTGATGAAAAGGCGCACTCAGCTCGTGCACGGCCTCTATAAATGCATGCGCATGCTCAGGATTAACATCTGGCGTAATTCCATGGCCCAAGTTGTACACATGCCCCGGCCCTTTTCCGAATGACTCAAGCAAGCGCGCCACTTCTAGACGAATTCTGCCTGGAGATGAATACAGGATGGCCGGATCCATATTACCCTGCAATGCAACACGTTGCCCCACACGCTTACGGGCATCTCCCAACTCTACCGTCCAGTCAAGTCCCAAGGCATCACAGCCGGAGTCAGCCATCAACTCTAGCCACTGCCCCCCACCCTTGGTAAAAAGTATAACCGGCACAGTTTTGCCTTCGTTTTCACGCATCAGTCCCGACACAATTTTTGTCATGTATGCAAGCGAAAATTCACGATAGGCGGGTGTACTTAGTGCGCCACCCCAGGTATCGAATATCTGGACCGCCTGCGCGCCTGCTCGAATCTGGGCATTCAAATACTGTGTGACAGCATACGCCAATTTATCCAGCAGAAGATGCGCGGTCTGCGGCTCATCATAAATCATACGCTTGAGATGGCGAAAATCTTTAGATGCGCCGCCCTCAACCATATACGTCGCTAATGTCCATGGGCTGCCTGAGAAACCAATCAGAGGCATCTGTCCATTTAATTCGTGTCGAATCTGACTGACTGCCTTAATAACATATTCCAGATCATCCACAATATTAAGAACGGGTAATGCAGCAACATCGGCGAGCGTTCGAACATTTTTTCTGAAACGGGGGCCCTCGCCCTCTTCAAAGTAGAGACCCAGTCCCATAGCATCTGGAATCGTTAAAATATCCGAGAATAAAATAGCCGCATCCAAAGAGAAACGCCGCAAAGGCTGCATAGTTACTTCACAAGCCAAATCAGGATTTTTACATAAGGACATAAAGTCCCCAGCTTTCGCTCTGCTTGCACGGTATTCCGGCAAATAACGCCCCGCCTGACGCATCATCCAAACAGGCGTGACATCTACAGGCTGACGTGCCAGTGCTCTTAGAAAGCGATCATTCTTTAACTCAACCATAACGCTTTGCTCAGGGTTTTATACCCGCAAGTAATCAAGAATGCCTTCCGCCGCTTTGCGACCTTCGGCAATTGCGGTCACCACCAAATCAGAACCTCTCACCATATCGCCACCAGCAAAGACCTTGGCTTGTGTCGTCTGAAAAGGAAATTCGGCCGTTTCTGGTGCCAATACGCGACCTCGATGATCCGTCGTAATATTAAAATCAACAAACCAGGGCTTGGGATCAGGCTGAAAACCAAATGCGATCAGAATAGCATCTGCTGAAATCGTCGATTCTGAACCGGCCACTACAACCGGACTGCGACGTCCTCGCTCATCAGGTTCACCTAATTCCGTCGTCACGACTTTAATCCCCTCAACCTTCTGCTGCCCTACGACTTCTACAGGTTGTCGATTAAACAAGAAACTCACGCCTTCTTCCTTCGCATTACGTACTTCACGTCGCGATCCAGGCATATTTTTTTCATCCCGACGGTAAACGCATTGTACAGAACGCGCCCCTTGACGAATCGCCGTGCGGGCACAGTCCATTGCAGTATCACCACCACCAAGTACCACCACGCGTTTACCTTTAAGATCAATAAACTTGCCAGTCGTCTGCTCATAGCCAAGATTATTATTAACGCTCGATATCAGATAGGGTAGCGCGTCATAAACACCGGGTAAATTTTCACCCGGGAAATCGCCTTTCATATAGGTATAAGTACCCATGCCCATAAATACAGCATCATAGGTCTGCAGCAACTCTGCAAAAGTCACATCCACGCCTACATTTGTTTGCAGTTTGAATTCCACGCCCATCGCCGTAAAAATTTCTCGGCGCTGTGTCATCACATTTTTTTCCAGTTTGAACTCTGGAATACCAAAGGTTAATAGTCCGCCAATTTCCGGGTATTTATCATAGACAACAGGCGTCACACCACTGCGCACCAGTACATCGGCACAGGCCAGCCCTGCAGGACCCGCTCCGATCACCGCCACTTTTTTATTGGTTTTTACTACACCGCTCATGTTCGGACGCCAGCCCTGTTTAAACGCGGTGTCAACAATATATTTTTCAGCCGCGCCAATCGTGACAGCACCAAACTCATCATTGAGCGTACAGGCACCTTCACACAAACGATCCTGAGGACACACCCGCCCACACACTTCCGGCAAACTGTTAGTCTCATGACACAACTCGGCAGCCGCCTCAATCTGCCCCTCTTTTACCAGCTTTAACCAATCGGGAATATAGTTATGGACGGGACACTTCCATTCACAGTAAGGATTGCCGCATGACAGACACCGATCAGCCTGTTCACCGATTTCCTCTTGTTTGTAGATGTCATAGATTTCAACAAAGTTCTTTTTTCGTTCTTTGACGGTTTTTTTGCGCGGGTCACCACGCTCAACATCAAGAAATTGAAAATCGTTATGTATGCGCTTTGCCATATAGCAAATCCTCAAAACCCTTCTTAGCCAGGACCAACGCGCCGCGCTAAATGCCGTTGTATGACACGGCAACGCTACAGCCCACCCTAAACAATTAATAAATCGTGATCATTCTGGTCTGGCGCGCGTACTGGACAGCAAACGATCCAAACTTGCGGCTTTTGGCGTTACCAACCAGAACTTTCCTACATAGGTGGCAAAATCATCAAGAATTCGCCGCCCCCACTCGCTCTGGGTTTCAGTCACATAATCAGCCAGCAACGAATACAGATGATTACGATAAGTCTCGGTGCTCTCGTCAGAAATTCGGTCAAGCTCAATCAGTTCGGAATTAATACGGTCAAAGAAATTATTTTCCAGATCGAGCACATAAGAAAAACCGCCTGTCATACCCGCACCAAAGTTATACCCTGTGCTGCCAAGCACCACTACGATGCCGCCCGTCATGTATTCGCAACAGTGATCACCTGCCCCTTCAACGATGGCAAGAGCGCCCGAGTTACGCACAGCAAAACGTTCCCCGGCGCGACCCGCCGCAAACAGTTTTCCACCTGTGGCGCCATAAAGACAGGTATTGCCAATAATCGCGGCTTCCTGACTGGCAAAAAGGCTATCCCTTGGCGACCGTATAATCAGGCTGCCTCCGGCCATACCTTTGCCCACATAATCGTTAGCATCACCTTCCAGTGTCATGTTTAGGCCACCCGCATTCCAAACACCAAAACTCTGACCGGCGGTCCCTTGAAGTTTGATCGTGACCGGATCTTGTTCCATACCAAGATTGCCATAACGGCGAGCAATTTCGCCCGACAAACGCGCGCCAATAGAACGATGATGATTTTTAATGGTGAAAGAGAACTCACCACCTTGCTTCTTTTCAATAGCAGGCAGAATGGCCTGGACCATCTGTTCAGCAAATTCGCCTTTATCAAAGGGTGCGTTACTTGGATGAGTACAAAAATGCGGTTTATCGGCAGAGATATTCCCGTTCATCAGCAGCGGACTTAAATCCAGATTTTTCTGCTTGGCTGTTTGCCCCTCAATCACTTCGAGCAAGTCCGTACGGCCAATTAATTCTTCCAGTTTGCGTACACCCAAAAGCGCCATCCATTCACGCGTTTCTTCAGCCACAAAGCGGAAGAAATTCATGACATTCTCGACTTCGCCATGAAAATGCTCAGCGCGTAATTTTTCATGCTGGGTGGCTACGCCGGTTGCGCAGTTATTCAGATGACAAATACGCAAGTACTTACAACCCAAGGCAATCATGGGCACGGTTCCGAAACCAAAACTTTCACCGCCCAGAATGGCCGCTTTGATGACATCAAGGCCGGTTTTCAAACCACCATCGACTTGTAATCGCACTTTATCACGCAGGTCATTACTTCGCAGGGCCTGATGAGCTTCACTGATGCCCAATTCCCAGGGCGAACCTGCATAACGGATAGACGTGATTGGACTGGCTGCCGTACCACCATCGTAACCAGAAATTGTAATCAGATCGGCATAGGCTTTTGCCACACCCGAAGCAATAGTGCCCACGCCAGGTTCGGACACCAGTTTGACCGATATTAATGCCTTTGGATTAACCTGTTTGAGGTCAAAAATAAGCTGCGCCAAATCTTCAATTGAATAAATGTCGTGATGAGGCGGTGGAGAAATCAAGGTTACGCCGGGTACGGAATAGCGTAATCGCGCAATCAAGGCATTAACCTTACCACCCGGTAACTGACCACCTTCACCCGGTTTGGCGCCTTGGGCAATTTTGATCTGTAAAACCTCTGCATTAACCAAATAGTGCGGAGTGACCCCAAAACGTCCTGAAGCGACCTGTTTTATTTTCGACATCTTCTCAGTGCCGTAACGGGCAGGGTCTTCACCACCTTCACCCGAGTTTGAGCGCGCACCCAAGCGATTCATGGCGGTGGCTATCGCTTCATGCGCTTCGGGGGACAATGCTCCCAAAGACATACCTGCCGAATCAAAACGAGGCAAAATCGCCTCAATAGGTTGCACTTCAGCAAGATCAATGGCAGTCACATCGCTGCGCAGTTTAAACAAATCCCGAATCGTAGCCACGGCGCGATTTTGCACCAGACTGGCATAAACACGGTAATCGGCCATGTCGCCCGATCGCACCGCCTGATGCAGTGCATGCACCACGTCCGGATTAAAAGCGTGATACTCCTGGTCATGCACATACTTATGCATGCCCCCGGGTTCGAGTTGTTTTCTAGGCAACCAGGCATCGTGCAAGAGCTGCGCTTGTTCTACTTCAAAATCGGCAAAACGCGCGCCTTGTATTCGGCTTGCCACACCACAGAAACAAAGATTAACTATTTCATCATGCAGACCCACCGCCTCAAACAACTGCGCCCCCCGATAGGATGCAACAGTGGAGATGCCCATTTTGGACATGATCTTGAGCAGGCCTTTATTAATACCTTTCAAATAGTTGCTCTGCGCTGTTTCTGCATCCATCAGAATCGCTGCCGTGCGAACCTGCTCTTCAATCACCTCAAGGCTTAAATAGGGGTAAACGGCTGTCGCGCCAAAACCTATCAGCAGTGCAAAATGATGTGTGTCTCTGGCACTTGCCGTCTCCACCACGATATTGGCATCACAACGCAAACCTTTGGCGATCAAATGATGGTGTACGGCACCGGTTGCCATCAAGGCAGGAATGGTCTGTTTTTCTTGCGCAAGATGGGCATCAGACAGAACCAGAATCACCTTGCAGCGATTAACGGCCTCTTCAGCCTGTGAACATAAACGTCGAATCGCCTGTTCAAGCCCCAACTCAGACGCATAGTGCAAGGACAGGATTTCGTGAGAATAGTCAGGCGCGTCAAGACGCATCAATCGATCAAATTTATAGTGCGATAAAACAGGCGAGGTCAGAATGGCCCGACTTGCGTGCTGATCTGTTTCATCAAAGAGACTCAACTCGCGTCCCAGACAGGTTTCAAGAGACATTACAATTGACTCCCGCAGTGGGTCAATCGGCGGGTTCGTCACTTGTGCAAACATTTGTCGAAAGTAATCAAACAAAGGGCGTTTTTTACGGGAAAGCACGGCCATGGGGGTATCATCGCCCATGGAGCCTGTGGCCTCCTGCCCTGTTTCTGCCAAAGGACGCAAAACTTGTTCACGGTCCTCAAAGGTGCATTGAAAGCGTTTCTGGTAAATTTTTAGCTCGGCATCTGTCAGCAGCTGACGTGATACGCCCCCGCCCTTGAGCGGCGAGCTGATACGTGTACTGCGCTCAGCCAACCATTTTTTGTAAGGCTTGCCACGCTTGAGTCGCGCATCAATATCTGCGGTATGTAACACTTCTCCTTTGACCGTATCGACCACCAGAATTTGCCCCGGCCCCACCCGACCTTTAGCCAGAATGTTTTCCGGTTTTTCGTCAGTGACACCCACTTCTGAGGCAATAACGATATAACCATTACGTGTGGTAATCCAGCGAGAAGGCCGCAAGCCATTACGGTCAAGCATACAAACAGCATGCCTGCCATCGGTGAACACCAAACCCGCCGGACCATCCCATGGTTCCATATGCATGGAGTTGTATTCGTAAAAAGCGCGCAAATCTGGATCCATGCTTTCCATGTTCTGCCATGCTGGCGGCACCAGCATACGAACGGCCCTGAATAAATCCATACCTCCATTGATTAATACTTCCAGCATGTTATCCAAACTGGAGGAGTCTGATCCATCACGGTTAACCAAGGGCGATATGGCGTCGATATCGTTTAGATTTTCACAGGCAAATTTTTTGGTTCTTGCCACAGACCAGTTACGATTTCCCCAAATGGTATTGATTTCACCGTTATGCGCCAGATACCGGAATGGCTGCGCCAATGGCCAGCGAGGTTGCGTATTCGTAGAAAAGCGCTGGTGAAAAAGCACAATCGCTGTTGCCATATTTTCATCGGCCAGATCCAGATAAAAGCGTGGCAAATCGATGGGCATAACCAGGCCCTTATAGGACAGAACCGATGCCGACAAACTGGAAACATAAAAACTTTTATCGTCTTGCAACTGCTTTTCGGCAATGCGACGAGCAACATACAGTTTTAAATTAAATTCGTTTTCGCTGATATCAGGCGCATTAACAAAAATTTGCTCAATTTGAGGCAAGCTCTGCAAGGCAATAGAACCACAGACCGAAGCGTCGACAGGTACGGTTCGCCAACCCAATACGTCCAAACCCTGATCCCGAATGGCCATTTCGAGTACATTTCTGGCTCGTGTTGCCAACGTTTGGTCCAGGTTAAGAAAAACCATTCCAACGGCATAGGTATCTGCCAATCGTCCAAACAACTCCAAAGCAAGCGCACGTAAGAATGTATCGGGTTTTTTAATAAGCAGGCCACAACCATCCCCTGTACGCCCATCAGCGGCAATCGCACCCCGATGCGTCATACGCGTAAGCGCAGCAATCGCTGTTTTTAATACGTCATGTGATGCTTCACCCTTGATATGGGCGATCAGGCCAAAACCACAGTTATCTCTGAAATCACCCGGACTATAAAGCCCCTGACTTTTAACAGCACCAACGGTCATCGTGAATTTCCTTTAAATACATTAACTTATGATCAAGGCCAGCACCAGGATAGCACTGATCCGAAAAATGGACGGGTATTTTACCCGTGAAAGGGTAAATCCTCAAACGGCAGAATTTGAATGGATTTAAATTAAGACCATCAGAAAAGCGAATACAGCTTCTTTATACTCGCCAAAGCCTCTGCAATCTAGCTTAGGAACACAGCTTTTTACCGGCTCTTAACGTATCATTTAATAACGCCGCATCGAACTCGCTGGTTATGACAGCTTGCCCTATTTGCTTGAGTAATATCAAACGTAGCATCTTGTTCACCGACTTCTTATCAAGCACCATCGCTGAACGAAAGTCATCCGCTGTCATTGATAACGGAGGAAAAGTTGGCAGCTTTGCACGCGTCAGCAAACGACCGACTGATTGTGCTTCATTCAAAGTAATCCAGCCCATGCGCCAGGATAAGTCGGCCGCCATATGGATGCCAATGGCGACGGCCTCACCATGCAAATAGTGGCCATAGCCTTGATTAGACTCTATGGCATGACCGAAGGTATGGCCAAGATTCAACAGGGCCCTGACGCCACTTTCTTTTTCATCAGCAGACACTATTCTGGCCTTGCACTCACACGAATGTTTAATCGCATAACTGAGCGCGCGATCATCACCGTTCTGTAAAGCCTCGATATTTGCCTCTAACCAGTGAAAAAACGGGCGATCATCAATTAAGCCATATTTAATAATTTCCGCTAGACCCGCCGAGATTTCTCTCTCGGGTAAAGTCGCCAATGTATCAATATCAATCAATACACAGTGCGGCTGGTGAAAAGCGCCAATCATGTTCTTGCCCAAAGGATGATTAACCCCGGTTTTACCACCGACCGATGAATCCACTTGGGACAATAATGTTGTGGGGATTTGAATAAAATTAACACCTCGTTGAAACGATGCCGCGGCAAAACCCGTTAAATCACCGATAACCCCTCCTCCCAGAGCAATCAAGGTTGTCGTACGGTTATGGCGCTTTTCCATGAGCGCATCATAGACAAGCGCCAGGGTTTGCAGGTTTTTATGCTGCTCTCCGTCTGGCAAAATCACAACATCACATTGATAGTCTTGCAAGTGAGCGCGCAGTCCTTGCAAATAAAGAGGAGCAATCAGCTCATTGGTCACAATCATCACTTGATTGCCCGTTATATGCTGCCGCAACAAGGCGCCCGATGCTAACAAGTCGTTGCCAATGTAAATCGGATAGCTGCGATCACCCAAGTCTACGGTGACGATTTCCATAAGTTCATCCAAGTATGCTAAAAATAAGGGCTGACACCCTGAAGGACCGCTTATTTAGCGGGCGAGAACGCATCAATTTGATCAAGCACCTCAGCCACCACCTCTTTAATGCTGTTACGACCTGTGACAACGGTGATATCTGCGATTTCCTCATAAAGAGGTGCTCTGATGGCCATGATTTCGGTCAACACTTTTCGGCGATCGGGTGTTTGCAACAAAGGTCGTCGAGTGTCTCGACTGGTTCTTATCAGCAAATCATCAATGGAGGCCTTCAGATAAACAACCAGACCACGACTGGAGAGACAGTGACGATTCTCGGCACGCAGCACTACACCACCGCCCGTAGCAAGTACAACACCTTCTAACTGTGTTAAGTCTTCGATGACAGCTGACTCACGATCACGAAATCCGGACTCCCCTTCAACGTCAAAAATCCAGGGAATACGTGCGCCACTGCGCTTTTCAATTTCTTGATCGGTATCGAAAAAATCTTTGTTTACTTGTGCAGAAAATGCCCGGCCGACAGTGGTTTTACCCGCGCCCATCGGCCCGACAAAAAAGATATTTGATTTTGATTTCATGAACGTTTCCCGACCCGAAAGGGTCGGAACCTGGAACTCATTACCGAGCCATAACACCTTCGACCACTTTGGGCGTTATAAATACCAGCAACTCCTGCTTCTCGTCAATAACTGCCGTTTTGCGGAAGAGGAATCCTACAAAGGGCAAGTCACCAAAGAAGGGGGTTTTTACCTCATTATCAAAGGATTCCATGGAGAATATTCCACCCAGGACAACCGTTTCACCATTGCCCACCAAAACACGTGTCTGGATTTCATTTTTATCAATCGATGGAATTTGCTGATTACCCACCAGCTCTCCCACAGAATCCTTGTTAATTTTGATGTCCATGATAATGCTGTCGTCTGGTGTAATTTGCGGTGTTACCTCAAGCGCCAGTACAGCTTCTTTGAAGGCTATTGTTGCTGCACCACTTGAAGCCGCCTGCAAGTAAGGAATTTCTGTGCCTGATGATATGCGCGCCTTTTGCTGATCTGCGGTCAAAACTTTGGGCGTAGAAACAATCTCACCTGTTCCTTCGGCTTCCAGAGCAGACAACTCCAGCTCCAGTAAACCTGATGCGGTACTAATAACACCCAGAGCCAAACTGGTCGCATCCGAACTGGTCACGCCCAAATCAACAACCAGGTCTTGCGGATTGGTGATCGTATCCTCATTTGCAATTTGAATTAAGGTATCATTCGAACCCCCGATAATATTGGATCGGTTTACTCCATTCGCTGGGCTGTATTTCGCTGGATCCCAACCCGCGCCACCCCAGGCAACACCTAACTCATTGCTAAAGTCTTTATTCGCTATAACGATTCGCGCTTCGATTAACACCTGTTTCACCGGCACATCCAACACGGCAACCACATCCCTGATCTCTTCAATTTTTGCCGCCGTTTCCTGCACCAGCAATGTATTGGTTCGTTCGTCGACCAGGAGCTTGCCACGCGAAGATAAGACACCACCCTCACCAGAGAGTATGGCTTGTATGGACGCCGCCTTGGCATAATTAATTTGTACAAACTCCGAGCGCAAAGGTGCAAGCTCAGCCACCTGTTTATTCGCCTCAAGCTCAAGCTTCTCTCTGGCAGAAATTTCATCGGCAGGTGCCACCAACATAACATTACCTATGATACGTTTATCCAGGCCTTTGGTTTTCAGAATAAGTTCCAGTGCTTGATCCCAAGGCACATTTTTCAGGCGTAATGTAATATTGCCAGACACCGTGTCACTCGCAACCAGGTTCAGCGATGTAAACTCGGCGATCAACTGCAATACGGAACGTACTTCGATATCCTGAAAATTCAGTGAAA
Source organism: Pseudomonadales bacterium (assembly GCA_036802845.1). Classification (GTDB taxonomy): domain Bacteria; phylum Pseudomonadota; class Gammaproteobacteria; order Pseudomonadales; family UBA3067; genus DAIRVL01. The sequence continues at coordinate 18,838 of DAIRVL010000006.1, read as the reverse complement.
GTTTTTCACCGGTATAAATAAAGGCATCCTTCTTGTTTTTTTCGAGCTCTTTCTCGGTAACAGGCTTAACGTTAATAGTCATGACATTGTCGGTCTGATAAGCCAGATATTCATAATGACCTGCTGCTTCTATTATCAGTTTGGTTCCACCTTCTTCTTCTATCGCACTAATAAAGTTAACGGGGGTGGCAAAATCTTTAACGTCCAAACGTCGACGTAAGGCAGCAGCGAGTTTTACGTCTGGCAGTTGCACTACTATTTTTCCTGCTTCTTCTTTCATATCAACTTCAATAGATGGATCAGAAAGCGTGAGCACGACTTGCCCTTCCCCTTGCGCCCCACGTACAAAATCGATATTTCTTAAACCTGAAGCCGACGGGGCGGCGCTGGGCGCTGAATTTTTTAACGCAATATCCTGTGAATTTTTGCTGCTATTTTTTACCGCCGCTTGCATCTCATCCTGACCCACTACGACGATAAGCTTATTACCCTCGATTCTCGTACGGTAAGGCGCCAGTCTATCCAGCGCAATAATAACGCGTGAGCGTCCTTGCGCTTGCAGAACCGTCAGACTTCGAGCATTTCCCGAACCCAGCGAATGTTGTTTTACGGGCAATTTATTAACAACATCATCAAACGTTAAAGAAATGCGTGCGGGCTTTTCAATGACGTAACCTTCAGGCGAGGGAGGTTTCCCATCAAAGGACAGACTGATTTCAACCTGATCGCCAGATAGGGCGGCAAAATCAAGATCCGTGAGCGCCACTGAAGACCACGCAATCGAAACATGCCCCATAAACATCAACAGAAGAACTCTTTTGATTGCGCTCATACCCAATGTCCTTTTATATTTTTCTCTATCGCAAGTTTGATTTTTAAACGTAAGTTGCATGCTGAGGTTGTCCATTTTTAAAGTGAATCCATCAAAACCATAGTACGAGGTCGCTCAACCCACAGGGTCTGGCCGTTATCATCCAATGCGCCACTCGGAACTATCTCGATCACTTCTACCTTGGTTGTACTAATTGATGCGATAGATCCAAAATTTTTGCCCAAATGATCACCTTCTTTAACGCGATGCACACCACCTTGCCCATCGTTAATCAATGCCCATAATGTATTGGTTTCAGATGATCGCTGCAAAGAACCAACGAAGCGTAGATTATCAAAGTTAAAACTTTCCAGATATTCCTTCGTACGCACCAAATCAGGGATTACAGATTTTCCCGCACGCTCGGTGTTATTTGTCTCTGCCATCGGTGCTGTAAATGGACTCCGCATTGATGCCGCACTGTAATTAAAGTTCAAATGGGGCTTGAACTCTGGTGGCGGCTCAATCTTACCCGGCGGACGCGCTTGTACGTCGGCCACATATTTTTCCAGATCACCGTGTTCGCTATTACACCCGACTAATTGTACAACTAACACCATCCCGCACAGAGAAAAACCAGAACGTATTGATTTCACTTTTCTTCTCCTGTCTGATTATAGCGGTATGTTTTAGCTTGAATAATCACATCAAGTTCACCAGCGGAATTTTTAGGCAAAATAGTAAAATCATGCAACGTTACAATGCGCGGCAGGGCTGATACACCGCTTACAAAATTTGCGAAACTATGGTACCCACCTTTAATAGAAATAGTCAGCGGCAGCTCGGTATAAAACTCCGAAGGCTTTTCAATGCCTAGATCTATCGCTTTAAACTCAAGACCGCTGCCTAGACCGATATGTGTAATGTCTTCCAACAAGCCAGGCACTTCGGTATCACTGGGTAACTGGCGAAGCAAGGCACCATAAGACTCTTCCATTTCAGCCAACTGCTGCCTATAGCGTTCCAGATTGGCTGCTTTAAAGGCTCGTTCTTCAAAACTTTTCTTGAGGTCGGTTTCTGCAACTTGTTTTTGCTCTAAAGCCATAAGCGCATCGGTCAGTTGCAGGCGGTACCCCAAAAATAACACCGCAGCAAATACCAGCGCATAAATAACCATTTTCACAACAATATGTGCAGAGCCAATATTGTCTCCATTCAAATTACGTAGAGAGTCAATGATTTCTTGAGAGTTCATCATTCAGACTCCTTTGCTTGCTCTACTTTGGGAATTTCTTGACTCACACTCAAAACAAACGCATTCATCGCCTGACCCTGTTCATCTTTATTTTTAACTGACGTGAGCGATGACCCGGCGAGCCATGGTGAGCCATCCAGATTTCTCATGAGTTTTGAAATTTTGTTATTGGTTTCAGCAACACCTTCCAGACTCATCTTTTTATCCGTCCGGGTTATCTTGGTGTAATAAACCCCATCAGCAAGCGTTCGGGTTAACTCATCCAGCAAATGCACAACAACAGGCCTGTTGCCTTGTAAGTCCTGAATGACCTTCATTCGCTCAATCAGCTGATTGCGTCGCGTTTGCAGATTTTTAATTTCTTTTATTTTTTCATCGAGTTTTGCAATTTCAGAAGTAAGGAATTGATTCCTCTCTTCTTGTGTGGCGATTTGATTTCCAATAAACGTATTTATTGCGAAAATCAATACAACACCCAGTATCGCCATGCCAAACAATACAGTAAAAAACTCTTGTTTTTTCTGCTTACGTAATTCTTCACGCCAAGGTAGGAGGTTAATTCGTGTCATTTAATCAAAACTCCTCATTGCTAAGCCGCACGCAATCATCAGAGCAGGCGCATCATCACTTAACGCTGACGTGCTCACCTTGGAAGATAGACTCATGCTGGCAAAGGGGTTGGCGATCAGCGTTGGGGTGCCTACTTTTTCCTGCACAATCTCTCTCAAACCCGGGAGCGAGGCCGTTCCTCCCGCCAACACAATGTAATCGACATCATTAAACTGGCTGGATGAAAAAAAGAATTGCAGGGATCGACTGACTTGCTGCACCACTGCATCCTTAAATGGGTTTAAAACTTCCGCTTCATAATCATCAGGGAGTCCGCCCTGTTTTTTTGCCAAACCCGCTTCTTCAAACGACAAACCATAACGGCGCTGTATTTCTTCGGTTAATTGTTTGCCGCCAAAAAACTGCTCCCGGGTATAGATGGTCTGACCCGCATCCAGCACACTGAGCGTGGTCATGGTTGCACCCACATCGACAATAGCAATCGTTTGCTGTTGTTCGGCGTTATCTAGCTGATCTTCAATCAGGGAATAAGCGCGCTCCATGGCATAGGCTTCTACATCAACCACTTTTGCCGTTAAACCTGCGGCTTCAAGTGCCGCCTGCCGCATTTCAACATTTTCAGTCCGGCAGGCAACAATCAATACTTCTGCTTTTTCAGGGTTATCTTCAACAATTCCCTGCACCGCAAAATCGATTGCAACTTCGTCCAGAGGGTAAGGAATATACTGATCGGCCTCTAAACGAATCTGAGATTCCATTTCGTCATCATGCAAGTTGGAATCCAGCTCAATCACTTTGGTAATGACAGCCGAGCCAGCAACGGATACAGCAGCGTTTTTAATCAGTGTTTTTTCTCGCGTCACCAATCGTTTGATGGCTTGCCCCACTGCCTCAGGATCTGTAATATTTTTTTCAACGACCGCATTAGGGGGAAGGGGTTCCACACCATAGCTTTCGACCCGATAGTGTCCGCCGGATCGACTCAACTCTAACAGCTTAACGCTGGATGAGCTGATATCTAAACCCAACAGTGGAGACGATTTCTTCGATTTAAAAGGAAACACAGTATTCAACCTTCGCTGTTAGAATGAATGACCTAGTACAAGTAAATACCACGACTGTACATATCGCAACTCAGAACCGTACTTCGCTCTCATTTTTATTAAACAATGGCCAGTAGCTACTACACTTTGCTGTATTGCTGCATACTTCACATTAGATACTAGTTATTAATTTTTAATTTGGCATAAATCATTTGAAACAATTCCTGCGATTTTTATTTTATTCGTTCCTGAGCATCCTGTTTGGTGCTGTTTTGCTCGCCTCTGGCATTACGTTGTACCTAAGCCCATCGCTTCCATCTACGGATGTTCTCAAAGATGCGAAGATGCAAACACCTCTCAAAATCTATACCGCAGATGGCCGTTTTATAGCGGAATTTGGCGAGCAGAAGCGTATTCCACTTAATTATGACGAGATTCCAAAAATTTTAATTCAGGCGATTTTAGCGGCTGAAGACGCGCAGTTTTATGAGCATTCAGGGGTTTCAATAAAAGGACTCACACGAGCGGCAATGGAATTACTCCTCACCGGCTCCATCCAAAGCGGGGGGAGCACAATCACCATGCAAGTGGCAAAAAACTTTTTCTTCTCTAGCGAACGAAGTTTCAAGCGCAAGTTCAATGAAATATTATTGGCGCTCAAAATTGAACAGGGTTTTACAAAAGATGAAATTCTAACGCTCTACATCAACAAGATATATCTAGGACAGCGCGCTTACGGCTTTGGTGCGGCTGCGCACGTGTATTACGGCAAAGAACTCGGCGAACTCAATTTAGCACAGATAGCCATGCTCGCTGGTTTACCTAAAGCACCCTCAGCCACAAACCCCATTTCCAATCCCGAGCGCGCCAAAATTCGAAGGGATTGGATACTCAGCCGAATGTTTGAATTAAACATCATCAGTGAAGATGATTATCAAGAAGCCCTTACTTTTGCAGAAACCACAACGCATCACGATACTGCCATGCTCACCAAAGAAGTGAGTGCCGACCATATGGCTGAAATGGTGCGCGATGACATGGTGAAACGTTTTGGTGATGCGGCCTATAGTGACGGCTACACCGTTGTAACAACGCTACAAAGCACCTTGCAGCAAAGTGCTAATCTGGCGCTAAGAAACGGTCTTCTGGCCTATGACCAACGGCACGGGTACAGAGGCGCCAGCAAGAATGCCTCCGCCTCCATTGAGGCGATACGCAAAGACCCAACTCTTTTAAACAAATTTCCTTCATCCGAACAAATCGAAGCGGCTCTGATCATTGATGTAAATAAAACCGGGGCATCAGTGTTACGTGCCGATGGTAGCCTGGTAAAAATCGGCCCAGAGCACTTTTCCTGGGCGCGCAGCTATATCAGCGCCAATCGCCAAGGCTCAAGACCCACCACTGCATCGGAACTGTTTCATCCGGGCGACATCATTTACATTGCACCGAACGAAGAATCCCACACCTGGCAAGTGTCTCAAATTCCCCAAGTTCAAGGCGCATTGGTTTCTCTTAACAGCCAGAGTGGCGCTGTTATCGCTCTCGTAGGTGGTTTCGATTTTGCAATCAGCAAATTCAATCGTGCCGCTCAAGCCAAACGACAAGCCGGTTCCAATCTCAAGCCGTTTATTTATGCTGCTGCGCTTAATAAAGGATACACCCCTGCCAGCATAATTAATGACGCACCACTCATCATTGACGATCCCCATGTTAAACAAATCTGGCAGCCTGCAAATTCGGATGGAAAATTTCTTGGCCCTATGCGTTTAAGAGAAGCGCTTTATAAATCTCGCAATCTGGTTTCTATCCGTATTTTGCAAGATATCGGCATCGATTATGCCGTTGACTATCTCTCACGTTTTGGTTTTATCAAAAAAGAATTACCTCACACCCTTTCCCTGGCGCTGGGCAGCGCTAGCGTCACGCCACTGGAAATGGCAACCGCCTACGCGACTCTTTCCAATGGTGGCTACAAAATTGAACCCTATTTCATTGAAACAATCAGCAACAGTGAAGGAGAAATCATTTATCAGGCACAACCTGCGACTGTTTGTGCCAACTGCCTCTCTTCATTAACAGATGCCACAAATCCACAAAATGAATCAGAAACAACAGCCCTCTCCTCGTCAACGTTCACCCAAAAGCTACCGAGCACTCTGGCACCCAAAGTTATGGACGAGCGTATTCACTATCTCATCAATAACATTTTGCAAGACGTTGTCAAAAAGGGCACCGCCTACAATGCAAGCAAGATGCAGCGTGATGACATAGCCGGAAAAACAGGCACCACAAATGACTTATACGATGCGTGGTTTTCAGGGTATTCGCCCGAAATTGCAACCTCAGTCTGGGTGGGATTTGACGAACCACAAACATTGGGTCGTCTTGAGTTTGGCAGTCGTGCTGCTTTGCCTATCTGGATTGAATACATGACAGACGCATTAAAAAATCGTCCCTCTATCATACGTCCGCAACCTGAAGGTATCGTTGCCGTGCGCATCAATCCTGAAACGGGAGAAGCGGCTTCTTCAGACGACTATAACGCGATGTTTGAGCTTTTTCTGGAAGAAAATGCACCGACGCTGTCCAGTGGATTTACGCGTGATTCCTCTGAGGAAGAGAACTCAAATAAACTGCTCGAACTTTTTTAAACAGTGCGTATGACACAATAAAAAAGGCGCTTAACAGCGCCTTTTTTTACTTCCCGGGACGGTAGACCTCTTCCACCGAATGCAATGGATAATGTGCAGGATACGGCAAACCCGCCACCCCGCTGTCCACGGCCGCTCGAGCCACAGCGGCTGGCACCACCGTAATGAGCCTCGGATCCATTGGTTTTGGAATAATATAGTCCCTTCCAAACGTCAAGGGCTCACCATCATAGGCAGCGCATACTTCAGCGGGAACCGGCTCTTTAGCCAGAGAGCGTATCGCTTCGACTGCAGCAATTTTCATTGCTTCGTTAATAATGTTTGCACGCACATCAAGTGCGCCGCGGAAAATAAAGGGAAATCCCAAAACATTATTCACCTGATTTGGGTAATCACTGCGTCCGGTTCCCACGATGACATCGTTACGGGTTGCATGCGCAAGTTCGGGTTTTATTTCAGGATCAGGATTCGCCAAAGCAAATACAACCGGTTTATCTGCCATAGCACTTAACATGGCCGACGTTAGAAGGTCCGGGCCCGACAGCCCGATAAAAACATCGGCACCCACAATGGCATCTTCCAAAGAACGACGCGATGTCTCATGAGCAAAAAACGCCTTGTACTCATTCAAATCGGATCGCGCCGAGTGAATCACACCCTTACTGTCCAACATAAAAATGTTTTCCAGTTTGGCGCCCATGACCATTAAGAGCTTACATGAAGCCACGCCCGCCGCACCGGCGCCTACACACACAATTTTAGCCTGCGCCAATTCTTTACCCTGTAACTCAAGGGCATTAAGCAAACCCGCCGCGATGATAATTGCGGTTCCATGCTGATCATCGTGGAATACGGGTATGGAGCAACGCTCCTGAATAACTTTTTCTATTTCGAAACATTCGGGTGCTTTTATATCTTCCAGATTAATGCCGCCAAAGGTCGGAGAAACATTCACCACCGTGTCGATAAACGCCTGTGTGCTGTCGGCGTTGATTTCAAGATCAAACACATCAATACCGGCAAAACACTTGAACAACACGCCTTTTCCTTCCATGACCGGCTTACTGGCCAATGCGCCGAGATTACCCAATCCGAGAATCGCACTGCCATCACTGATAACACCCACCAAATTGCCTTTTGCCGTATATAAATAGGCGCAATCATTATCACGCGCAATTTCTCTGACAGGCTCAGCCACACCAGGACTGTAGGCCAAGGCAAGATCACGAGGCGTGGCGGTGGGTTTGGTTATCTCCACACTTATTTTTCCCGCCCTTGGCATTGAGTGGTAATCCAGCGCTGCTTTTCTCAAATCAAAGGACATTGGAACTGGCTCCGGCAAATTTGGACTGATTGTAGTGAATCAGGCATTGGTAGCATTGATATCCATGTAATATAAAGACAATTTAACAGAAAACGTCTCTTAAAAGCAGAATGTTCGACCAAAGGCCTACGGACATACTAGCAAGGGCTTGCTCTCAAGTACTGAAAATCCATCTGATACATAATTTTAGTAAAAAAAAAGGGCTCCTGTTTGATCAGAGCCCTTTCCCTGGCGCACAAAATCATACTAATTCCATTTCTTACATTTAAAATCCATTTTTATTTATGCCCTGTCCCGGGAAATGCTTATTTTTTAGTGCTGCGCAAGCCACCGAAGCGCTTGTTAAACATATCAATACGTCCACCTGTATCTAACACTTTTTGCGTACCCGTAAAAAAGGGGTGGCAACCGGCACAAACATCAAGATGGATATCACGACACTTGGTTGATTTTGTTTTAATCACATTACCGCAGCCGCAGGTAGCCGTGATTTCTTCATACTTTGGATGGATATCAGATTTCATTTTGTGCCTCATGGGTTACGCGGCCCGCCACCTAATCTTTGTCAGGCACGGTGCCTATTTTAAGCAATGACTCTAAAGATGTCAGACAACTGGTATAATCAAACCCTGCCACGACACCAAGAACAACCAACATTTTTATGGACGGCGGATAGTACCAAAGTGTAGACACAAAGAAAATGACTTGAACACAATTTTATTATCACGACCTGATCGCACTCACTTAAGATCCATCACAGACACGCACATTTTATGGTGGCAACACACACAAAACAGCCTCTTATCTTGCAGGTAGCGCTTTTTAACCCTGTGCGACGCTATTTTGATTATCTGCTCCCGGCAAATCAAACAAACCTGATCCCAAGCATCGGCCAGCGGATTAAAGTTCCTTTTGGACCACGTAATGTCATAGGCATTATCATTGGCATAAGCAATCACTCAGAGCTGACCCAGGACAAACTTCGCCGCGCGCACAGCATCCTTGATGTGCAAACACCCCTGCCCCCTCAGCTTGTTGCTCTTTGCTTATGGACTGCTCACTACTACCACCACCCGCTGGGAGATGTTTTCAGCAACGCATTGCCAAACAAGTTACGCCAGGAATCCGAACCGGAACAACGCAAACAACAAACCTGGTTCACTACTGAAAAAGGGCGTTTGCTGGACATAACATCACTCCAGCGCTCACCCAAACAGCATCAGGCACTGGTACTATTACGACTCCACGCCAATGGCCTATCGAGCGCCACACTCAAACAACTGGGCTTTAATCAAACCATCCTTGGGGCGCTGGAAAAAAAACAGCTGATAGAGTCCCGAGCAAACCTGGTGGCAACTATTGATCCGCTCTCACTGTTAAAAGAAGCCGAACTAACCCTGACAGACGAACAGCATCAAAGCCTCCAGCAAATTCTGGCCTCCTCCCCGGGCTCCGTTTCCCTGCTGTACGGCATTACAGGCAGCGGCAAAACTGAAATTTACCTGCAGGTCATTCACCATATTCTCAAACAGGGTAAACAAGCCCTGATCCTGGTGCCAGAAATCGGGCTTACCCCTCAGACCGTGGCCCGTTTTGAGCACCGCTTCAAGGTTCCAATAGTGCTGATGCACTCCAGCCTCAATGACACAGAACGACTGGAAAGCTGGTGGGCGGCAAACAAGGGTGAAGCACGAATTATTATTGGCACACGTTCGGCTATTTTTATTCCACTGCACAAACCCGGCATCATTATTGTTGATGAAGAGCATGATCTTTCTTACAAACAGCAAGAAGGTTTGCGTTATTCTGCCCGCGACCTTGCTGTACTTAGAGGAAAGATGGAGCAGATGCCGGTTGTTCTGGGCAGTGCAACGCCCTCGCTCGAAAGCATTCTCAATGCCCGTCTTGGTCGCTATCAACTCACCCGACTCACACATCGCAGCAACAACAGCCAGTCGCCCTCCATCCAATTACTGGATATTCGTCAACAAAAACTACAGTTTGGTTTGTCGCCAAAGTTAATTGAGCAGATCAAAATTCATCTTGATCTGAAAAACCAGGTCCTGCTGTTTATTAACCGACGGGGCTTCGCGCCCGTTTTATTGTGCCAGCAATGTGGCTGGACAGCTGAATGCCAGCGTTGTAATACCCGTTACACCCTGCACAAATCACCATCACACTT
>DAIRVL010000006.1:0-8899 GCA_036802845.1 Pseudomonadales bacterium | reverse complement strand
GAACGTATGGCACAACTGATCATTCAAGTCGCCGGTCGCGCCGGTCGCGCCGAAAAACCCGGCCATGTTCTGCTCCAGTCGGTTCAACCGCACCATCCTGCTTTGCAGAAATTATTACAACAGGGATATTCTGCGCTGTGTGAAGAGTTACTCAAAGAACGTCAGGACGTCCAGTTGCCGCCGTATACGCATGCAGCACTTTTTCGAGCTGAGGCACATCAACGCGAACTATGTTATGAGTTCCTTGATCAGGTGCTGGCCCTGCTTTCACGAGAACGAGAACAAGCTAAAGACACAGTTATAGAATTACTTGGACCCACGCCCGCGCCTATGGAAAAACGCGCAGGGCGCTTTCGTGCCCAGTTACTACTGCAATGCACGATTCGCAAACAGCTTCATCATTTACTGAAAGTATCTTTGCCCGAAATTGATCGGCTTAAAACCGCAAGGAAGGTTCGATGGTCGCTGGATATTGATCCTGTGGATTTTTTATAATACAGGCTTTGATCTGAAAGGGTGTCAGCACCGGTGTTGTACACATAAAAAACCCGCCAGCGGCGGGTTTTTTATGTGTTGATTTTTTCTTACTTGATTTTTGCTTCTTTATAAAGCACATGCTTACGAACCACAGGATCAAATTTTTTGATTTCCAGTTTTTCCGGCATCGTACGTTTGTTTTTCGTTGTAGTGTAAAAGTGACCCGTTTCTGCGGATGACACCAATCTTATTTTATCTCTCATGTTCGCCTCACTCTGCTTAACTGCCTGTCAATTCTAGCTGATTTAACTCAGCAGATTTAAATCTTGTCACCTTTGGCGCGAATATCAGCCAAAACATGGTCGATTCCCAACTTATCAATAACTCGCATTCCCTTTGTCGATACTCTCAAGCGCACAAAGCGGTTTTCACTAGCCACCCAAAAACGATGATGCTGAAGATTAGGTTCAAAGCGACGACGCGTTCGGTTTTTCGCGTGCGATACATTATTTCCGGTCATTGGACGTTTTCCAGTCACCTGACAGACTCTAGACATGTTTGGCCTCCAAAAAGCTATCTGCTCCCCATCATGTGCTAAACAGGTTTAAGCAGTCATTCGCAAAAGGTGAGCTTTATACCAAAATCGTTAGCAATGCTCAAGGCATTTCGCGTGTTAAGAAAGAATACATCACATACAACCTAGAGCAGTCCTCTTTCCGCAAAAGACACCGACTGCCCGTCACCGATGACAATATGATCCAGAACACGTATATCCACAAGACTTAGCGCCCGAACCAGTTGCTGGGTGACTTGTTGATCGGCCTCACTTGGCTCAGCCTCTCCCGAGGGGTGATTATGCGCGAAAATAATCGCCGCCGCATTATGCTTTAAACCACGTTTAACCACTTCCCGGCTATAAATGGACGCGCCATTGATGGTGCCAAAAAACATTTCGTCAAAGGCAATCACCCGATTTTGATTATTCAGAAACAGGCAGGCAAACACTTCATGTTGGTACGCGCGCATTTTGCTCATTAAAAAATTGCGCGCATCGCTAGGTTTTGACAGCACATCTTCGCGTTGCAGCGTTTCTTTCAGGCAACGCTGGCCTAGTTCAAGTGCCGCCTGAATTTGCACATATTTGGCCAAACCCAAGCCTGGAATAACACAAAAGGCCTCTGCATCCGCTTCTACCAGTTTTCGCAGCGAGCCAAAATGCAGCAGTGCTTCACGCGCCATATCAACGGCGGTTTTTCCTGTCATGCCGGTACGAAAAAAAATAGCCAGCAACTCGGCATCTGAAAGCGCAGAACTACCCCTGCTCACCAGTTTTTCTCTGGGTCTTTCATGCTCGGGCCATAGATTGATCGGCATAATCAGTTTTCTCCGCGTTATTTCACGCAAGCACATTAGGTGGCGCCAGGTTTTGGGTCTAAAAATTTGCAAAGATGCTACTATTTGCCTCGAAGAATGAAAGAGACATAATTACGTTCTCTCAGAAACGCATGCTGTTCCTGACCCTTAATCCCCCTACGCTGGAGTTAACTTATGGGATTGCTCGCCCACAAAAAGATCCTTCTTGGCATCAGCGGAGGGATTGCCGCTTACAAAAGTGCCGAGCTTACACGTCGGCTTATTGAGCAAGGCGCAGACCTTCGTGTTGTCATGACCTCCGCCGCCATGCAATTTGTTACTCCACTGACTTTTCAGGCCTTATCGGGCAACCCGGTAAGTTTTGATTTGCTTGATCCGCATGCCGAGGCGGCTATGGGGCACATTGAGCTTGCGCGTTGGGCAGATCTGGTGCTGATAGCCCCGGCAAGCGCCGATTTTATAGCTCGTCTGGCGCATGGTTTTGCCAATGATTTACTTTCTACACTTTGTCTTGCCACCACGGCACCCATCACCGTTGCACCGGCGATGAACCAGCGGATGTGGCAAAATGCAGCCACCCAGGACAATTGCGACCGTTTGCAACACAGAGGGTTTTGTGTGTTGCAACCTAACGTCGGAAATCAAGCCTGCGGCGAAAATGGCCCTGGACGAATGCAAGAACCAGAGCAAATACTGGCGGCCGTTATTCAACATTTTTCTTCCCGAACTCAGGTCTGCCAGCCTTTAAAAGGTAAAAAAGTGATTATCACTGCAGGACCAACACGTGAGGCATTGGACCCTGTTCGCTACATCAGCAATCACAGCTCGGGGAAAATGGGTTTTGCTTTGGCGGCGGCCGCGTTCCAGGCCGGCGCAGACACAACGTTAATTACCGGCCCGGTGCATCTGGCAACACCCGATGGCGTACAGCGCATCAATGTGCTCTCAGCGCAAGACATGTACACCGCCGCGCTGGCGCAGGCAGAACAGGCCGATCTATTTATTGCCACGGCAGCTGTAGCCGATTACCGACCTGCACAGATTTTTGACCAGAAAATAAAAAAATCCAGCTCCACGCTGACACTGGAGCTCATTAAAAATCCTGACATTGTCGCCGCAGTGGCCGCGCTGCCTCAAAAACCGGTTACGGTTGGTTTTGCTGCTGAAACTCACGATGTCATCAACTATGCCAACGATAAGTTGATACGTAAAAATCTCGACATGATTATTGCCAACGATGTTGCTCGTAGCGACATTGGTTTTAATGCTGAGGAGAATGCGGTGACCGTGCTGTCAAAAACTCAACAACAACACTTACCACGCGCAAAAAAAGACCTTATTGCGCAACAGCTCATTGAGATTATTGCTGCGGAATTTTTCCATTACAATTCAGCTACGCACTCACAATACGAAAATTAATCGTCTGCTTAAGACTTAAACAGACCTTCATTTCGGGAATAGCAAATAACGCCATGAAAAAACTGCAAGTTAAAATTCTTGATGCCCGTTTGGGACAACAATACCCACTTCCTGCCTATGCCACCCAGGGATCAGCGGGCCTTGATTTACGCGCAATGGTTACAGAAACAAGCCTGATCAAACCAGACGAAACGCTTTTACTACCCACCGGCTTGGCTATTTATATTGAAGATCCTCAGTATGCTGCACTGATTCTTCCCCGGTCTGGATTGGGCCATAAACACGGCATTGTGTTGGGTAATCTGGTGGGACTGATTGATTCCGACTACCAAGGACAGTTATTTGTGTCGTGCTGGAATCGCGGCCAAACCAGCTTCACAATCGAGCCTGGTGAACGTATCGCACAAATGCTTATCGTACCGGTCGTGCAGGCGCAAATGAACATTGTTACCGAGTTCAGCCCCACTACGCGGGGTGAAGGTGGATTCGGGCATTCCGGGCAACACTAAATAGCGCCCCAACGCTGGTTCTTTTGGCACAAAATGCGTTGACGCATCAACAATAACGCTACAAACATTAGCAATCACCTATACTTGCGAAGTATCACACTGTTACTAACGATAGGATGAAGATTCGTGGGTACGAAAAAAACCAGCCAGCCCAATAAAAACAAAGCCGTGTCAGAAAAAAAAATAGCGGCAAAGAGTTTGTTTCACTTTGCTCTGATGCCCATGTTTATCATGTTGCTGATCAGCTGCGCAGTGCTCTTGGTCTATACAAGCCTGTACGTGAAAAATCGCCTGCTCACCGAGCAACAATCCAGCCTTGAGCACAACGCACTTCAGGGCACACAGCAACTCAATCAAACAATGAGTCTGCTTGATCACTCTATCGCAAACATGGCCTCCGATCTGGAGCTGGTTGAAACCCTGTCGCAACAAAATGTCGAACAGATCAAGGTGCTTGAAACGCGTTTTGGCAAACTACTGCCTTATCACTTGAAAGTTCGTATTATTCCAAGCGGAACAGTCAAGGTTGATCGTGACACTTTTCCTCCACTGACGTTCTCCGCCATTGATGCTATTCAGAAGACGGAAGCAGGACAAACCGTCCCGCCTGAAGTACAAATTGCTTCTGATAAAAAAGTGCTCTATTGGGCTTATCCCATCAAACAGGAAAATCAGCACATCATTGGCACACTTTCTGTGTGTCTGGATTTTGGCGAACTGATGGCCAAATTCGTACCCACTACAACACAAAATACCTTGATCCAGTTGGTGCAGAAATTCGACAAAGGCGAGCCACAGATACTATTTAGCCATGGCGACTCACAACTTCAGCACAACTCAGCGCACAGCGAACAAGTGAGCAGCAATCCCAATTGGACCCTAAGCTACGCACAAGCGCCCGTAGCTATAAACAGCCAATTGCTTGATTATGTACTGCTGCCCCTGATGTTGTTTTTGTGCGGCCTGGGCATCACCGTTCTTACCTTGCGTGCATTAGAAAAATATCTGCGCGCAGACGGTGCGGCAATGCTCTTACATGTTGAAGAGCTCAAATTCGGACAATATTCCAGGCACCCCTTATTCAACCTACTGTTCATGGAAACAATGAACTATACGCTTGAGCGTATTTTTGCCGATGACGAGGCCGAGACAAATGCAGAGCTTGATACAATTGGAAAAAATCTCTCAAACAAAGCACTGATAACTGAACGTACCGCGCCACCTGATACAAGCAGTGCAGTGATTCAGGCAAGCACCAGTCCTTCGCAAGCCGAGAGTTCAAAAGCGCCCGAAAAACACCCCAAACAGGACAAGATATTCCCCCCGAACAAACTGCCCTCTGCCACGGTTGATGATCAGCTGTCATTGCCACACTTACCCGAACACATTTTCCGTGCCTATGATATTCGCGGCATTGCATACAAGGAACTTTCAGTAGAAACCGTCCGCCTGCTTGGCCAATCCATTGGCAGCGAGGCCCTGGACAAAGGTGAACGAAGTATTTTCGTAGGACACGACGGTCGTTTATCCGGCCCCGAACTTTCAGGCGCACTGATTGAAGGTTTGCTTGACACAGGCATTGATGTCATTCATTTGGGCGTAATTCCCACGCCGGTTTTATGGTTCGCCTGCCACACACAGGAAAGCCGTTCAGGCGTCATGGTCACCGGCAGTCATAATCCCGCTGATTACAACGGGCTTAAAATCATGATCGCAGGCGAAACCTTATCGGAGGGGCAAATTATTAACCTAAGAAACCGTCTGTTACGCCAATCAATCAGACGCGGCAAGGGGCAAGAAAGTCGCCTGGATATCAATGATCAATACATTCAACATATCGCCGAAGATGTGATTCTAGCCGCTCCCATGACCATCGTCATCGACAGTGGTAATGGTGCAACCGGTCCGCTGGCGCTGAAACTATTTAACGAACTGGGATGCAAAACAATCCCCCTATTTTGCGACATTGACGGCAATTTCCCGAACCATCACCCTGACCCGAGTCAGGAAAAGAATCTGACCTCATTAAAACAAGCGATCATAGACAACAACGCCGACCTGGGGTTGGCGTTTGACGGTGATGGTGATCGTATCGGTGTAGTCACCCCATCCGGCAAAGTGATCTGGCCGGATCGACTCATGATGCTCTATGCCAAAGACTTGCTCGTGCGTAATCCCGGCGCTGACATTATCTTTGACGTTAAATGCAGCCGTCGTCTTCCTGAGCTGATTACCAGTTTAGGCGGACGTCCGTTGATGTGGAAAACCGGACATTCGCTTATTAAAAGCAAACTCAAAGAAATCAACGCAGCTCTGGCTGGCGAAATGAGTGGCCATATATTTTTCAATGATCGCTGGTTTGGTTTTGATGATGCGCTGTATTGTGGCGCGCGTCTGCTTGAAATACTCTCAACAGAAGGCGACAGCCCGGAAACTATTTTCGCTGCATTACCCGAAAGTCTGGCCACACCCGAAATACTCATTCCTGTACCGGAAGACAGAAAGTTCAACATAATTCAGGAGCTCCAAGCAAAAGGTCAGTTCGGCAGCGGCAAAATAAACACCCTTGACGGCATTCGTGTTGACTTCCCCAAAGCGTGGGGTTTGGTGCGCGCCTCTAACACCACCCCGGCTCTGACGGCACGTTTTGAAGCACAAAATGAAGAAGCCCTCGAACAAATTCAGACCCTTTTCCAAAAACAGTTACTCGCCATTGATAGCACGCTCCAACTACCTTCCATAAAATAAATAGTTTATTGCGCCGACCCTCTCCCAGCACTGCGCGCCTGATCTGATCAGGCGCGCAGTGCTGCGTAAACCGGCATTGATGCATTCACACGGGAGCAATCCACAACACAACTCGAATATTCACCCGTTATTAGGTAATATCGGCGGTATCCACGCGCTACTGGACGCAGAGAACCGTTAGATCTCTTCAACCCTGTGGCGCCTATAACATCTTTTACAGAGCCCGCCTCCCGATGCCCCAACAACAAACACCAAACAACCCAAGCCCCGACATTACGGCGCAGGTATTAACCGAAGCCTTGCCTTATATTCGAAAATTCAGTGGTAAAACCATTGTCATCAAATACGGCGGTAACGCCATGATTGATGACAAACTCAAAACCAGTTTCGCGAAAAACATTGTGCTGATGAAACTGGTAGGCATTAACCCGGTTGTGGTCCACGGTGGAGGCCCTCAAATAGGCGAACTGCTGCGTAAAATTGGCAAAGAGAGCCACTTTATTGATGGCATGCGCGTCACCGACAGTGAAACCATGGATGTCGTAGAAATGGTTTTGGGTGGCCTGGTTAACAAGGATATTGTCAATCTGATCAATCAAAACGGCGGGCGGGCGATTGGATTAAGCGGCAAGGATGGCCCCTTGATTCGCGCCCGCAAACTTCACATCACCAAACCAAGCGCTGATTTGCTGGTGCCAGAAATTATTGACATTGGTCATGTGGGCGAGGTCTGTTCAATAGACACCAGCGTCATCAATATGCTCGTGCAAAGTAATTTTATCCCCGTTATTGCGCCCATTGGCGTTGATGAGCAAGGTGTTTCATACAACATCAACGCTGACCTCGTCGCGGGAAAAATTGCACAAGTATTAAAGGCAGAAAAACTATTACTCTTGACCAATGTCGCCGGTTTGCTGGATAAGTCCGGAAACGTGCTCACGGGTTTGAATACAGACCAGATCGACGCATTGATTGCTGACGGCACCATCTATGGCGGCATGTTACCCAAAGTTCACTGCGCCCTTGAAGCCGTAAAAAATGGCGCAGTAAGTGCGCATATTATCGACGGTCGCGTTGCTAATGCGCTGTTATTGGAAGTGTTTACTGACACGGGCGTTGGCACGCTTATCAGCAATCAACTTCCGTAAGGCAACACGTATTTACACAGCTCCATAAGAGATAAATTTATGCCTGGCCGTACAAAAATTTGCAAGCGACAACAAATACTCAACTCCTTTACGCTGATGCTCAACAAAACACCCGGCGTGAGAATTACTACAGCCAGAATTGCGCAAGAATTGGGTTTGTCAGAATCGGCTCTTTATCGCCACTTTCCCAGCAAAAGCAAAATGTTTGAAGGTTTGATTGATACCGTAGAAAACACGCTTTTCAACCGATTGACGGATCTACGCATCGAAGCCGTCAATACCCTGGATTATTGTGAACGCATGCTCTCCACCATTTTGTATTTCTCAGAAAACAACCCGGGCATGAGCCGGATTCTTTCAGGCGAGGCATTGATAGGCGAATCTGAAGACCTGCGTAACAAAGCACATAAAGTTAATGAAAAACTTGAAGCATGGCTCAGCCACACTATCAGCACAGCAGAACAACTTCAGGAATTAATTCCGGCCATGTCGGCCAACACCACAGCCAATCTTATTTTCTCCACCATTGAGGGCCGTATCAGTCAGTTTGTGCGCAGTGGCTTTCAGAAAATGCCCACAACACATTGGCAGCAGCAATGGCAACACTTGTCACTGCTGCTGTTGGCGCCCGGCAAGGCGGCTTCTACGCAATAAAAGAATCCTTTACGGCACTTGCTTTGAAACTTTTTTTGGTGCTGTGGACTGCATTTCTCTTAGCTGTTGAATGTCTTTATCGAAACGATTTCGCGTGGCAATTTTTTCCTGTTCACGGAGTTTTATTTCTTCTTCTGTACGGGCGATTTCACGCTCAAGACTGTCTATTTTTTGCAAAATAGGCTCATACACCTTTTTACCCTGTCTTTCTAGCGCCGCTGCGGCTTCATTTTGCCGTTTTTTCTCGGATGTAAGACGTACAATGATGCCCTTCTTAACGCCAATTTGATCATCCAATAATAGCAACTGACGGTCTCGTGCCAACTCCGCATCTTCAGGACCGGAATACGTTTTAAGAAGCTTTTCTCGTTCGAGGGCCTGCACTTTTTCACGCTCAAGCGCCGCTCGTTGTTCACTGGTCAGCGCCGGAGCAACCACCTCAACAACATAACCATGATCATTCAAAACGGAATATCCCTTGGAAACTGCCTTTGTTGGAACCTGGTCACTCAGCACCATTTTGCCATTTTCATCTTCATAACGATAAAGTCGTCCCGCCATTACGTCGAC
>DAIRVL010000005.1:26873-33230 GCA_036802845.1 Pseudomonadales bacterium | reverse complement strand
TCATATACGTGTAGGTGCAGGCATCAGATTCTAATATTGACTTTCGCCTTCCGGGTTTTCATAGCAATCTAAAATGTAACAATCATTCAACAGGTTGTTACATTTACTATGCAGATATTAACAGTTACATTAACCGCATGATTTAATAGCATAAATATTTACTTATCCTCCCTCGACTTTTCCATTTAGTTGTTCTTACAAGCCATTATTTTCAAGAAATAATAATGCAAGCAATTGATTTGCATACACACAGAGCTGTTTTGCCGTTTTTTATTCGCCAATTGTCCTTAACCTGTGCGTGTTCTATACCTAAACAAAGCATCGTTTACGAACAGGTCATCAAAATGAAAAAATGGAATTCAACGCGTTTACCTTTTTATGTTTTAGCATCATCCCTCGCACTCAGCGGCTGCCTTGAAAATAAAGACAGTAATAATCTAAGCAGTAGCGATACAGGTACTCTTACAATCGCCATCACCGACAGCCCGATTGATGAAGCAAGTGCGGTGTTTCTCCAAATAAATGGCCTAACGCTCTACGATGCAAACGGCAAGCAATCCGAAATTACGTTTGAAGAACCCAAATTAATTGATGTGCTCGCACTGCAGGGTGGTTTAAGTGAGACTATTCTTTCCGACTATCCAGTGAAAGCCGGAGATTACGCCTATGTGACTTTTGATCTTGATCTGAATGCGTCTTATGTCGTTACAGCTGATGGCAACATAGGTTTAACCATTTCCAATCAACGGGGGGCAATAAGCACCTTGATCGATTTCTTCGTTAATGACGCCTCGGCTTCTGCACCTATCGCACGGTTTAGCATTGGTGAGGGAGCTAACACTAACATCACTTTTGACTTTGACCTGAGAAAATCCATTTTTCAAGAACAAGGCAGTAGTCTGTTAAGTTTTTCCCCAGCTATAAGATCCGTATTAACAGCGCAGGCCGGAAGCATTTCCGGGACCATTGATGCCAATCAGTTTAATAGTCTTTGCGTGGCAGCTGACAGTGCTGTCTATGCTTTTTCTGGCCAGAACGCCACACCAAGAGATATCAGAGGCACCACTAACGACCCTATTAGTACAGCGAATATTATCCAGACTCAAAGCGGTTATGCATACACACTGGCATTTTTACCTGTGGGTGATTACACCATTTCTCTGGCCTGCAATGCCGCTAGCGATGCGGTAGACACTACTAACACGTTAAACTTCAAGTCGCGCACCAATGTCAGCGTTAATACGGGACAAGTCAGTACATTCAATTTTTAGCAAGCGGTGCTTTTAATGTGCCGAGTCAATGAGGGCAAGCTATGAAACCCAAAGTTAATAAACCAGATATGTCATGGCATAATAAAAGTCTGACTGTGTCTACAAAAATGTTAGCTCTCATTATCGTGTCGACCTGTGTTTCAAGCATGCTCATATTGAGCTTTTTACCGAGTGGAATTTTTATCAGCCTTGTTGTTCTTGGTTTGATTATCTGGAACTTTCACCAACAGATACTTGTTTTTTTTACCCGTGTGCAACAAAAAAAAGCAGAAGAAATCTATCCCGCGCTTAAAGACTCTATCGTCAACATTAACAACATCAAGCATTTTAAAAGAACCATGCGAAAGCACCATCGCACTATGTCCCGCAACATATCGTTGGAGCATGCCGTCAATCAATCTGAATATGGGCATAACAATGTGGTCACATTTCCTGCGTCTGGGCCCACAAACAAGAAACGTTCATAACGTTGCCACACTCTGTTTTACATATCAGCAGAGATCCTGCCGCAAACCTAATACATTTAAACTTTCCTATGAATGTGGTTAAAATAGGCGCCGCTTAACTCCCATGCTGGCACTATGACATCCACTTCTTATCATATTGTTCCAAACTGTTTAAAAGAACCCATCATTCTTTACCAAGATCCCTATCTCTTGTTGGTCAACAAACCGGAGTTCCTGTTGTCCGTCCCTGGGCGAGCCCTTGAAAACAAGGACTGCCTGATCACAAGGCTACAAAGAATTTTTCCACACGCGACCATTGTACACAGGCTTGATCTCGACACCTCAGGGATTATGGTCATTCCACTCGTAACAAAGGTGCATAGCGATATCAGTCGTCAATTCCAGGAACGAAACATACAAAAAGAATACATCGCCGAAGTGTTTGGTATTGTTTCAGCAGACAGTGGCAGCATTGATTTGCCTATTGCCAAAGATTGGCCCAATCGCCCTAAACAAAAAATTGACCACGACCATGGCAAAACGTCTCTCACCCATTGGCGCGTATTACAGCGCGACCTTAAACAAAACAAAACCAGACTTTTGCTGATGCCGCATACGGGCCGCACACATCAGCTCCGGATTCACTTGAGCGAAATTGGACATCCCATTCTGGGTTGTGACATGTATGCCCATGCTGAAGCGCTCGAAAGATCTCCTCGCCTCCTGCTCCATGCCACGTCGCTCCAGTTAACGCACCCCATCACCCAAAAAAAACTCTCTGGATTCTGTCCGCCTGAGTTTTAAGAACGGTTTTGGTTGTCTGATAACGGCATCACCCAAACAATGAGCACTTGAACGTTCAGCTCGACAAGCAAATACCCTAGAATGAACACGTCCATACAATAAAATGAAGAACTCCTAATGGCAGTCAGCGTCTTATTTTCATCGGCACACAGACAAAATCTCTTTCGTGTTTGTACCCTAAGAACGCTTTATCTGATCGCTTTATTGTTGAGTCTTCTCTCACACAACAATTTGTCTGATGAAAAATTACTGTTGCCTGGATTACTAAGCACCCTGTCGCTGCTGTTTTTAATCAATCTGGCAACGTATTACTTTTTACTGAAAACAGCACAGGTCAGTGAAAACATGCTGTTTTGCCAACTGCTCGTAGACATTATCGGCGTTTATTTTTTGATTTATTTTTATGGTGGTTTCAGCAATCCCTTTATATCTTATTTATTGGTGCCCGTGACAATCGCTGCGGCCACCTTGTCCAGAAATAAAGTCATTACGGTTTTTCTTAGTGCCATTTTGGTTTACAGCCTGCTGATGTTGCCTTTTTACTTTCATGAACCCAACCCACACAGCCCACACCATGGTCAAACCAGTGAATTCAGCAATCACCTTGTAGGCATGTGGTTAAACTTCATTCTAAGTGCGTCATTGCTGAGCGTATTTCTGGAAAGAATGAATAATTCAATGAAAAAAAAAGAAGCGGAAATTAATGCACAAAAAGAAGCACTGGCCCTGAATGAACAAATAGTTTCTCTTGGCACGTTTGCGACCGATGCCGCACACGAACTAAGCACACCACTTACTACCATGGCCATTACGATTAATGAAATGCAGCACAGTTTTGCAGAAATTTCCCCCATACAAGAAGATCTGTCACTGCTCAGGAGCCAGATAGATCGCTGCAAAAACATACTGACAACATTTACAGAAAAAACCGGTTTCTCACGCCCCGACTCTCTGGAATCGATCTCACTGTGTAAGTTTATAACGCAGCAACTCAATGAACTTCGGTCGCGCTACCCATTAAAATCAATCACCTTTAAATACGATCCGAACACAGATATCGAGATCATCTACCACGCGGCATTATTGCACAGCTTAAAAAACATCTTAAACAACGCCGCCGAAGCCAGCGCGAATCATGTGTTTGTCACAGTGCAACTTATCGGCGACAAGCTGACTTTTACCTGTATTAACGACGGCCAGGACATTACCCTGCTTGATCAAGGTAAAATTGGCACACCCTTTTATTCCCAAAAAGAACATGGTCTGGGGCTCGGTTTATTTCTGGCGAAAATTACCATTACACAACTTGGCGGGGAATTGCACTGGAAAAGAGCACCCCAGGGTGGAACTTTGATGGAGGCCAACATCCCCATCAAGCAGTTGATCCACGAATCTACACTGGAAAACATATGAGCAATCAAACCATATCAGCAAACACCTGCCTGATAGTCGATGATGACGAAACCTATCTTAGAGTTCTCACAAAAGCGCTTCAGCGTAGATCCTTGATCGTACAGGCTGCCAATAGTGTGGAAAGCGCCCTGGAGGCCCTTCATCGCTTTATTCCACAGCTTGCTGTGCTTGATTTAAGCATGAATGGACAATCCGGTTTGGGTCTGATTAAGCCCCTGCTTAAGGTAAATCCGGAATGTAGAATCCTGATCCTTACCGGTTATGCATCAATCACAACGGCCGTTGAAGCGATAAAGCTGGGCGCCACGCATTATCTCAGCAAACCGGCCGATGCAGAGCAAATCATGGCAGCGCTCACCAGTGAGCCCGCTATTGATAAAGACCAAACAGTAGAAACATCACCCATGTCTATAAACCGCCTGGAATGGGAACATATTCAGCGAATTCTGAAAGAAAATAATAATAATATTTCCGAAGCCGCCCGCGCCTTGGGCATCCATCGCAGAACCCTGCAACGCAAATTGCAGAAACGACCCAAGCTGCTGTAACTTTCTATGAGCGCTCAAAAAACCTCAGCAAGAGCCAATACCCAGACCACAACAGATTTAGCGTGTCGCATAAATACAGTTAAAATTCTCTCTTGCTGACATTTATGTCCGCATGAATAACGTCTTAAGATCAGACAGTTGTCTCATTAAATTGCCGACCTGCCACGGGATTCATACCACCCAAGGGGCTGTCATGTATTGACGCTTGCATAAAGGGTAAAACAAGGTAGACTTCGCATCTTGTCTTAAAAGTGCCAAGCCTGTGGTCACTATTAAATCCAATAATCATATAATTGCATTTTTATGCAACTATTCCAGATTCCAGGTAGCGAGGGAGTTATGAGCAATACAGATTTTGAGATTTACCGAGAATTCAGTTTTGATGAACCTTTAATTAACTTAAGGAAGGTCAAACAACTCTGGCATGGAAGAAGTCGCTCCATTCGCGCCGTCACTACCGTAATTCGCATTGAACGCTCTTATGCACGACTCAACAAAAAAACCAAAGGTTGGCCCAAGGAACAATACAAATCTCTTTATAAAGAACTGCATTTAAAAAATGCCGATCTGTTGTTCCGCTTGTGCAAAAACAATGGCGCAACATGGGTCAAACTGGCCCAGTTTTTAAGCGCCCGCCCTGATATTTTGCCAAAAGCTTATATTGAAGCGCTAAAGCCCCTGCAAAATGAAAACAGACGCATTCCTTTCGCAACACTTGTCCCTGTGCTTCAGGAAGAATTAGGCTGGAACTGGCGCGACAAGTTTGAGTGGGTCGACGAAACCCCTATTGCAACCGCCTCTATCGCACAAGTACATAAAGCACGTACCAAAGAAGGTATTGACGTTGCCATAAAAATTCAGCAGCCGCATGTGCGCGATTTGTTTGATGAAGACTTCACTATTTTCCAGCTTCTATCCAGAGCCTTGCGTGGCAGACTGCCAGGCAATCTGGATATTGAACAAATGGTCATGGCACTTTTGGAAATGACGGCTGAAGAGCTGGATTTCCGCAACGAAGAACGCAATACACGCGACTTTGGTGCACTCAAACACAATCCGCGTATTCGCGTACCGGTGCTGGTTGAACACCTCTGCACAAAGCGTGTCATCGTAACCGAGTGGATAACTGGCTCACGTCTGGTTGAACATCTGGATCGCAGCAATAAAGAAGAAGCCAAGGATCTCCTGAGTGTTCTGCAGGACAGCTACATGCAGCAAATTACGCAATTCGGTAAGTTCCAGGCAGATCCACATCCCGGAAACTTTCTGGTAACACCCGAAAAAGAAATTTTTATCGTTGATTACGGCACGATTGGTCGTTTGACGCCTGAAGAAACCATGAACTACAGCATGCTGATCATGGTACTCCTCGGCCATATGGAAGGTGACATCGGGCAACTACTGGCCAAAGCAGGTTTCCAGGGTAACATCGACAACTCAACACTTGAACAACTGTCTCAATACGTGGTTCGCACCAAGAAACCAACTCAAAAAGTTCAGGTTGAAGAAGTTATTGCCCAGCTCCTTGAAACACTCCAGGAAGCAAACATTGTGGTACCGGATCAGTTTGTGGCGCTTGGACGTGTTATAGGTACCTTAGGTGGATTCATGCAAACCTATAAAGTACCTTTCACATGGATACCCGGTGGTGGCGGTCGTAAAAAGAATAAAGACGAACAGGGCCAACAAGCCGCTCAATAGTTTTATTTCGTGCTTTAAGATCAGACAAACGGTGGAAGAGTTTAGCTCTACCGTTTGTCAATTTTCTTCTCCTTTAAATTCATCTCAAGCTCGACAATTTATCTCAATCTCGACATAGTGTCCCCTTCGCTACATCAGGCACGTCTCCTTCCAGGCCCATGGCATAACGCATCA
>DAIRVL010000005.1:19626-26773 GCA_036802845.1 Pseudomonadales bacterium | reverse complement strand
GTCCCCTTCGCTACATCAGGCACGTCTCCTTCCAGGCCCATGGCATAACGCATCACCTTATTTTTCAAAGGTGGTAACTGATTCATCCAGGACATTCCCGCGTTTCTCGCCCATCGAAATGGCAATAGGTCTGCCTCAAACAAGGATTTGAATCCGCGCATAGATTCCAGCATCAAGGTGTTTGCGCCTCGACGACGACGTTCGTAACGACGCAATACGTTGAAATCAGTTATATCAAGTCCATTATCTGACGCGCGATGGATTTCCTCAGCCAATACCGCAGCATCCATCAAACCAAGATTCACACCCTGTCCCGCCAGAGGATGAATGGTATGCGCCGCATCGCCACATAAAGCCACGCCCTCTCGCACATAACTGTCAACATGGCGCGCATACAAGGGGAAGCTGATACGGTGATCGACCCATTCCACCCGCCCCAAGCAGTTTTCCGATGCCTCAGTGAGTGCCTGGGCAAAACTATTTTCATCCATACTCATCAGATTTTGATGCATCTGTGATTCTACTGACCACACTACGGAGCAATGATGTCGCTCACCCTGCGCATCGCATAAAGGCAATAAGGCCAGTGGACCTGTGTTCAGAAAACACTGTCGCGCCACTGCGGCATTAGACTTCTCAGTGCGCACAGTCGTCACAATGCTGTGATGATGATAGGGCTCAATTTTCAGATTGAATTCAAATAAGTCACGGACTTTTGACAGCGCGCCATCGGCGCCAATCAGCAATCGCGTTGTGAGCGTTTCGCCGCTGCTTAAATGCACACGCCAACCGGCCGCATAACGTTCACAGGCAAGCAAATGGTCGGGGCAAAAGGTGTGACTAAAATGCATTTCCTGCAGACGCTGATTCAATGCCTGCTGAATAACATTATTTTCAATGATATGGCCCAGGCATGGCTCACCCAATTCCTGCGCAAAAAATTGTATACGGCCCGTGCCTTCAGCATCCCATACGTCCATCGCATTAAAAGGACTGACGCGCTGCGCTTGCATCAATGACCAGGCACCCAGGTATTCGAATAAACGCTGACTGGCACACGTGATTGCACTTACACGCAAAGCCCAAGCCTCTTCTTGATTCGGCACAAAGGCCTGGCCTTCTATGATGCCCAAACGTAAGCTACTTTTATGATCCGCTTGCAGAAGCGCACAAGCTAAAGTCGCACCGACCATGCCGCCGCCATTAATTAAAATATCAAAATCGTAGTTCATCGCCGTTTTCCTGTTTTGCACGTCCCCTGCGGAATAAATCAAGCACCTTTTGCCTGATCACAAGGTTGAAACACCCGCTTTTAAACCCATGGCTTGTCGTGCTAACAAATGCTTTCCCGCCGGCCAACAATCAAACACCGCCAAGCCTGTGGCACGGGCCAAACCCAGGCCAGTATTTTCAACAGCGAAAAGTTTTTGCAACTTGTCAGAAAAATTAACCGTAAGGAACTGATCCTGCTCACGTCGAGCAAAATAACGCTGCAAGATTGAAAATTCATTAATGGCGCATTGTTCGGCCAAAGCGATGACAAGTTCTTCAGTCAATATGGCCACATCACGTACGGATAAATTAAAACCCTGTCCGGCGATCGGGTGCAAACTATGCGCAGCGTTACCCAGAATGACACAACAGGGCAGCACCTGTTCACGCGCCTGAATCAAACGCAAAGGGTAACTAAACCGCTCACCTGCTTTGATAAAACCACCTAAACGGCCACCCATGGCCTGATCGATGGTTTTCATAAAACGCTGATCATCCATAGACAGATAAGTATCCACCTGATCAGCAGGCAACGTTAACACCAACGCAAAACGATTTTCTCGCAAAGGCAACAAAGCCATAGGGCCCTTTGCAGTAAACCGTTCATAGGCTGTTTGTTGATGGCCATTTGCCGGACTGAGATTGGCCACCAACGCCACCTGCTCATAGTCTTTGTGTATCTGGGTAATGCCCAACAATTTACAACACGTTGAATTTGCGCCATCGGCCACGACCAACAAACGGCAACGTAACAGAAGCGCCTGATCACCACGCTGAATCCGCACACGATAACCTGACTGCTCTTGCTGCAACGAAATAATCTGCGCCGGCGTATGTAACGTAATGGATGAACATTCCGACATTTTCGCACCCAAAACCACGCCCAACCACGCGTTTTCAACCACGGCGCCCAGATAGTCAACCCGTTCTTCCTTGCGATCCAGACAGACCACGCCGAACTTGCCCTGCTCTGACACGTGAATCTGATGAATATATTCAACATGCTGTCGCAGCGCATCCCACACACCAATGGCATCGAAGAAACGGCAAGAGCCGAGTGAAAGCGCCGTACTACGCTCATCGTAAGAAGGGTTAAAAGAGTGACTCAAATCACCCTGCTCATCACGCTGCGGCAATAATTTTGCTTCTACTACGCCGATATTTAGCGCTGTTTTTTTCGCCAAAGCACACGCAAGTGTCGCACCGACCATGCCGCCGCCGATGATCAGTACATCATGCTCCGTCACGCGTTCTGACATGATCAAACTCTCCCGCAGTCAGTGTGTTCAAACGACCTGTTTAAGCATCAGCGCTTCTATTTCATTCACGGTTTTTGGCACTTGCGCCGTCAATACCTCATGCCCGGATTCTGTCACCAGCACGTCGTCTTCAATTCGCACGCCAATACCTCGCCATTTAACCTCAACGTCCATGTTATCTTTAGCGATGTAAATTCCAGGCTCTACCGTTAGTACCATGCCAACTTCCAGCGCCCGCCATTGTCCTTCAATTTTGTATTGACCGACATCATGCACATCCATACCCAGCCAATGGCCGGCACGGTGCATATAAAAAGGCAAATACGCCTGATGCTGAATCAATTCTTCCGGCTCACCTTGAAGAATACCCAGTCGCACCAGGCCCCGTGTGATCACGTCGACAACAGTGTCCTGTGGCTCATTCCAGTAATGCCCCGGACCCACCTTGGCCAAGGCAGCCAACTGCGCCTCAAGCACCAGATTGTAAATGGCTTTTTGCTCTTCGCTGAAAAGACCATTGACCGGAAATGTCCGTGTAATGTCAGAGGCATAATGATCCAGTTCACAACCGGCATCAATCAGCACCAGACTGCCATCTTTCAGCGGCGCATCATTTTCGATGTAATGCAGAATGCACGCATTGGCGCCCCCACCGACAATAGTGGAATAGGCAGGATGACGCGCACCGTGACGCGCAAATTCATGCAGAAATTCAGCCTCAAGCTGATACTCCATCATCCCAACCCGACACTTTTCCATGGCGCGTATATGCGCTTGGGCAGAGATTTCTGCGGCGCGTTTCATGAGCTTAATTTCAGCAGCCGATTTAAATAGCCGCATTTCGTGCAGCAGATCATCACAGGACACAATTTCACGCGGCGCCTGGGCGCCACTGCGTGCTTTTGCCCGTAAGTTATTCATCCACGCCATCAATTGATGATCAAAGGTTTCCTGCTGCCCCAGCGTGAAGTAAAGACGCTGCCGACCATCCATCAGTGCTGGCAAGATTTCATCAATTTTTTCGATTGCAAAGGCCTGATCTGCACCATAGTTTGCACAGGCGCCTTCGGGACCGGCACGATAACCGTTCCATACTTCCTTGGCTGGATCACGTTCGCGGCAAAACAACACATAAGCCCCTTCAGCACGACCGGGAATCAGAACCATCACTGATTCCGGCTCATGAAATCCCGAAAGATAATAAAAATCACTGTCCTGACGATAGGCGTACTCTGCATCACGATTGCGTATTTTACTCAACGCAGCAGGCAAAATCGCAATACTGTTGCTTGCCATTTTTGCCAGAAATAATGAGCGACGGCTGGCGTACTCTTCACGATCAAGTTTCATCGTTTTCAATCCTCATGATTCAATTCCCATGAATAGTCATTAATGCCGATGGCTTGAAGGCGGCATGCGCCGCTCAGGCTCAACCGTCTGTTCCACTTGTTGCAATGCTTTCTCGGCATTTTCCAGAGGAATCAATACCAGTTCGGTATACAGCATCAAGGCCACCACTTTGCAATATTCCTGCAACTCCATCAAAGACGTCTCATCCTGATCAGCCTCATCAGTTTGCTCAGATAACCTGGAAAATGTCATCAAATCCTCCAGCGCATCTTGAATATCTTCCCCGAAATTCGCCTCATCCAGAGGGCTTGCGCTGAATCCATTGATAAAACTCTCGCACCAGCGACTGAATAAATTCAGCCGTTCAAAAAAGTCGCCCTCGTCGGGAATCATAGGTACAAAATCAAAATCATTCGATTGCAAGGACGATGCAATACCACTATTTAATGCCTGCAAAACAGCCAAGAGTTCCAGGTTGCCATACACATCAAGATCCAGCGACTCAAGCAACATGGCCGCCAACATGTCGCCAGATAAAACAAACCCGCCACAATGGCAGCCGCTTAATAATCCGTGAACATCTGCCGGGCTGAATTCAGCGCCGTATTGTGCCAACAACTCATCCAGCTCATCGAACGATGGTATTTCCATGAATTCACCCATGCCTCATCACACTTGTTTTCACGCTATTTACGGCCCGACAACCCTGCGATGCGTCATCAATAAAATGCCAGAAAATAAACAATCAAATGTGTAGTGTAATCGTTTTTTCCACAACAGGTAATGCGCAGACATTGACCCCATGTGGTCTCCACTCTATAGTTGACACCCATCTCATCTACTGTATGGATCAAAGAATGCTGGAACAACGCTTTCATGCGCTTGAGCAAAAAATTGATCAGCTTATTGATCGCAGTCACACGCTTCAATTGCAAAATCAATCCCTCAAAGAACAGCAGTTAGCGCTCACCCAATCATCCACTGAGATGGAGAAAAAAAAACAAGTGCTTCGTGATAAATTACAACGCGTCATCAGTCAACTTAAAGAACTCGAACAACGATCGTAACCAACAGGCATCCAAGCAATGTCCACCCAAACAGAAAAAGCCGTTACCATCCATATCCTGGGAAAAGAGTATCACGTCAGCTGTCCCGCTGGAGAGGAATATGAATTACGACAAGCCGCCAGCGACCTGAACGAAAAAATGGCTACGGTCAAAGCGTCGGGAAAAGTCATTGGCTTGGAGCGCATTGCCGTTATGGTTGCTTTGAATATCAACCACGAATTACTGCAACGCAGAGCAGAAATCAAAACCCTCACACTTGAGACCGAAACGCGTATAACTCAGCTCATGAAAAAGCTGGAAACACTTCTGCCGGAAAACGACAACTAAAAAAGCTCTGGTCAAACTAATGACCAGAGCCCACGCTTTTTCTCATCCTTACTGTTTGGGCGCTACTTTTACTAACTCCACTTCAAAAATCAGCAATTCATTCGGGCCTATCGCACCCATACCACGCTCACCATAGGCCAGTTGCTGCGGTATAAAGAGCTGCCATTTTGCACCTTCTTTCATCAGTTGCAGCGCTTCCGTCCAGCCTTTTATTACACCTGACACGGCAAAGGTTGCCGGTTCATTACGACGATACGAGCTATCGAATTCCTCACCATTGATTAAGGTTCCCCGATAATGAACCGTGACCGTATCTTCAGCACCGGGTTTTTTGCCCGTACCATCGGCCAATACCACATACTGCAAACCACTTGGCAGCGTTACAACACCTTTTTTGGTTTTATTCGCAGCAAGAAATTCTTCGCTGGCTTTTTTATTACTGAGGCTCTTTGATTCCTGCTCTTTTTGCTGTTTGGCCATTAATTTCTCACGATACGCTTGAATGGCTGTAGCCATGTCTTCTTTTTTCATTAGAGGCGCTTTCTTTTGAAAGGCATCTTCCAAGCCATTAATAAATAACTTGAGTTCTATATCGGACAAATTCTGCTGTATATTCTGGCCAAAGTCGTAGCCGATGCTATAGCTCTGCTTGGCCGAGTCTGTTGCCAACTGCACAGTATTTGCAGGCGCCGCAACAAGCTGACCCGCCGTCAGTAACAAGGGCAATAACACCAAACGCTTCATAAAACTCTCCAGTCATTTTTTTTATGTAAGATATTTGCGTGGATTGTTTAGCATCAATCCTAAATCGATTTAAACGCACCACGGGTCATTCTAGCAGATATACCCAAGCTTTCTCTCCATTTTTATAACCTGCAAAAGAAGACTTTCCAGACACGCCAACGAAAAAATTAACCTGATTGCGACAGCACTCGCGCATTGGAAACAGCCAAATTCAGTTTTAATATACTGGCTATTAAGCCCCATTTTCGTATAATTATCCGCTAATACCATTCACCACCCCGGAGGACGCATCAACATGATGGCCATCAAAAAGAAAAGCGCACGCTCTACAAAACAAGCTAAAACAACGCAACCGAATCCGGCTGATCTTGCCCTCCAATTAGAAACTCAAATTAAAACGCTTCAAAACGCGCTCACAGATGCGCATGAAAAAGCCATCAGTGAAGCAAACAAACAACTGGATAAATACAAGCTGCAACTTGGCAAAGCCCATCAGAAACTGCTCGCGCAAAAAGAAAAAAGGGTCACTCTTGCTCAAAAAGCGAAAAGCAAAAAAACAGCCTCCACTCTTCAGCAATTAAAAAAAACCGACGGGGCGCTCAAAACACTGCAAACAGAAACAAGTCATCTCAAAGACGCCATGGCGCAAATACGTCAATCGTTGACGAGTCAGCAACAAGCGCTGAATAAAACCCAGACCATTCAAAAACTGGTGTTAACACTTGAAAAAAAATGGGCGAAGGCTGAGCGCAAAACAGAAAAATCCGCGCTGAAAAAAAGCAAAAACAAGAGCAAGAGTAAAGCCCATGCAAGCAAAACCGCGTTAACAACGGAACGCCCTTCACTCAAATCGCCCGCGCCTGAAAAATCAAAACCCAATGTGCGCAAAAAAAAGTCGACCCAAACATCAATCAAAGCCATTAAAAGCCATAAAACATCTGATAAAACAAAAACGCAGAATACGGTAAAAACAAACATGAGCGCCAAAAAAGAACACATCGCACCTGTCAAAACCAAAGCGCTTGAAAAAAATACCGCGACCAGTCAAGCAATTAAACCCAGCGTTGAAGTAACACAACAAAAATCCGAAAAACCCGCTGCGCCCGCTAAAAAAACCGTTAAAAAACC
>DAIRVL010000005.1:0-19526 GCA_036802845.1 Pseudomonadales bacterium | reverse complement strand
ACCAGCGTCAGCAGATTCTTTTTCAGTACATTCGTTTGTACCTTATGAAAAATAGAGGTATAGCACTCCAGATTATGCAGAGCAATTTCAGAAAAGTGTGCATTCCTTATGGCCACATCAACATCGTCGCTCGCGCTTAAATCTTTTTTATTAGAAATAGACGAAAGTCCCAGCTTCTTTTTACTCACTGCCTGCGTGGTATCCTGCGCCGTTTCCGGCTTTTTATTCAGCTGCACAAAAGAACTATAAATTTCGTTCTGGAACAACCTTTCGGCCTCTAACTCACAGAGCATGACTTTATCTTTGAGTGCTTCTGTTTCAGTGATACGCAACTTCACCAGCGCACGTCGTGCTTGCCGCAGAGGCATGAGCACCTCGTAATCCCAATAACGCAATTCTTTAACTTGTTGCAACAACTCAGAATCAGCAATTTTAATTGCGCCTGTAGACAGCCAGCAGCAATAAAGCAGAAAATTAACATTGAGGTTAAACTCGTCCTGCAATGTTAAACAAATTGTTTCTACACCCGCTCTTTTATAGGACGAAAGGGAATAATCCCACAAGGGATTATACGTCTCACCGCCAACCATCTTTACCGCGTCCAACATAGCAACTCCACCTATTAAATAATCAAATTCGACGCAACACTGGCCACAACCTGACTGCGCACACTGAACAAGCATTCCTTTTACTTTATTAAAATAAAAACTTTTCTTTACTAGAAAGCACCTTGAACGCTCTCTACAATGACCCCCCGTTCCATTAAGTGCGAACCATCACCCTCTATCATGCCCCATCGAATCAGTGCCGCTATTTAAAACATCAATAGATTAATACTAACTAAAGCATCATTTACGAAAAAAGCCAAAAAGCCACTTTATGATTCAATTACAAGCAGCGTCCTTACAAGTAGGCACTAAAATTCTATTCCAGAACGCGAACCTTGCCCTGCATGCGGGTTGGCATGTAGGTATCGTTGGCCAAAATGGTGCGGGTAAATCCAGCCTGTTTGAATTGCTGCTGGGGCATCTGGGCGTCGAAAGTGGCCAGTGCTCACTGCCAAAAGACTGGCGTATTGCGCACATGTCACAAGAACTGCCCAATGTCGATAAAACTGCGCTGGAATTCGTTCTTGATGGCGACCAGGAACTGCGACTATTACAAGAAGAAATTACCCTCTGCATCCAGAACAATTCAGACGCGCGTCTCGCCCAGCTGCATATGAAACTGGAAAACATTGACGGTTACCGTGCCCAAAGTCGTGCCGCCAAAATTCTTGATGGTCTGGGTTTTTTGCCCGCGCAACTTAATTTGCCTCTCACCACATTTTCTGGTGGTTGGCGCGTTCGTCTTAATTTAGCCCATACACTGATGTGCCGCTCTGATTTGCTTTTACTTGACGAACCTACAAATCACCTTGATCTGGATGCCATTCTTTGGTTCGAACAGTGGCTGAAAAACTACCCAGGCACACTGCTGCTCATCTCCCACGACAGAGAGTTTCTCGACCAGACCATTGAACACATCATTCACTTTGACCAGCAGCAACTGATTTATTATCGCGGCAATTATTCAGCCTTCGAACTCGCACGCGCAGAACGCCTGGCGCAACAACAAAGCCAGTATGAAAAACAACAACAGGAAATTGCCCATATCCAGAGTTTTATCACCCGTTTCAAAGCAAAAGCATCCAAAGCCAAACAAGCACAAAGCCGGGTAAAATCGCTGGAACGATTAGAACGCATTGCACAAGCACATGTTGAATCCCCCTTTAGTTTCCGTTTTTTCAGTCCAGATAAATTATCTGACCCCTTATTCAAACTGACAAAAGGCGAATTGGGTTACGCCGACAAAACCTTGCTCAAGAATGTTGAGCTGCAACTAAAACCCGGTGATCGTATTGGCATTCTCGGCCCCAACGGTGCTGGAAAATCAACCCTAATCAAAACCATCGCTAACACCCTGGCACTAATCAAAGGAGAACGCTGGTACGCACCCGCCTGCAAAATAGGTTATTTTGCGCAGCACCAGCTTGAGCAACTTGATCTCGAAGCCACACCACTTCAGCTGATGATTCGTCAGGCGCCCCAAAGCTCTGAACTGACCTTGCGTAATTATTTGGGCAGTTTTGGTTTTCAGGGCAACGACACCGGAAAAAAAATAGCGCTGTTTTCAGGCGGCGAAAAATCCCGACTCGGTCTTGCTCTTTTGATTTGGCAAAAACCCAATCTATTATTGCTCGACGAGCCGACCAACCATCTTGATCTGGAAATGCGCCATGCACTCACCATGGCACTGCAGGATTTTGAAGGTGCTGTAGTACTTATATCGCATGACCGCCACCTGCTCAGATGCACCACCGATAATTTGTATCTGGTAACAGCCGGCGAGGTCAAAGCCTTTGACGGATCACTGGAACATTACAGCGAATGGCTGGCCGATTATCGCCAGCAGCAATCCTCTGTAACTGACAGCATACAAAACCCTGACGATGTCGCATCGCGCAATAAAAAAGAGGATCGTAAAAAAGCAGCGCAACAACGCCAGCAACACAAGCCCCTTCGTGACCAATTAAAAAAGCTTGAAAACACCCTAGAAAAACTGAGCATGGAAAAAAATCAACTCGAGAACCAGCTCGGCGACACCACGCTTTATGAAGAAGCCAATAAAGAAAAACTCAAACGCCTGCTCATGCAACAGGAAAATGCGCGCAAACAACTGGAAGAAAACGAAATGCTCTGGTTGCAACTGAGCGAAGAACTCGACGTGCTGCAAAACGGTTCAGAGGATTCATAAACAAATAAAATTTTCTCCGCCCACATCATACGTTTTTTACGGTAAGAATAAGCTGCATCACCAAGAAGACGCAGCGCTATTTTCACCTAAGTTTGCAGACGCTTATTTATGACTGCCATCACACAGCGGTTGATTTTTTGTGGCTTTACAACCGCAGAAAAACACTTTCTTTGACTCCGTTGCCTCGTATTTTACCGGGGCAAAACTTGTTCCCGAATGAGAGCCATCGCAAAAGGGTTGTTTTTTGCTTTGGCCACAGGAACACCAGAAATAAGATTTTCCAGACTCAACATCTACACCATAAGGCGTCTCCGAAGCTCTTTTAGGTTTGCTCATGTTTATATCTCATTGGTTTGGTTTAATTGAATACCTGTCTAAGAATAACTTACTCTTGGGCTAATAGACGACCGGTTAACGCAGATTGGCTCGCAACCAATCCCAACGTGACACTGCACTTTACGCCCACGTCAGCGAGTTGGCTCAATCAGATTGAACTAGGGGGTGGAATTTTGCCGTGCAAAGCACTGCGGGACGCACGCTTCGAGAATACGACAAACTTACGCAAGTCATTAAAGATTGCACGACCGCATACAATAAAATTGATGACATTAATTAAGCAATGGTCGAATTGATCGTAATTGTATGGTGCCCGGGGCCGGGGTCGAACCGGCACGACCGTTTCCAGTCGAGGGATTTTAAGTCCCTTGTGTCTACCTATTTCACCACCCGGGCGAGGAGATAAAACCAGCACTAAATGGTGGTTTTTCTATAAAAAATGGAGGCGGAGGTCGGGATCGAACCGGCGTCTACGGATTTGCAATCCGCTGCATAACCACTTTGCTACTCCGCCAGATTGCTTTTTAATATGCGAGTCAGGCTGAAACCATCAAAAAACAATCAACAAAACAAGAACTCACTTTACTGTGCTGCGCGTTATTATTTTGGAGCGGGAAACGAGGCTCGAACTCGCGACCCCGACCTTGGCAAGGTCGTGCTCTACCACTGAGCTATTCCCGCAATACTGGAGCGGCGTATTCTACTCCCTCAAAATAGACTGTCAAGAATACTTTGAGGCATACAAACACTTAGCTCATCAAGCGTATTGAAGGTATTTGACTATTGCGGTTTTTCTACTTCGATTAAATTTGGCCAGGCTGCCTTGAGATAAATCTGCGCTGAAAGCAAGGTCAGCACAAGAGACACATAAAGCAATATCACACCGATGCCCCAGATACCTTTCCAGAACCAGTTTCCATCGGCGTGCAATAAATCAGGATGCACCATCAGCGTCATGGCAATAGCAAACATCTGAATCACTGTTTTAACCTTGCCAATATGACTGACCGCTACTTGCGCCCGTTGACCACACTCGGCCATCCACTCACGCAGTGCGGAAATGGTAATTTCCCGCCCGATGATAACAATGGCAGGAATAGCCATCCACGCAGAAGCATAAATTTGCACCAGCAACACCAAGGCAGCCGATACCATAAGTTTATCTGCCACAGGATCAAGAAAAGCGCCCAGTTTAGACGTTTGACTCAAGCGTCGCGCCAAATAGCCATCAAACCAGTCGGTCACACCCGCCAGAATAAAAACCACAGACGCTACAAAATGATTCCAGCCAAAAGGCAAATAAAAAACAAATATACACACTGGAATAGCGGCTATGCGTGACAGAGTCAGAAGATTAGGCAAAGTGTACATTTGATTACTCGATCACTCTAACGTTAACAAACAGTGGCTTCATGTCAGGTAAACAGCACTTAATCATGCAGGGCATTATAAATGCTTGCTGCCAACTTGGAACCGACTCCCGGTATTTTGCTTAACTCTTCCTCGCTGGCGCTCATAAGCTCTTGCAGTCCGCCGAAATGATTAATCAAATCACGGCGTTTTTTCGCCCCTACCCCGGCAATATTTTCCAAAGGAGAGACGTTTCTTTTTTTTGCGCGGCGACTACGGTGGCCCGCCAGTGCAAAACGGTGTGCTTCATCGCGAATATGCTGAATCAAGTGTAATGCGGGGGCATCGGAACGAACAGGTATAGGTACCTTGTTGTGGTTTAAGAAGAGCTGCTCCAGGCCCGGTTTTCGTGAAGGTCCTTTTGCCACGCCCAGTAAATTGACACCACTCACCTGTAAGGCCTCCATGACCTTAAACGCCTGAGTCAGCTGTCCTTTGCCACCATCAATAACGATGAGATCCGGCAGCACGCCTCCTTGTTCAATAACCCTGGCATATCGTCGCATTAAAACCTGTTCCATGGCGGCATAATCATCACCCGGCGTAATATCACGAATATTAAAATGGCGATACTCCGCTCGCAGCGGTCCATTATGATCAAAGACCACACAGGACGCCACGATTTCTTCACCCAGGGTATGACTGATATCGAAACACTCCAAACGGCGTGGCATAAGCTCCAGTGACAAGACTTCTTTCAAGGAAGCAAATCGTTGATGGCTATTTTCTTTGTTCGCCATGACGCCTTGCAGACTCTGCTCGGCATTGAGCGCGGCTATTTTAAGCCATCGGGCACGGTGTCCACGCACGCTGCTGAGAAATTGTACTTTCTTGTTAAACTTCTGCATCAGTGCGTCTTGAAGTGTCTCTGTATCTTCCAGGCCTGTCGGTAAAATGACCTCTTTGGGAACATCTTGCCCGCTGAGCCGTGTTAAATAGAATTGCGGGACAAATTCTTCTAATACTTCATTTAATTCAACATCACACTGCACTTTTGGAAAGTAGTTTTTACCTCCCAAGACCCGGCCCCCTCGTACCATCAGACGATGCACGCACACGCCGCCTTGCGCGCACATGACACCAAATATGTCCGCATCGCCCTGATCACCCATCACGCACTGCTGTTCATTCACTCGGCGCAAAGCAACGATTTGATCACGCAACACGGCCGCCTGTTCATACTGCTGTTGATTGCTTGCGGCAGCCATACGCTCAACAAGGGAGGCAATGATTTCGGTGTTTTTTCCCTCCAGAAACTTTATCGCCATGGCGACATCGCGCTGGTACTCTTCTGGAGAAATAGCTCCAACACAGGGCGCGGTACATCGTCCTATCTGGGCTTGCAGACAAGGACGGGTACGGTTGGAAAAAAAACCGTCTTCACACTGCCGCACCTTGAATATTTTTTGCAGAAGATCAAGACCCTCACGCACCGCACCGCTACTGGGGTAAGGGCCAAAGTAGTGACCTTTGGTTTTTTGACTGCCACGATAAAAACCTAAACGCGGGTACTCGCTGTGCTCGGAAACAAAAATGTAGGGATAGGATTTGTCATCCCGCATCAAAATATTAAAGGGTGGACGTAATTCCTTGATTTGGGTTTGTTCCAGAAGCAGGGCTTCAGTTTCACTGCGTGTAACCGTTGTCTCGATGGTTGCAATACGCGTAATAAGCAGTTGGGTTTTGCTACTGTGATTCGCGCCTGCAAAGTAACTCGACAGACGTTTTTTAAGGTTTTTTGCTTTTCCCACATAGAGTATACGGCCCGCTTTGTCGTACATGTTGTACACACCAGGGTGACTGGTCAGCGTCAACAGAAATGCGTGGGAGTCAAAAACCATTTTTCAAACACAACAGTGAGAGTTCGCTTTAACAGTATTTATTCTGTATCAAGCAGGCCATGACGCATTGCCAGGTGGGTCAACTCAACATCACTGGAAATAGCCAGTTTTTCAAAAATACGGTAGCGATAGGTATTAACCGTTTTGGGGCTGACACACAATTTATCAGAAATATCCTGCACCTTGTGACACGTGACAATCATCAACGCAATTTGCATTTCTCTTTCAGACAAACAGTCAAAAGGCGTGGATTTTCCATCCAGAGACAACTGTTTGAGCGCTAAGGCCTGGGCAATATCAGGACTTAAATAATGACGCCCATGGTGCACCTGGCGAATAGCCACCACCATTTCATCCAAATCGGCGCCCTTAGTGAGATAACCACTCGCACCTGCCTGCAATACACGCGAGGGGAAAGGCTCTTCTGCACACGCAGTAACCGCGATAATTTTGACGTCGGCATTACTACGTAACAATTTACGTGTTGCCTCCAGCCCCCCCATACCTGGCATTTTCACATCCATCAACACCACATCAGGCAATAATTCGCGTGCATACTTTATTGCATCTTCGCCGTTACTTGCTTCACCGACTACCACTATTCCTTCTACGTCACTCAGCATTCGAGCTATACCTGTGCGCACTAAATCATGATCATCAACAACCAATACCTTTATCAAATCAGGCACCCCTAATCAGAAGCTTTAATCACCTCATGAGTGATTTTTCTTGCTTAAATATCAAAAAGTTATAGCCTTATTCCATTCAAGCCAATGCGTTGCCTTCCTATGGGTATTTCAATCCATGCGCAACAATATACTCGCCTCGGTGATTTTGGAAGGGACCTTGGAAAACCTACGTACAAATAGCTCTTTTTATTTTTTATATCAGTGCTCACAGATGCGGTTTCTTTATTGACTTTGCGTTTTAGCACACGAAGTCAGCACCCATGCCGGAAAATACATGGCGGTCTAACAAATCTGACTATACTTAAAAGTACGCTTGGTCGTAGAAAAAATGCTTTTTAATGTCAAACAATGGTAGTCATCTAGGGTTTTCGTCTTTATGCATGAGAACGAACGCAGAAAACATCAACGACTGAGCGGAAGCTCCATTCAAACCTCATTCAAGCGTAAAGGCTTTTTATCCTTTAGTAGCTACAAATCAGTCAAAGTAGTCGATTACAGTCGTTTCGGTGTCGGAATTGTGCATAACGAAAAATATCGTATGGGTGATGAGCTGTTATTTAATTTCAGCAAACAGAACGAACATGTTGAACATGTTGTAGGTTTTGTTTGCTATATAAAAGAATTGGATGACGATTACAGTTATGGCATCCAGTTTGATTTTTCAGCCAACAAACACATGCGATCGGAGAATGTTGAAAAGGCGCTCACCCGTATAGAAAAACTTCTAGACAAAACCGTCAACGCAGAAAGTGAAAATGAGCTGCCACCACATAACGAAACTGATGCAGCTCAACCAAGCGCTCACCATTAAATAGAGGGTCTGAATAAACGCCTTAAGAAACTTTGGTTTTTAAGTAAATTAACGTCCTCTCAAAGCACGGAGCCCTCGCCACTCATTGGCGAGATACCCGAGCATGCCCCGAAATGGTCCTATTTGTTCATCTGTTTCCAGCCCCCGTCCCATACGCAACAGTTGTAAGCAATACCAACCCTGGGCATACATATGATTAAAATTGCGGATCCGATTAATTCGACTGGCCGGACTCAAAATACCCGGTCCAATGCGCAAACGATCTTCATAACGCAAGGCTGAGATGCTCTGTCCAGACTGTAATTTGCTCGGTAGAGCGGCATCCACACACATCGGTCGCCCCAGTCCGATGACATCCAAGGCATCGTCTGCCAATGCCCGGTTCATGCCTGCCAGACTACGGAATCCACCCGTGACCATAAGCGGAATCCGGCACGTCTGACGCAAACGCTCTGCATAATCGAGAAAGTAGGCCTCTCGCTCCAGCGTACTTTGAGCCTTGGAAACACGATCGCCTTCGGCTCCTGTGCCAAAAAAGGACAGTTGCTCATAAGTACCGCCTGAAATTTCCAGAAGATCAACGCCGGCTTCATCCAGCCATTGCGCAATTTGTATGGAGTCTTCATAGGAAAAGCCGCCCTTCTGAAAATCGGCTGAATTGAGTTTGACGCAAATCGGGAAAGCTTGTCCCACTCGGGCACGAATCAATTTCACCAGAGTCAGCAGCAATCGCGCCCTGTTTTCCAGGCTGCCGCCCCACTGATCTGTGCGTAAATTGGTTAGGGGGGAAAGAAATTCACTGAGGAGATAACCATGTGCCGAGTGTAATTGGATGCCGGTAAAACCTGTATCCTGTGCCACACCCGCGGCGTTAACAAATCGCGTAATCACGTCGTCGATATCAGACTGTGTCAACGCTCGTGGTTTGCCGAAAGCGCCTCCGGGTAATTTGACCGGCACGGCCGAAGGGCCCACCGGTTCGGCATTGAGGTAACGCATGGTTTGTCGACCGGCATGACTGAGCTGCATCCATAGTTGGTTACCCGCCACCGTACCTGCCCGCGCCATATCGGCCAGTTCTTTTTCCCCACCATTACCGTCGATAGCAATATTACCGGGACGTTCCAGGTAGCGCCGGTCAACCTGAATGTTACCAGTAATGACGAGTCCCGCACCACCTTCAGACCATCGGCGGTAAAGCCGCTGATGAGCCTCAGTCGCTCGATTGTAGCCATCAGACAAGCCTTCAGTTAACGCAGCTTTGGCCAAACGATTTGGCAAGGTGAGTCCGCAAGGCAAG
Organism: Pseudomonadales bacterium; assembly: GCA_036802845.1. Classification (GTDB taxonomy): domain Bacteria; phylum Pseudomonadota; class Gammaproteobacteria; order Pseudomonadales; family UBA3067; genus DAIRVL01. The sequence goes on along the minus strand of DAIRVL010000005.1, from coordinate 10,343 downwards.
GTCAGTGGCGAAGCGATAGTGATGGTCATGGTGTTTTTCTCCGAATAGTGATGTAAATTCCATTTTGGATAACACGCACACTATCACAGACCTTCTGTCTTTCAAAGGCGGATTCAGCTACGAATAAGCGGCATAAATAAAACATCAACGCTGTCTAATGCCGGGATATTTTTCAAGCAAGAAACAACAGAAAAGACGCCAGAAGGTGGCCATCATGGCCAGGGAGCAGGACATTGCGCTATCAGCGCTGCTTGCTATAGAAGAAGAATAAAACGAGATTATCCATTATCTGGATCAAACACAGTCACATCCAGATAAGCGACTTGTTTCCAAACATTTTCGCCTGCTTCTGCAAAATATAATCTACAAAAACAGACGAAAAATTTTCTGACTAAAACATTACACCCGGAATGTCCCGGCAGAGTAATCTCGCCGGGAACGTCCTTGAGTCATTACATCATACCGCCCATGCCGCCCATGCCGCCCATGCCACCCATATCAGGCGCAGAAGAGCCGCGCTCTACCGGCAGATCGGTAACCATGGCTTCGGTTGTAATCATCAAACCGGCAATTGAAGCCGCGTTTTGCAGCGCAGAACGGGTTACTTTAGTCGGATCAAGAATACCTTTTTCGATCATGTCGCCGTAGCTGTCATCAGAAGCATCAAAACCGAAAGCACCTTTGCCTTCCATCACTCTATTGAGTACAACAGAGGGTTCGCCACCCGCATTAGCCACAATTTGACGCAAGGGCTCAGACATGGCTCGACGCAAGATTGAAATGCCCACGTCCTGATCATGATTGGCACCTTTCAACGTTGCCAAAGACGACTCTACGCGCACCAGCGCAACACCACCGCCAGGCACCACGCCTTCTTCAACGGCCGCACGGGTCGAGTGCAGAGCATCTTCCACGCGCGCTTTCTTTTCTTTCATTTCGATTTCAGTGGTAGCGCCTACTTTAATAACAGCCACACCGCCAGCAAGTTTAGCCACTCGCTCTTGCAGTTTTTCTTTATCGTAATCAGAAGAGCTTTCTTCGATCTGGGCACGAATTTGCGTAACACGGCCTTCAATTTCAGCGCTGTTGCCAGCACCATCAATAATGGTGCTGTTTTCTTTAGTTATACTCACGCGTTTTGCAGAACCAAGGTCACTCAAAGTGGCGCCTTCCAGCGTCAAACCAATTTCTTCTGAAATAACCGTAGCACCGCTCAGAATGGCGATATCCTGCAGCATTGCTTTGCGACGATCACCAAAACCAGGCGCTTTAACGGCGGCAACTTTCATTACACCACGCATGTTGTTAACCACCAGAGTGGCCAAAGCTTCGCCTTCAACGTCTTCAGCAATGACCAACAAAGGACGGCCTGATTTGGCCACAGCTTCCAGAACTGGCAGCATTTCACGGATATTGGATATTTTTTTGTCAATCAACAGGATGTAAGGTGATTCAAGCTCAACGCTCATCATTTCCTGGTTATTGATGAAATAGGGAGACAAGTAGCCACGGTCAAACTGCATGCCTTCAACCACTTCCAGTTCATTTTCAAGACCGGTACCGTCTTCAACAGTGATAACGCCTTCTTTGCCTACTTTTTCCATCGCTTCAGCGATAATCGCGCCAATCGCTGTATCAGAGTTGGCAGAAATTGTGCCTACCTGGGCAATCGCTTTGCTATCGGTGCAGGGGATAGACAGTTTTTTCAGCTCTTCAACCGCTTTGACAACGGCTTTATCAATGCCACGCTTGAGATCCATAGGATTCATGCCGGCAGTGACTGCCTTGATGCCTTCTTTCAGAATGGATTGCGCCAACACGGTTGCCGTGGTTGTACCATCACCGGCGGTATCCGAGGTTTGAGAAGCAACTTCTTTCACCATCTGCGCGCCCATGTTTTCAAACTTGTCCTGCAGCTCGATTTCTTTAGCTACAGATACGCCATCTTTAGTGACCGTAGGCGCGCCGTAAGATTTATCCAGCACCACATTACGGCCTTTAGGGCCCAAGGTTACTTTTACAGCATCAGCAAGAATGTTTACGCCAGCCACCATACGCTGACGCGCATCATTTCCAAATTTCACATCTTTTGCAGCCATTTTCGAATTCCTTTATGTACGCTATCTTTTTTAAATGAAAAGCAAATCAATCATCGTGTTCAATAACACGCGGCAATTAAGCCAAAATACCCAGAATATCTGATTCGCTCATAATAAGAAGTTCTTCACCATTGATTTTTACAATGCTGCCGCCGTATTGGCTGAATACCACTTTGTCTCCGACTTTTACTTCTAATGGACGCACTTCGCCGTTATCCAGCAAACGTCCGTTACCCACAGACAGTACTTCACCTCTGGAAGGCTTTTCGGCTGCTGAACCGGGCAATACAATGCCGCCAGCTGTTTTGGTTTCTTCATCCTGTCGGCGAATCACAACACGATCGTATAATGGACGAATTTTCATTCCGCTCTCCTAAGTTGATAGTTCCTAATCACTCAAATAACTCAAACCTACAGGTTCAAGCTTTACGTTTCATGAATGCTGTACGCATCCAATTCAGCCTTAAAAAGACGTGCTGAAGATGGCTGTGCCATGAATCTCCAGCATTTCAACACCCTTTAGCACTCTTGGCTCAAGAGTGCTAATCATAAAGACTTACATGCTGTCGTCAAGTAGCAAAGAAAATGCTTTGCATAGAAGCATGCAATCCACATGACGGGAACTTAAATGGGGGATGGATTCGAGAATTCAAGCGAAATGAGAAAAAAACTCGCTTTTATAGCGCTTGCCGCGCCAAACAGCAGGAAAGAGCCTTACTCTTGATCGGCGCGTCGATATTCCCCTTCTATCGTATAAGGGCCGCGACTGATGTTGCTGCTTTGGTAGAAATCTGCCGCATCACCCTGTTGGCGCGGTCTTACGTAAGGCGTTAAAAATTGTCTGGTCAGAATTGCGCGGCAAATGAAGCGTCGTGTCACGGGCACCAAACAGACAAACGCCAATACATCGGAAAAGAATCCCGGAATCAGCAAGAGCAGACCAGCAATCATCAAAAGCGCGCCTTCCAATAATTCAAGATCAGGCAACTCGCCCAGCGCCAGGCGTTCCTGTACTTTTCGCAGTGTTACAAAGCCCTGATAACGCCATAATCCAACGCCCGCAAATGCGGTAAACAGAAGCAGCGATAGGGTTGGAATCACACCGATGGTTTTGCCCACAGTAATAAGCAGTGCCAGCTCAAAAATCGGCATAATAAGAAACAAAAATAATAAAATTCTGGACATAACTAAACTCGCGTTGAATTCATATCTAACGGGCTGCCAACCACTCGTCTGCACTATAGTGAACAACCCGGGCAAACCCGCTGATAAAACTGACCTGTCTGATGCTCAGTTCATAAAACTCGAAATCAAGCTGCTTGTGGTAGCCATCACAATGAGGGAAATGTGTATAGTACACGCAGGCTACGGGCTCTACCCTTTCTGGCGTAACCCTGCTGGCATCACATGCCAATGACAAACGACGACTGGCCTGCACGTCATTTTTGACTGGCTCCATAACAAACAACGATACCCGGCCATCTTTTTGTACATTACGCGTATGCTGTGCAAGTCGACTAATAAGAATGACGATATCACCCTTTTGATCTATAAAATAGGGCATCACTGACGAGTGCGGATAACCAGGCAGTTGCTGCGAATGACTACTCAAGACGCCAAAAGTGTGCTGCTGAAGTAATTCACGCGCCTGTTCTAACATTGTTGTATGCACTAAAACCGGACTCCGAAACAAAATGATACGCTTGGCGCCATCATACCCAAGACGTTTTTAAAACCCAAGCAAGAGGAATGTTTTATGGATATTCAGAATAAAACCGTTGTTATCACCGGCGCTGGTCGCGGTCTTGGCCGTGCCATGGCGACTACCTTGGCGCGAGAAGGTGCGAAACTGGCGCTCATAGACTTAAACAAACAGGATCTGGAACACACTCGCACGCAGTGTCAACAGGCGGGCGTGCAGGCCGAGACCTACATTGCCAATGTTGCCACAGAAAGTGACGTCATCCAGGCGTTTCAACACATTAAAAATGATTTTGGCCAGATTGATAGTTTAATCAATAACGCAGGTATTATTCGCGACAGCCTGTTAATCAAGGCCAAAGACGGCGTCATCGAAAAACGTTTAAGTCTGCACGATTGGCAGGCCGTTATCGACGTTAACCTGACTGGTGTGTTTTTATGTGGCCGCGAAGCAGCCAGCCATATGATCACGCAGCAAAACGCCGGCCTTATTATTAATATTTCGAGTGTTTCCCGTGCAGGCAATATCGGTCAAAGCAACTATTCAGCGGCCAAAGCCGGCGTGGCCGCCCTAACCGTCACCTGGGCCAAAGAACTGGCGCGTTACCAGATACGTGCGGCCGCAATTGCACCCGGTTTTATTCACACCGAAATTCTTGATGCCATGAAGCCTGAAGCACTCGAAAAAATGGCGCAAACCATTCCACTCAAACGCATAGGCACAGCACAGGAAATTGCCGAAACCGCTTTGTTTATCTTTAAAAATGACTACATTACCGGCCGTGTTTTTGAAATAGACGGCGGCATTCGCCTCTAAGCCTTTCACGAACACGTCTTCTCTTAAAAACAAGGATCAGCTTCATGGTTGCAGTTAAACTTCAAGACGCCATTTTTAATCGACGCATGCTGATCTGCGTTTTTAGTGGTTTCTGTTCGGGCTTGCCGCTGTATGTACTGTACACACTGCTGCCCGCCTGGCTGCGGTATGAGGGCGTCAGTCTCAAGGACATCGGCCTATTTTCACTGATCGGGATACCCTATGCGTGGAAATTTATCTGGTCGCCGATGATGGAGCGCTACAGCCCGCCTTTTCTGGGCCGTCGTCGAGGCTGGCTGCTGGTTTTTCAGCTGGGTTTGCTCGTCTCTATAGCCGGTTTTGGTTTTTTTTCACCCCAACTGTCCATGAACCTGATTGTTTACCTGGCACTGATCGTCGCCTTTTTCAGCGCCAGTCAGGACATTGTGTTAGATGCCTACCGCCGGGAACTATTACCCGATCATGAACTGGGTCTGGGTAATTCAATTCACGTTAATGCGTATCGCATCTCAAGCTTGGTGCCCGGTTCTTTGGCACTGGTGCTCGCCGACCACATGGCCTGGCGCGACGTGTATATGATTGTTGCGGCCTTCATGCTGATAGGCATTGGTTTAACCTTGGTCATCAAAGAAATCAACCTCAACCCCAAACGCCCTCTCTCACTGCGAGAAGCTGTGATTGAACCGTTTCATGAATTTTTTCAACGTAATGGTTTAAAAGCAGCGTTGACCACCCTCGCGTTTATGTTTTTCTACAAACTGGGCGACAGCATGGCAACGGCCTTGTCGACACCCTTTTATATTGACCTAGGATTTTCGCTGTCTGAAATTGGACTCATTGCCAAAAATGCCGCCTTATGGCCAGCTATTTTGGGCAGCCTGGCGGGAGGGGTTCTGATGATTCGATGGGGCATTAACCGCGCTTTATGGCTTTTCGGGGCAGTGCAGCTTGTTTCCATTTTAGGTTTTGCCTGGCTGGCAGAAATCGGACCTAACCAAGTAGTGTTGGCTACTGTTATTGCATTTGAATATCTCGGCGTTGGACTCGGCACAACAGCCTTTGTTACTTTTATAGCCCACAGCACCCACAAAGATTATATCGCCACTCAACTGGCGCTCTTCACCGCGCTCACTGCGCTACCACGCACCTTTGCCAATTCTATTACAGGATACCTTGTTGAAGGCGTGGGAGCAGATCACCCGCTTATCCACCTTTTTGGCCCCCAGTCATTCCTGGTACAAGGCATGGGTTACACCCATTTTTTTCTATTCTGCGCGGTAATGGCGCTTCCTGGCATGGCCCTGCTTTGTTATGTCGCGCCGTGGCCACGCAAAAATCAGCCAAGTCGTAACACACTCGAAACGAGTGCCGGGAAATAACCGTGGTTTATTTCAAAACGACACGACGAACCCCGCAATGTCACCGTTAAAGGTCTATACTGTAAAAACCCGACCCCATTTCCACACGCGTGGCAGCAACAGCGACACATGGCAGAAAAACAGAACCCAAAAAGCGCACCGCTCTCTATTCTGGTCGTAGATGATAACCGCTTCAGCTCGGCCATGATCAAACGTGCGCTCAGTGGCAGTCATTACCAGAACATCCGTTACGCCAGTAGCGCGCAAGAGGCGCTCACTGCCATGCAGCAACAGGCTGTGGATATTCTGATTGCCGATTGGCTCATGCCTGAAATGGATGGTTTGCAATTAACCCAGCAAGTGCGTCTACTCGACAAACAAAACAATCACTTCACCTATATTATTCTGATTACCGCCAAAGATGGCGGGAGCGCACTCATTCAAGCCTTTGATCAAGGCATCGATGACTTTATTAATAAAGATCACATGAATGAACAGCTCTTGCCACGCATTCGCGCCGCTGATCGGGTGTCAACGCATTACAACGGCCTGATCAATGACAATCAACAACTGAGAAAACAGCTGGCCCTGCTCGAAAGTAACAGTGTGCTGGATCACACAACCGGCTTGGGCAATAAACGTTTTGCCTTGCAAAAAATCAAGGAAACCATCCGTTATTGTGAGCATCGTGACGGGGTCGTACAACTTTTACTCATCGAAATTTTTCCCTGGCTGGAGATCAGAAAACAATACCCGCCGGCTATTCTTGAGCAGATTATAAAGACCGTTGCCGATGAATTGCGCGCACTGGCGCGCCCGCTGGATGTGATATGTCGTCTGGATGTTAACCAGTTTATTCTGGTGATTCATCAGCCTAAAATTGAAGCCTGTTATGACCGTTCATTTCAGCGATTTCGCGATAAATTAATCACCACACGCATCAAAACGCCCATTGGTTATCTTTCTGTACAAACAGCCATGGCAATTTATGCCGCTGAAATTACCGCTCATGCCATGATCTCGGCCGAATTACTGATCAGCAATGCCCAGCAAGTACTGGCGCGCGCCAAAGACAGTGGCAACATCGAAATTGCAGAGTTCAGCACCTCCCAACAAAAACAGACTTTTCTTGGTTCCTGAACCCGCCTTGATTTCGCTCACCGCGCAGGCATAAAAAAACCGGTAAAGATAAATCCTTACCGGTTTAAGGTTTTACACCCACAACAAAACACGCCTAAAAATAAAATATCACCCGGCAGGCTTACAGACCTCGCTCAGGCTTTTAACATCGCTACCATTTGATCTTTAAGATGCAGCCTTTGTTTTTTACGATCTTCAACATAGGTATCTGAACTGTTCTCAATACCCATTTCCAGCCGATGCACTTCATGATCCAGCACGTGATACTCTTCAAACAACTTGGCGAAATGTTTGTTTTCAATCTTAAGTTGATGAATTTTATCTTTGTATTCGGGCAGTTCGTGAAGTAAATCGTGTTTCTCTAACGGCATGTAAAACTCCTTCCTGATAAATGTGTTCGTAGTATGCAATCAACTAAAAGACCAAGCATTGATACACATCAAGCGATATACTTTTAATACAGCAATTAATACAGCAATTGGCTCCGCATACACTTGTGCCTATTCACTTTCAATCAAGAACATACTATGGACTTTAAACGCATTAACAGCAATGAATGCCGCGCCCTGATGGCCACGGCAACGGTCACCCTTATTGATATTCGCGACAAGCATGCCTTTGAGGGCGGTCATATCGAAGGCGCTCGGCATATTGATGACCTGGACATGCCCACGTTTTTAAAAGAACACGATAAAAACGTGCCGCTAATTATCTGTTGTTATCATGGACACAGCAGCCTTTCAGCGGCCGGTTTTTTTGCCGCCAAAGGGTTTGGCAATGTTTACAGCCTTGATGGCGGTTATACGGCTTGGCAAGCCCCTCAATAAGCCAGAGCTATTCGCCTGATAAGAGCAAATGGCGCCGCAACATATCAAGGCTGGAATACGCCATGGCGTGCTGACAGTGTTCCATCCCTCCCGTAATCTGTTGTGTCTGATTCACCGATACGTCGGCACCGAGCAAATAACAGGTGCTTTTGTAAGCCGGTGCGCTTCCATGGTCTATTGGTTGAGCAACAAATGGGCTGGTGATGACAACCAAATCGGCTTCCCAGCGCTGGCGAATTGTTTCCGCCAAAGATTCATAACTCTGCGATGCAGGCTCAGGCAAGGCCAGTAAGGTCGCCAGGCAAGTTTGCGAATCAAAATAATACCCTGCCCGTAACGGCGAGTTTTCAAGTGCCGGGGTTTTTAATAACTGGGTCAGGCGTCCGCCACTGCTGCTTTCGGCCACCACCAAGGTCATTCCGCGACGATGCAAGTGCGTCGCCACCACCTCACCCAAACCCCCTGTGCGCTGTGTGCCCCAGCCTTCGATCGCAAACACATCGTTTCCCAGTAAGGTTTTCATGGCAAAACAATGACGCTCCAGGTCTTGTTGCGAACATCCCGCCGCAAAACGCAATTTGATTTGCACTTCACGCCCCATCGCCCGATAGCTGAGCGTGACATTGGATTGATGATAGGGGCCAATCCGTTGTTGTAAATTTGATTCGCCGACACCAATGGTTCTGAAGGTCACCAAGCGCCCGGGTTGAAGAGTAAAACGCGCCAGCAGTTCGGCTTTAACACCCTGCGTAAACATGGCCTTCATTTCACCCGGCACGCCCGGCAGAAAAATCATTAGCGCCTGCTGATAAGGCACACTAAAACCCGGTGCCGTGCCCCAGTGGTTATCAATGCGTTGCGCTTTTTCAGGTAACCAGGCTTGTTTTTCATTAACGGTCGCCATGGGCCGCCCCCAGCGTGCAAACATGGCTTGTATCCTGTTCATTGCGTGCTGATCAAAAACCAGGGTTTGACCGGTTAAGTGCACCACCGCTTCCACGGTTAAATCATCCTGCGTGGGCCCTAGTCCACCGGTACAGAGCACCACATCGGCGCGTTGACTGGACTCTGCCAACACCTGTTGAATATCAAGCCTGTGATCCCCAACCGTGGTATGACGCGTGACCGTAAAACCCATTAACACCAACTGTTCGGCCAGCCAGGCGGCATTGCTGTCAACGATTTGTCCGCTGATGACTTCATCGCCCTGAGAAATTATTTCTACGGTTGCCATAACACCTCTCACCCACGTTTTTATGGTCTGGGTTTGCGCACTGCAACACAAGCAGCGGCAAAACTCTAAATTTACTTGGCTATACTTTTTTATTCTTATCCCTAAGTCAACACAGAGTGCAGACGCGTTATGGATTTTAAAAAGTATCTCCAATGTTTAGTCGATGGTGATGGTTCAGACCTCTATCTCACCACCAAAGCCCCGCCCACGGCCAAATTTTTTGGCAAAATGGTGCCCATTGATGACACGCCGCTGGCGCCTGGCGTTGTCGAAAAGCTGGCCCGAGAACTTATGGACGAGGAGCAAAACAAACTTTTTGATACCCGGCCTGAAATGAACCTCGCCATCTCGGAATCGGGTATTGGTCGTTTTCGCGTGAACATTTTTAAACAACGCAATCAATGCGCCATGGTAATTCGTTCGATAAAAACCGTTATTCCCAATTATGAAGACCTGGGCTTGCCTGAAATTCTACCCAAATTGATCATGCAAAAACGTGGTTTGATTTTGTTTGTTGGCGGCACCGGCTCGGGTAAATCCACCTCATTGGCCTCACTGATTGATTACCGTAACACTCACAGCGCCGGCCATATCATCACCATTGAAGACCCGGTCGAGTTTGTCCACACGCATAAAAAAAGTATCGTCAACCAACGCGAAGTGGGCGTTGATACGCTGACCTACCAGGATGCACTGGAGAATACCCTGCGCCAAGCGCCTGACGTTATTTTAATTGGTGAAATACGCACCGCCGAAACCATGGAACACGCCTTGGCCTTCGCCGAAACCGGGCATCTGTGTATTTCAACCCTGCACGCCAACAACGCTAACCAGGCCATTGATCGCATCGTGAATTTTTTTCCCGAAGAGCGTCATAAACAGATTCTGCTTGATCTGTCACTGAATTTACGTGGTTTTGTTTCGCAACGGCTGATTCCTACCGTCGAGGGTAAACGCGCGGCCGCCATTGAAGTGCTGTTGGGCACACCACTGGCCTGTGATTTGATTAAACGCGGTGAAGTCGCCGCACTGAAAGAAGTGATGCAAAAATCTGAAAACCTGGGCATGCAGACCTTTGATAGCGCTTTATACTCACTTTTCCAGCAAGGAAAAATTTCGCTGGATGAAGCCTTGAAAAATGCCGATTCAAAAAACAACCTGCGTTTA
>DAIRVL010000004.1:0-36271 GCA_036802845.1 Pseudomonadales bacterium | reverse complement strand
GATGCCCAGTACAATCACGGGCACAAGAATCCATGACCACACACCGAAGGTGCCCTTATGAAACTCTTGATCTGCCTTGTAACCGGTAGATTTTCTGAATTTGAAAATGGTAAACCCCACGATGGCAATGATGACCACCATAATCCAGAAGGCCAAGTGCGTCGTCAGCATATGAAGATCAAATATATAACGTGTCAGAGGCGAAACTGCCTCAGGAAAATTGTAAGCATACTCCGCAAAAGCGTTATTGATGCCTAACAAAAGGAATAAAGCGGAACCACAAAGCACCCACTTTCTGTCAAAACCGAACATGCGTTTTTCCCCAGTTTTTAATTGTATTCTCAGCTTTAATGCGTATTTTTTAATTTATTAAAACGGGACTTGCGCAAGCCTTACACAAGGGAAGGATTACTGTATGCGTGATTTTATAGTGATCTTTTAAATTCAGACAATTTAAAAGACGTACAAGTCCTTTTATCTTAAAAAACGGCTAGCAACGATAAGAATCAGCTATTAACTTCTGAATTTTTATTGCGTCTATTGTATTGTTATTTTGTCACAAGCAATGACAATTTTTACACCCGATAATTTTAAGGCCGCGTGATTATCGGCCAACTCTGTCGTCTAAGGCAAGTCATTTACATACATCTCGTCTGGAAACTATTCAAAACAAATCGGTATTTTTATATCGACTTATTTCAGATATTGTTCAGCCCGAGACAATTCAAATCAAACGCTCACTCACGACCAAAAGAGTTCATCATGACAGACAGCATTAAACTCACCCAATTCAGTCACGGCGCTGGCTGTGGATGCAAAATATCCCCACAGGTGCTTCAAGAAATTATTGGCGTGGATGTTTTCAGACATCAATATCCAAATCTGCTTGTAGGCGCAGAAAAATGCGATGATGCTGCGGTTTATGCACTGGATGATAAAAACGCCCTTATCAGTACTACCGATTTTTTTATGCCCATCGTTGATGATCCTTTTGATTTCGGTCGCATAGCCGCTGCCAATGCCATCAGCGATATTTATGCCATGGGCGGCAAACCGCTTATGGCTATTGCAATACTTGGCTGGCCAATCAACACTTTGTCGGCAGCCATCGCCCATCAAGTTATCAATGGCGGACGAGCCACCTGTTTTGAAGCAAATATCCCGCTTGCGGGTGGACACAGCATTGATAGCCCCGAACCCATTTTCGGACTTGCTGTTACGGGCATCATCGAAAGAGAATTTCTTACGTTAAACAGCACGGCGCAGCCGGGTGATGTACTCTTTTTAACAAAACCACTCGGCGTGGGCATTCTCACCACGGCTGAAAAAAAAGGACAACTACAGCCGCAAGACAGCCATATCGCCAAAGAAAGCATGTGCATTTTGAACAGCATTGGCATGCAAGTCGCCAGACTACCCGGCATTCATTCCATGACTGATGTCACAGGCTTCGGTTTGCTCGGACATTTAATTGAAATGTGTGAAGGAAGCGGCGTTGCCGCAGAACTGGAATTTGCACGCATTCCTGTTTTCAATAATATTTTTCATTACATCAACGATAATTGCCTGCCAGGCGGCACCCACAGAAACTTTTCCAGTTATGGCCATAAAGTCGCGCCTCTAACAACTGCTCAGCGCTCACTGTTATGTGACCCGCAAACCAGCGGCGGACTTTTGATTGCAGTGGCGGCACAAGATGCGCCTCTTCTTGCCAGAGAGCTTGAGCAAGCGCGTTGTTACCATCTCCCTATAGGCAAAATAGTGCCACGCTCTTCGGAATCACTGGTTTCTGTTTTGTAAGCGGTAGTAATACCAACACGAAAGGGCTTTCACTCCATATTCAGATAATTGACGATGGTTACAACAGCAGCTGGATTTTCGGCTGACGCCAGAGGCGCACAGTGCCGGCCTCACCGCCAGTGATATCGGCGCCGAGGCCCTGCGCCAGCAATCAGGTGCTGGTGGCGCTGCCGCAGCTGCAGAAGGACTGCCAGGACTGACCTTTAACTTCGCGGACCACCGTGATGCTGACTGCGGCGCTTGAATCGTCCGGTGAAAACGGTGATACTTCGAGGTCTGTCGAATTGAAGCGTTAAATAGCAGGAAGTCGGGGAACCAACATGAACAGAATCTGGGACGTGACCAGCTCCGTCATTGCATCCACCCTGATGGGCTGGCGTGGCAGCATGGGTAGCCGCTCGGTGCAGCAGCCTGAAAAACTGCCCGAACTGTACGACCGCGAAGGCTGCCCCAAATGTCGTCTGGTGCGGGAAGCCTGTACCGAACTGAATCTGGACGTGCGCATAATCCCGATACCCCAGGGCGGCACCCGTTTCCTACAGCAATTGAAAGACGTGTCCGGCAGTGACGAAGTGCCCTACCTAGTGGACCCCAATACCAATACACGACTGGGTGGGGCAGACCTGATTGTGGAATATCTGTTTCGTCACTATGCCGGCAAAAGCGCGCCTAGGCCGCTGCATGCCACCTCGCTGACCTTGATGCGTTCGAAACTGGCCACAGCCATCCGCCAGAACCAGGGGCTGCGTGCGCTACCCTCGCTGGCAGCGCCGCAGGATCTGACCCTATACAGCTTTGAATCCAGCCCTTACTCGCGCATCGTGCGGGAAAAACTCAGCGAACTGGAACTGCCCTACACCTTGGTCAATATTGGCAAACAGCAGCGGGCGGATGTGGGCCCCTCCAATTTCCGTCTCCATTTGGGCCCCTACAAACCTCTACCCAACACCAAACGCTCGGAATTCTTTGCCAAGCACGGTAACGTACAGGTGCCCTATCTAATCGATCCGAATACCGGTGTGGACATGTTTGAGTCCGCCGATATTTCGGCGTACCTGAACAAGACCTACAAGCGCTGACGCCGGAGCTGGACGGACTTGGTGGATTCTAAACCAGCTGCTAGAGCACGTCTGGCTGGAAAAGCAGGTGGAGCAGGCCACGTTGCTCAACACCTTTACTGTTTTCACGCATGGAGCGTCTGTTCACGCAAAGATTTTCCGAACTGAGCCGTGCGCACCTGCCACCGCAATACCCACAACGCGCGGGAAGTGGAAGCGCGCATGCTGGTGCTGCGCGCCGAATACGACAAGGCTGCGGGAAGGCCAGATCGACGAGCAGGACTCGGTGATAAAGCCAGCAGTGGCGCTTGAAATAACACTCGGTTAGACTGAACCACCAATAAAAAAAACATGGAAGGAATCGATGATGGCCAATCTCAAAAAACAGTGGGATCTTCTGATCAAAAATCCTTTAGTATTCGACGGTACCGGTTCACTTGCCCAACAATATGATATTGCTCTGCGAAATGGAAAAATCGTAGCCAAAGGCATCGACCTTGATGAAAAAGATGCCGTCAAAGTGATTGACGCCAAAGGCAAGTGGTTGATGCCAGGATTGATTGACATTCACTGTCACTTTGATCTTGAAGTTGAAGTGGCACCCGAGTTACCTGAAACCGTCAGACATGGCACCACTACAGTTGTCAATGGTAACTGCAGTTTGGGGATCGCCTTTGGCAAACAAGCCTCTGCAGAACGACCCTGGGAAAACCCCATTCTCGACTGTTTTGCCCGGGTAGAAAATATTCCTAAATCGGTATTAGCCATGTGCGTGGAAAAAGCCATTCACTGGAACAATCCAACTGACTATATTCGACACTTTGATCAACTGCCTTTAGGGCCCAATGTCTGCGTCTTGTTGCCCCACTCCATGTTGCGAATCGAGGCCATGGGACTGGAAGACAGTATTTCACGCGAGCCGACTGCAGCAGAACTACAGAAAATGTGTCAAATCACCGAAGAAGCACTGAACACCGGTTTTATCGGTTTTTCATCCGACGGTCTTCCTCTGCACTATTTAGCCAATGACCCACATAAAAATGCCAAAATACCCTCGCAGCACGCCAGCATAAAAGAAATCATGGCCTTGGGGCACGTTACTCGCAAAACCAATCGTATTTGGCAGTGCACACCCGATCCCGATCATTTGTTGCGCACTGCAGCCATGTTTTTTATGACCAGTGGCAAGATTCATGGCAAACCACTCACCATGACGGCGACAGCCGCCATGGACCTTAACAGCAACAAACGCGCAAAAGACGGTCTGCTTCGATTCAGCAAATTCCTGAATTCAAAATTCATGCAGGGTGACTTTACTTTTCAGGCTTTATCGGCGCCTTTCCGTGTTTATGCCGATGGCGTCACCACACCTTTAATGGAAGAAAAAGAAGCCTTCAGAGAGTTAAATTGTATCGAAGTGGAAGACTCGGACAGTCGAAGAGCCTTACTCAGTGACCCTTCTTACATAGAGCGCTTCCGCAAAGACTGGATGCGCGGCAAAGAAGGTTTCAATCTGGCACGGCTGCAGCGTTTTCTTCACGTTGAACCGACCACCTTTAGCCGCAATCTCAGCGATATGTTCATTGACACCTGCCCGGTTGATCTATGGCAGGGACAGAATCTGGGAGACATTTACCAGCGTCTGTTGCAATTCCAGGCTTCGGGCGGAAATTCCGGTGCGGCAAGTCCCAACGAAGCAGAGGAATTCAAAAAATTCCCCAATCCCATTCAAGATGACGCCCTGTTTATGGTTCATCTATTAAAAGAATGGGATAAAAAATTCCGCTGGTACACCACCACAGCCAATGTTCGCCCCGACGTACTTAAAGAACTCGTGTTTCACGAAGAAACCCTGCCCGGATTCAATGACAGTGGTGCACATTTGACCAACATGGCCTTTTACGATGGCAACTTGCGTACCTTGAAAATGGCCGCTGAAGATTCGCTCGAACTGGTCAGCGTAGCGGTAAAACGTTTAACCCGCGACCCTGCGCGCATGTTTAATATTAACGCCGGCACGCTGGATATTGGTGCACAGGCAGACATCGTTATTATTAACCCTGACGAACTGCTCAAGTACGATTCGTTAGCCAACACCCAGATGCTCTATCGTGAACTCTTCCAGCACCAACAAATGGTCAATCGCTCTGACGGTGTCGTTGATAAAACCATTATCGCCGGAAAAATTGCTTGGGATGGTAAAAAATACACGCCCAAGTTTGGCAAAGAGCCCTTTGGTCGTTTACTTAAACCCAAAGACATTGACAATATAACGCTCGCGCACAATCAACACATCAGCACACAGGAAAACGTAACGGCCTAATAAAGTCATAAAGGTCTGGATTGTGCGCTTAAACACCTGCAATCCAGGCCAGTATTTAAACGGTACACGGTGTTTCCCTGAGCAAAATACAGGCAAATACCCAAGAATTCCCGGCTGAGTTTAAAACGAAGTATCACAAGAAAAATGGCGTCCCCTAGGGGGTTCGAACCCCTGTTACCGCCGTGAAAGGGCAGTGTCCTAGGCCACTAGACGAAGGGGACTTAATTAGACGTACAGCCACAGAACGGGCGTTCTATCACTGTAGTTTGAATTAATTTGGTGGAGCCAAGCGGGATCGAACCGCTGACCTCTACACTGCCAGTGTAGCGCTCTCCCAGCTGAGCTATGGCCCCATGTCCTATAAAGAGGACGGAATTTTATGGGCTGATTGTTGACGTGTCAAGCACTTATCATCCCATATGCACAATGAAGCCGGGCTCAATCCTGATGCGACTGCTCTTCCTCACTCGTCTGAGCACCCAGGTGTTTATAGTCCTTTTCAAGTTGTTTTAATTCCTTTTTCGACACGCCACCTATTACCTCCAGAGCATGCCGTATGCGTGCACGGGTCATATCGGGCCCGAGAATAGTCATGGAATCCATCAAGGGGGTTGCACTGCTTTTACCTGTCACAGCGACAAAAACGGGCATCATAAGCTGACGCAGTTTTATAGCCATGTCTGCCGAAAGTGCGCTTAATGTTGCTTCGATACGCTCACGCTCCCAACGTCGCAAGGCTTCCAGTCGCCACAATACAAACTGTAAAATCTTCTTGCGTAGTTCAGGCTCCATATCTTTGTTTTCAAAATCACCGGGGCTTAGTGGCAACATACCGGAGACAAAAAAAGCCGCCATGGGTGCGATGTCAGTAAAAACTTCCACCCGGTTTTGGATCAGTGGCGCAATCTTATTAAAATAATTCGCATTAAAAGCCCACTGGGATACACGACGAGAAAATTCCTCGGCATCCAAAGCTCGAAGCCATTGCCCATTTAACCAGCTCAATTTTTGCAAATCAAAAATCGGGCCGCCTAATGACACCCGCTGAATATCAAACGCCTCAACCATTTCAGCAAAGGAAAATTTTTCCCGCTCATCGGGCATGGACCAGCCCATGCGTCCCAGGTAATTACATAGCGCTTCAGGCATAAAACCCATCCGTTGATAATAAAGAATGCTAGTGGGGTTTTTCCGTTTGCTCAGTTTGCTTTTATCTGGATTGCGCAACAGAGGCATATGGCATAACTGCGGCATGTCCCAAGCAAAATACTCGTACAGTAATTTATGTTTGGGGGCCGAGCTGATCCATTCTTCGCCACGAATAATATGCGTGATGGCCATCAGGTGGTCATCAACTACATTGGCCAGATGATAGGTTGGCATACCATCGGCTTTCATCAGAATTTGCATGTCGACCTGTGCCCATTCGATGTCGATTTCACCGCGCAAGGTGTCCTGAATTTTACACCGACCTTCACGTGGCACTTTCATGCGCACAACAGACGATTCCCCTGCCGCCCGACGCTGACGCACGTCATCGGCTGACAGCGCCATACAGTGACCATCGTAACCCGGCTGCTGTTTTTCCTGCATTTGTTTGTCACGCAGCGCCGTTAGCCGTTCGGTACTGCAAAAACAGTGAAAGGCATGCCCTTTTTCCAATAAAATTTCCGCATGCTTTTGATAAATATCCTTACGCTGACTCTGGTGGTAAGGCCCGTAAGGTCCACCGATATCCGGGCCCTCATCCCATTCGAGCCCCAACCAGCGTAAAGCGTCAAGAATTTGTTTTTCAGACTGTTCATCACTGCGGACCTGATCGGTATCCTCAATACGCAAAATAAACTTGCCACCGTGACTGCGTGCAAAGGCCAAATTAAATAAAGCAATGTACGCGGTGCCCACATGAGGATCGCCCGTAGGAGAAGGTGCGATTCGAGTTCTGACTGTCATGATTTACCTGATAAATTAAGCGGAAAAATGAAAAACCAAAGTGTAACACAGGCACACAAATGTGCCGACATTGGAAATCATTCAAGCAAGCGTTGCCGAGCGGCGCTTAAACCTCGGATTACGGCGGAATTAAAAAGCAAGCCATATGCCACGCTAAAAAGCCGTATCAGCACAACAAGGCCTTGTTAGCGGAAGGTTTCGCGCTGGTAAAAAAGCAAATCATCACCGGCAGACACACCAAAGCTGGCCACCGCACTGGGGAAATCGGCGACACCGTCACCATTAAAATCGTAAGTTAACCAGCTGGGCACCGTCACGCTCACTTTCACCAAACCCTGATTTCCAGCACCGGGTGCAGTCAGGATAAAACTACCCAGACCATTTTGCATCACACTCGCACTGCCGACAGTGGTTTCACCTGCAGCAAGATTCAGCTGATAGTCGCTTAGTGTGATCTGCGCGCTGCTTATGCTCGAACCTGCACACATTGTCACGCTGTTAGCATCCTGATCATTGACCTTAAAACCGGACGTGGGCGAAGTGGGCGTTATATGGTCGTAATATTCAATACGGTAGACCATAGGCAATGGCAATAATTCAGAACCATAGGCATTGTCGATAAGCAAACGACCGTAACGAATTTCAGTGCCGGTAATGCCTGAAATAACATAATCATCACATAAATCAGGTACACCGTCGGCATTGCTGTCTATCATATAACACACACTGTCACTATCCTGAAAAACCAGGTTTTGATGACTATCACCCGTGCCATCACCATTGCTGTCGGTATTTAAAAATGTTGCGCCATCAAAATTCGTCTGTAATTCATTGGCAAACATAAAAGGTGGTACAGCGGCACCCGGATTAGCGACCACTAAAACCGGAAATGGCGCGCTATTATTCAAATCCTGAAAAAAACGAATACTGTAATTTGCTGAAAAAACCTCATCACCAGAAGTGGGCTGCACGGCCTTGTTATAAAAAATTCCATTTTTTTGATCGTTCAAACCTGTCAGTGTCACATCTATAAGACCGCCTCCCAGATCACTGATTGCCAACGCTGCGGTATTATTAAGACTGGGCACGGTGGTGGTTTGAGCGGTGATATCAGAAATCACAAATTTAATATTTTTCTGCGTTAACGAAGAGACACTCAATTTATTAAATGCCCCGCTGTAATTCTGCGTCACTACCCCCAGGGAATTACGTGCCGTTAACGACACAGTAGGGTTGGCATTCAACGCAAATTGCTGTCCCTGATAAGTGAAATTGCAGGTCCAATCATTAATACCATCTGCATTGCTGTCATACCATCCATCGGTAAGTACAGGCGTTATATGAGTGGCAGAAAAATACGCAGGCTTAAATCGCCCTACATAGCCAGATCGGCCATAAACGCTTCCTGGACTGCTTAGATACACTCCGTCACTGATCACAGCGCTTAACTCAATAATTCCTACCTCATCGTAATGAGTACCAACACCTGTTGTTCCAGACCCTGCCGAAAAGACAGAAACTGAACTCGTACCGGCCAGACCAGAATTATTTCCTGCTACCGGTAGAATTAACGTTGCACTTAGACTCACAGACTCGCCTTCACGACCAAACGAAGGCGCAACACTATTGTCTGCCAAATTGGCATTATTGGCCGGATTTGTATCCGTATGGCCATCAGGAAGACCGTCTGCATTACTGTCATCAGCCGCCTGATACAACACGCCACTGACCCGAACATCAAAGTTCTCGCCGGCTTTTTTAAATACAGCGCCCAAAGCACTACTGGCCGCAGGATTGCCCGGTACAGTCACATACAAAGCAAAAGGTCTGATACTGTAAATAGGGCTCGAACCAGAAATAGGCAACTTGCTACCACCAGGACCACCCGGACCCACCGCTATACCGCTGCTGTCATCAAGCACATTTATCTGATACTGCCCAATATCCGAAGTAGCCAGCGCAAAAGTGGATGTACCTGAAGCAAAGGTTAAATTAACATTGGCGCTAAGCGGTTGCGCAGCAGGCAAGGTAACGCCATTAACTACAGGCGCATTTGCACCCGCAGGATGACTCGCCGCCGCCTGATAGGAAAACTTCAAATTCACAGTACCTGAAAAATTGGTAAGCACACCACAGCTACCCGACACAGGATCGCGTTTTAAATACTCAATTAAAAAAGAGTGATTACGACCCGCGACAATATCGTTATTGCTGGTGCTGATATTCAAGGCATTATTGCTAAAGGTAATGGCACTGGACGTGGTGACTGCGGAAGAAGCAACATCAACAACAGAAACCGTAGTCACGTCTGCATGGGTGTTCAACAATGACAAAGTCACATCGCCGGCATCAGCACTAGTAAAGGTATAACTTGCTGCGCCATCATCAGCGGTGCCATTAGTTACACTGTTTACTGCCGACACCACGCCCCAATCACCATGCGCACTACTGGTCGCCAAGCTAATAGCACCGGTATAACCCGCCATCGTAGCGCCAGTGCTGTCTACGGCAGTGATCAGCACCGAGGTGGCCACGCAGGTACTGCCATTGGCGGGCACTGAAATAACAAAATGGTGAAATACCGGCGCGCTGGCACCACAGAGGGTAGAAAAATTTGCCGCCGCCACTGCAGCAGCATCGTAGGTCAAGACACTTTGTGTACCAGGAGATATTGTGCCTGTTGCAGTAATAGCGCCAAGCACTACAACATTGCTGGTGATGGTCACAGTACCTTCAACATAAATCAAGGCATTAATAGTGATGTTGCTTGTTATTTTAAGATTACCTTTAACAATAATAATCAAATCTTCAGGGTTCCCCGGATTATTAATATCTTTGTTTCCCTTAAAATCCAGGTTACCGTTCACAAACAGTCTGGCACTTGGACCACCGGTCACACTGATACCCGGAGCTTTACCCCCGTTATAATAGTGGTCACCGGCTGCTAACGTTATACTCTGGTTGCAAATAGAAAATAGAATACAAAGCAAGCCTCCACTCGGGAAATTATTAAATACAGTACCTGTAGGATAACTGTATGTTAAAGTTTGCGTTGTATTAGCAGTGGACGCTGCTGGAAAAACAGAAGGACACGTCGCCGCACCCACCCATTGAGGAATAAAGACACATCCTAGAAAAAACAACACCCGTTTTGTGAAATTTATCAACATACACATCACGATTCCGTTGTTAAAACAGCGCTAATTTGTCGGTAGGCATAATCAGGTGATGTAGAATAATTACCATAACTTGCTACCGATAGAATGTCATACATAACAACCGTCTTGCCGCCTTCAATAAAACTGTTGCGCGCCGTACAAGTTACCGTTACAACAAATCCAGTTAGAGCATCCGTTAGATTCAAGGTAGTGCTGGCACACCACGTTGGATCACTTGCAACTTGAAATGACGCCCATTCAACACCACTTTTTGCGGCATAATTCGCCTTAATTCCCTGTAAGCTTAAGGACGTAGAACCCGACTGATTGGCAACCATTTTTGACAGCGAGGCAACAATGCCCGCCACCACAATCAGAAAAAAAATCACTGCAGGCAAGGCAAAACCAGTTGATTTTTTCATACGTGATTATTCACCTGAATTTGATGAATAAGACGAATACGTTCGCCCTTATCAAACAAAGTAAGCTCAATAGTGACAATGCCAAAACGCTGTGTGGCATCCGATGAATAATTAAATGTGCAGGACTCGACATGATCAAGCAATAAAGCTGAACTCGATGCACTTGATAAGGGCGCAGAGGACGCATTCACCGGCTGACTGCTTTGAATTGCATAACCTGAATAGCGTTTTATCTCACCTGCGGTGCTATTACATAGATACGAAGCTGCGCCATTCACCACATAAAATCGTTTATTGGGTGATGAAAATGAAAATTGCACGCCTGAATCGAAACTGATCAAATCGTTCAGACCATCATTGGTTACAGTAATGTTATTCCCCAAGGGGGAAATAACATGGCTTCCCACAGGGGATAAAACGCCTGTACTGGGAGAAGCATACAAATTAGCACCCGCCACCGGACCACTGCCATCAAGCCAGCCAAAGTTATAAATAACAATTTGCGAACCCGAAGGCGGTTGCTGGAAATTCCCCAAGACCTGAAACGCCGTATCAGCAGTCGAAAAATCCAGATGATTGGAATTCGACAGCTCAGAAGGCTGACTACGATAACGACCGGCACTGACAATAGGCACAAATTCTAAGGCCGTCCCACTCACCCGCACACTGTTAGGCGCAGCGTTATGCACATCACGTGAAATACGGCGAAAACTGCTTTCAGCCAGAGTAACCAAATTTGTACGCACCGATACATCAATATAGGTCTGCATTTGATTGGCCGTGATGGTGGAAATAAATACCGACACAATTCCGGTGAGTGTAATCACCATAATCAATTCAATGAGTGTAAAGCCATGCAGATGCGAATTATTTATTTTCATATCAGTACCGGGTTCGATAGGCTGATAATAAAAACGTTTCCTGCAAGGGATTACGCACAGCTACTTTAATTTGCACCAGATCACTGCCAGCAATTGTACCCAGATGTCCGGCAACAGCCGCGCCAGTTAGTATATTTACCGACACCTGATAACCCGAAAGAGGCAGTGTATTACCGGCCAGGTCAACAATAGTGCTGGTGCTGTAAGCGTTGTAATCACAGATATTATCAAAGTTGTTACGGCTCGCCGGCGCTGCCGGACACACCGTACCCGTTGTCGGATCTAAAAACGCGTGTGCAGTGATTTCTTCCATAAAGGACTCGGCAATTGCAATGGTTTGCGCGGCAATCATCGGGTCAGCACTGCGCTGAACAACGCTGCTATAGGTTTTTAATAAGGCCACCACACCGATACTCGCCACCGACAAGGCAATGACTAATTCAACCAGGGTAAAACCGCTACGGTGCAAAATAGATTTCATCGTGCAAACCCCGTTTCACCATCTATCAGCAACGAACGGCTGCCAAGGGTAATAGTTGCCTGCGAAAAAACCGCACCACTGCTATCAGTGGCTTGTCCCTGCGAATTAAAAATAAACGGATTCACCGTGTAAGAATAGGCAACACCGGCGGGTAAATCATTATTGCTGTAGGCTTCATTAACACCCGGTCGCAAGGGCGTTTTGTTAAAGACAGGTGAAGCGCTATTGCAGTTCTGATCCTGTTTTAAGGTATAGCCTGAGCTGTTTAGGTTAAGCTGAACTGAGCAGCCAGAACTTACAGCCAGGCCTTGACTAAAACGCAGCGCTTGCAAGAGATCGTCATAAAAAAAGCGCTCATCATAAGCGCTTTGAGTGGACAACAAAGGGGCAGCAAAAACTGAAACAATACCCAGAATAACAACAACTGCAATGAGCTCAATTAAGGTAAAGCCCGAGGCTCTACCGTAATTGTTATCGCTTTTCATACAAATCCACTAACAACCCGTTGCTGTAACGGTAACCGTTGGAGGAGAAACGCCTGCATTATAGGCCACAGTACAGTTTGTTTTTAAGGTATAGGTCAATGTACCACCCGCTGCATCTGCAGAGGCTGGATAATCCGTTGGAGCCACCTGCGCTGCAGTAGTAATGCCCGCAGCCAGTGCATCAGGGTAGCCAGTAGCCGTCGTGGTCACCGTCGTACCACCTTCCATGGTCACCGACGTACCGGTGCTACCCGCTGCCAGCCATTTTGCATGCACCACCGCACTGGCCGATTTTAATGCGCCTGCAAGGCCCTGGAGTGAAGCTGCGCGGGCTTCAGAACCCAGATCAGCAAAACGCGGCAAAGCCACGGCCGATAAAATACCTAAAATAACTACCACCATGATTAATTCAATAAGGGTAAAACCGTTTTGCTTCTTCATTTCTATTACCTCAATGTACTCATTAAAAATATGAAATTTTTATTCCAGAAAAACCTGACCACTGTTCGAGTCATAGACAATAACGTTTTGTTCTTTTAATTCCGTATAAGCATATCGACATTCTGTAGTTTCTTCTTGCAACCAATACTGACTCTGACGACTCATTTCAAGTGAAAGTGTTGGTGGATTACTTAACAAGGTTCGCCATAAATCTGCACACTGTAATTTCTCATTTAAATTCTGTGGCACATTTTCACGCGTTAAAACAGCAAGCGGCCAACCGTGTTTATTCACTAAAATTTCAACCGACTCTTTATTACCTAGTTCAAATAAAATTGTATTGGTTTTGGTTAAAAGCCATTTATTGTGAATCGATTGCAGCGCCGATGAAAATGAGGCATAGGTAGCGTTAAACCCCGAAAGCTGTGCCCGTTCATAAAACCCTATGCCATAGGGAAATAAAACACTTGAAATAACAGCGATCAAAACAACTGTTAACACAATTTCAAAAAGTTTTATTTGCTTCGTTTCACTTTTCAATTCACCCTCATTTAAATAGTAGTCAAATAATTTATTAGTATTGTGAAAGTAACAATTTATTACATTGCATTACTTCATGATGCCACCCAGGTTCCACATCGGCAGGAATATTCCCAAGGCCAACACCAACACCAGGCCACCCATAAAAACCAGAATAATAGGCTCTATCGCATCGGAGAGCCGTTTAAGATCGTAATCAACTTCTTCTTCGTAAAAATCAGCCACTTCATTAAACAAGGCATCCACCGAACCCGTTTCTTCGCCCACTGAAATCATTTGTAAAACCAAACCCGAAAACAAACCACTTGCTGCCGCTGTATTCGTTAATGAATCACCACGCTCAATGCCTTGCACCATTTTTTCAATCACCGATGACACATACAAATTATCAACCACACGCGCGGTAATTCTTAGTCCCTGTAATATTGAAATTCCTGCTTCAGACAACATGGCAAATGATCGTGTAAAACGCGCCAAAATAATTTTGGTAAAAATCTTGCCGAAAATAGGCAAGTTCAGTTTTTTTTTATCCCAATTGAATGCACCCTGCTCAGTAGCAAGATATTTTTTAATACTTACCACGACCGATGTAATAACCAAAACAACCAGCCACCAATAATTCACCGTAAAATTTGACATTGCTATTAAAATGCGCGTAGGTAACGGAAGCTCGGCACCCAGCTTGGCGAATACACCAGCAAAACTCGGAATAACAAACACATTCACAATAATCATGGCGATGGTAATGGCGACCAATACTGAAATAGGATATCTCAGCGCCTGGGTGACCCGTCGTTTGGTTTCACGTTCTAATTCAAGGTGACCAATTAACTTATTAAACGCCCTATCCAGATGACCGGTTGTTTCGCCCATATGAACCATGCTGATAAACATTTGCGAAAAAATATGCGGATACATGCCCAATGAACTGGCCAGGGTAGAGCCCGCCGCAAGACTCTGGATAACGGAACCTAAAACCTGCTTAAAATACGGTGTTTTTGCATTTTCAGCCAAACCACTCATGGCCTGAATGATTGGTATGCCTGAGCGCATCAAGGCCTGCATTTGCCGGCAGAACATACTCAGTTCGTCAATACTTATTTGCGTAGTTTGCCGATTAAACAGTTTTAACTCTTGTTTTTTTTCTTCCTTAAGTAAAACTATTTTAATGGGTGTGATTTGTTTGCTACGAAGAAAAGCCAGTACGTTGGATTCATTGTTTGCCTCATACGCACCTTCGATAAGTTGCCCTTGTACATCGCGACCGGCATAGTGAAATTGCGGCATGACTCACGTCCTGACTGTTACGGGGTTTCAGACACTCGATCTTCTAACGAGGAACTGATGCGGAAAACTTCCTGCAAAGAAGTAATGCCTTGGCTGGCATAGGACAAGGCACATTGCGAAAGACTGATAAAATACTTATTAAAGTACGCCGCTTTGGCAAACATGGATGTATTACCCTGGCGCAGTGCATCTAACATGGGTTCGTCCATTTCAAGCAGCTCATACACACCCAAACGCCCGCTGTAACCGGTGTTATTACACTGATGACAACCCGGCCCATGAAAAAAAGGTGTTTCCAGTTTGGTGTTATCCATGGCTTCAAGCCAAATGAGTTCCTGGCGCGTAGGGGTGTAGGTCTGCTTGCAATAGTCACACACCTTTTTAACCAGGCGCTGCGCAACTATACCGCGCAAGGCCGACGCAACCAGAAAAGGCTCACAACCCATATCAATAAGACGCATGGCTGTTGAAACCGAATCATTGGTATGTAATGTAGATAGAACCAAATGCCCGGTCATGGCTGCACGCAAACCGATTTCAGCGGTTTCCTGATCGCGCATTTCACCCACCAGAATCACATCAGGGTCTTGTCTTAATGCGGTACGTAAAACAGCCGCAAAATCCAAACCTATTTTTGCATGAATCTGAACCTGATTAATTCGCGGCAAACGGTATTCAATAGGGTCTTCTGCCGTAATAATTTTTACTTCAGGTTTATTAAGAATATTTAATGCGGAATACAAGGTGGTGGTTTTACCGCTGCCCGTGGGCCCGGTAACCAGAATCATGCCATGGGGGCGTTCTATTAACGTGCGAAAACGACTGCAGATGTAATCAGGCATCCCCAGGTCTTCAATTGGACGCATGGCGTTAGAATGGTCAAGCAAACGCATTACCACGCTTTCGCCATTGGCGATGGGCATGGTAGAAATTCGCACATCCAGACTTTTACCGGACACACGCATATTAAAACGTCCGTCCTGCGGGAGGCGTTTTTCAGAAATATCCAAACCTGAGATAATTTTCAGTCGTGACACCAGCGCAGAAGCAATACGTTTTTCTTCCATGACCTGTTCTTGTAATTCACCATCAACACGCAAACGCACGCGAATGACTTTTTCATCCGGTTCAATGTGAATATCCGAGGCTCTTATCTGCACCGCATCTTCCAGAATACTCTGCAATAAACGTACAACAGTGGCATCGGATAAATCGTCAGCAACGGTTAAATTATCAAGATCAAAATCACTTTTTGACAGCTCACTGTCGAGCTCAGTTGCAATGGAAGCAATTTTTGTATTACGACGATAGGACTTATCCAGTGCATTAAGTAAATCATTTTCTTTAACAAAGGCTGGATACACGGGTCGTTTTAATAAACGCTGCAACTCATCAACCGCAAGCAAATCAAGCGGATCGGCCATGCCGACCAAATAGCCTTCACTTTCGGTGGATAAAAGAATACAGCGATATCGACGACACAGGCTTTCTTGTAACTTGTTGACCAGTTCTGAATCAATACGAAAACGGATAAGATCCACATAAGGGTACTTAAAATGATTAGCCAGGGTTTGCAGCAGTTTGGTTTCATCAACAAAATTTAATTCAACAACCACTTTACCAATTTTTTTTCCGCTCTTTTTTTGTATTTCCAGCGCCTGGGATAATTGGGCATCGGTCATCAAACCCTTTTGCACCAACAGGTCACCAATACGAACGCGTGCTTCACCGGCCATAGAGAATTCCCGTCGTTAGTGTCTGGCATCTGATGGGATATGCGAAGGGAACCGCTCCTGAATCAGGCTTTGTTCTTGCGCAATGTCACCGGCATCTAGATCAACCACTTTGGGCCGCAACAGAATAACCATTTCGCTTTTAACCATGGCATCCTGACGCTGCGTGAATAACAAACCGATTAAAGGAATTTTATATAACCAGGGTACATCAGCACGATTATTACTTACTTTATTCTGAATCAGACCGCCCAGTACAATTACCTGCCCGCTGCGTGCTTTAACGATACTGTCACTCTCCCTCACCGTGGTATAGGCCAGTGGAAGTATTAAGGGTTTGTCGGACAAACCTACTTCTTTTATCTTGTCGGTGACCGTTGTTACCGTAGGATGTATATGCAGGGTAATAATATCATCGTCTGAGATCTGGGGCGTTACATCCAATGCAATACCCGAGAAGAAAGGATTTATAACAACGTTGGTTGAATTCGAAGGACCGGATACACTTTGCGTCGCTTGCGTCGTTATATTGGTAACAAAATACTCTTCGTTCCCTACTTTAATAATGGCCTTTTGATTGTTCACCGTACTGATGCGCGGGCTTGACAAGACTTGTACATCACCCTGCGTTTTTAATACCTCAATAATACTGGTGAAATCAGTAAAATTAAGTCCAACACTAAAAACTCCACCCAGTGTCATATCCGCCGCCTTTCTAATATCACCGGATGCCAGACCCGCACCTACACGACTATCGTTAAGCTCCAGCTTGCCACCAAAACCTTGCTCAAAGGTATCCCACTGCACCCCGGCGTTGAATTTATCATTGAGTTCAACCTCCAGAATTTTTGCTTCTATGATGACCTGTTTTAACAAGGCGTGTTCGGCGGATTTAAGATAGTGTTCAACCAGATCAAGTTGACTGCTATAGCCCTCAACAAGAACCAGACCTGCTTGCGGAGAGACCACAACGCGGGTGCCCTCGGCATTGCCAAGAATGGCTGAAATACTTGCTTCTATATTTTTCCAGAAATCGGCATGGGACGTTGTCTGCACTTCGCTGTTGCTTATTGCTGTTGATTCTGTATTTGAATTTGAATTCGCGGCCGTTTCCGTGCCTGATTGCGCACCTGTTGCACCTGAAGCGCTCTCTTCGACCTGGCCACTGTTGACGCGTGTGACTGATTTACCTTCTCTATTAACATTTAAATAGGACACTTTAAAAATTCGTGACTGCAATTTTTTTGGAATAACTTTGTATCCGTACGACGAGTGAATAAAATCATAATCGTAGACATCACATACGGCCGTGAGTGCCTGTTCCAGCGTTACATTCTGCAAATTAATAGATATACTTCCACCAACATCAGGATGAACAACAATATTTTTATTTTGCCCGCGAACCAGGCTCATAAAAAACTCTTTGGCGGGTGTATTTACTGCGGCAACATTAAAGGTCATTCCATCCTGATTCATGCTCAAGTAGGGGACCTTCTTGTTTACTGTGACAGGATTCTGAGCTGAAGGCATTTCATTTACTGCAGTTTCTGCATAAGCCAGCTGTTTCTGTGATGTATTCTGATTAGGGTTTACTTTCGGCACCTCAGAATCAGCCATTTTTTTTGTGGTTTCACATGCACTCAGAATTAAAACAAGGGCCACTAAAAACCCGGAATTACGTACTCGTTTTTTTGCGAAATACATTTCAAAACCTATTCTCGTCCATGATTATCAATAAGATTTAAAACCAGACGTCGGTTCTTATTGATCAAAACAACACTATCCTGATTAATTCGTGAAACAATTAATCCTGAAATAGCATCACCTTCGTTTTTAATTTCACCATTTATAACTGCAGTGCGTTTGTTGCCATTAATAAGTATTAGACTTAATTTGTAGGATGATACAATTTTTTTTATTGAATTTGACTGCATACCAATTGATTCAACACGCTCAGGTTCCATCGGATCAGTCGCAGAGCCATAACATATATTTATCGCTAAACATGCCACAAAATATAGAATTTTTCTTACACTTGATTTAGCCACTGATTAAGGCCTCATAAATCGATAGCGTGTACACCTTGAGACTTAATTCACCTTTTGGATAATGGCCTGCAGTATATTTAATTTCGTCAAAATAGATTTTTTCATCCATAGTTTCCATTTGACGCAAATACTCTTTCACCTGCGCAAAACTGCCACTGAATTTAAGCTCAAGCCCATGTTTGTATAAACCAGAATAATGATTGTCGCCATTATTATCGATGGCTATGGGCGGCAGATTAACCATGCTAATCAGACTCAATCCGCTTCGTTTACCCAAAACATCACTTAATAGAGGCAACATACGTTCTGGCGCAACCAATCCGGCTTTTGACATTGTTAGATTATCATCAAGCACATGCGCTTCCTGATTAGCCTTATTGATTGAATTTTGTAAGTCCTTATTCGGGTCGCTAATTTTTTTCTGTTTCAAAAGTGCCAAACTATTTTCATTTGATAATTTAAGCGCGTTGGCATTCGTTATTTCGTTTTCCTTTGACAGAATTTTTGTATTCATTGGTGATGTTATTAAACCATCCATAAGGCCTATAATGATTGCGATAATGCTGACGCATACAATAATGCGCTCTCTTGATGAGAGTGCATTGAGTTTTGTTTCGCCGAGCTTAAATACGTTTTTCATTGTCAATTTTCATGGATGTAAAATAAAAATCTATAAAATGCGGCTCATCTTTTTGCTTATCCAGTACAAGCGAGTAATAGGGTTTTTTACTGAATACCGGGTAGTTTTTTAATTTATCAATATAAACGGGTAACTCACTCGCCACTTTAGCTACACCACGCACACTAATATTTCCGGCATTGTCTGTGATAGTTATTTCTGTTAACCAGATGCCTGAAACATCATTACGCTGTAGGGCCTCGTAATAGTGCGAGCCATTCAGATTTGAATCAAAACTGATTTTATTTATATAGCTCAGTAGTTGCCTCTTCTGGGCATTTATTTTCAGAATATCATCAAGTTCATTTTTCAAATCATCATTAATTTTTGGAACTTCAAGTTTCTTTTCAAGCGATGAAATTTCAGCTATTAATTTTTCGTTATGCTGCTTAATTTCAAGCAGTGTTTTATCGCTGCTATACAACACCCAGTAGTGGTATGAAATAAACATCCCACACAAAACAATGGATAACACAATAAGGTACAGCAATGACATGGCCGGAAATTTAATTGTAGGCTTTTTGAATTCTTCCTGAAAAAAATTAATTTTTTGCTTCATTTTCTTCACTGAAACCCCATAAACCTGCACCTATGGCTGATGCATAGGTAGATTCACATTCTGTGTTTATGTTTTCAAACAATTCATTTAATTTGAGCAGCACCATGGGTATGGGTAAACGATCATTTAGTTGCTCTGTCAGATTCAAACCTTCATTCCCATCAATTAACACAAATCCCATTTCAACACCGGCTTTCCCTAACTGACTTTCGTAATAATCAAGCGACCTCTGGATATCGAGCGCCAGATTATCTATGTGTCCCATATCCTTCAAAAACTCTTGTTCAATGTTGCCTGATGAGAAATATCCCTCAAGGGTACGGCAGAGATAGATATCTGCACCTTCCATTAGACATAACATACCACCTGTTTTATCTGGTTTAATAACAACCACATTAATACCGTTAAATGCGGGCATCCAGTTCATCAGTTGCGCCACAGACAGTTCATTAATCGTTATACCAATAAGTTTGACCTTGCAACTTTCCACCGTTTCTACAAGATCTGCGATAAACGTTTTATCGACAACCGCCGAATAACACATAGACATTCGGCCACGGTAGGCATCAGCAGGCAATTTAAATGAATCAACAACAATGCTATTGGGCGACTGATTATTTATCTCTGCAATTTTCCATTTCATTGCACCACCCAGCTCATCCTCGGTTACATCAGGCGCATCAAGGAGCATTAACTGATAAAAACCGGATGATAAAGTAATAGCACAGGACTGACAGTCGCTCTCACTTATCATCTGTGTGATCAATGAGCGCATCATTTCATTATTTGCATACGAAACACTTTTTTTATTATGAAGTTGCGCTTTTCCTTTTTGCCCATTTTTCAGGACAACGCTATTGATACCGTCGGCAAGTATTTCAAGCCCAAGAATGCTTTCTTCTTTTTTCTTGTTGCGCCGCTTGCCAAAAATTGTTTTTAATTCCATTTGCTATAAACCACACGAGTTCCGCCCTTTAATTTGAGTGTAGACGATTAGTTTAATTAACCAATGGCGTATTCATGGATTCACATTATCTAAACTGCTGATGAATTCGCCAGAACTTAGAAAGTGACTGACTCCAGAAAAACTCATTTTTTATAATCTCTCTGGAATAGTTATTAAGCCCTGTCTACTCTTTATTTAACTTTATGATTAAGTGTCGTAATTACAGATCTATTTAGCAGAGGTGATAATAATGTCCATTACATGTGAGAGCAGCAACGAAGGACGTCGTGTGACTATAGCCATATCGGGTTGTTTTGATTTTAATTCTGTCCAGGAATTTCGTGGTGCCTATATGGCAATCGATGGATCTAAATCCAATGTTGAACTTGACTTGCGGGAAACGGAGTATATGGACAGCTCCGCACTGGGCATGCTGCTGAATATGAAAAAACACCTTCAGGCGAGTGATTCAGCAATCAGAATTCTAAACTGCCAACCTCAGGTAAAAAAGATATTGGAAATTTCACGTTTTGATAAAAAATTTCTTATTTCGTAAGCGCACTTATTCATTGCCGTCTTATTAGAGAGTAGCCCCTGTGAGAATACTTCTCGTAGATGACATGGAAACCAACCGCAAATTACTTCGTTGGATGCTTGAGGAGGCAAACCATGAGGTTATTGAAGCAACAAATGGTGAAGAATCCCTTGCGCTCTTTCACATAGAACAACCCGACATGGTATTACTCGACATCATCATGCCCGGCATAGATGGTTATGATGTTGCACGTATTATCAAGAAATCGACCGGCAACCGTTATGTACCCATTATATTTATTACCGCTGTTAATGACGATGAATCACTAACGAATTGTCTGGCTTGCGGTGGGGACGATTTCCTCAGCAAGCCTTTTAACGAAGCCATTCTGCAAGCAAAAATAAAATCACACGCCAGGATTCAGGACTTGAATAATCAAGTCAATAAAAAAAATGAAGAATTACTTTACCATCAGGCATTGACGCAAAGAGAGCATGAAATTGTTGAACATGTTTTTAATAGCGCCCTCAGTGAAAACTTCTACACCTCTGATATTGTTAACTTCTATTTATCGCCGATGTCGACCTTTAATGGCGATGTGTTGCTGATAGCACCCAGCCCGCGTGGTGGTTTATATCTCATGTTAGGTGATTTTACCGGCCATGGATTATCTGCCGCTATTGGTGCGCTACCGGTTTCGCGTACATTTTTTTCGATGGCGCGAAAAGGTCTGTCTATAGGTGATATCGCCAAGGAAATGAATTCATTAATTACAGCCTTGCTGCCTGATTATATGTTTTGTGCAGCAACGCTGGTTGAACTGAATGCCGCCGGAAACGAAGCCATTCTATGGTGTGGTGGTTTACCCAATGCGGTGCTTGTTTCACCCGAAGGCAAGATTGAACGTTTTTTACCTTCGATGCACACACCGCTTGGGTCCATGGAAAAACATGCCTTTGAGCGCGATGTCTATACCCTTAAATTAAAAACGGGCAGCCGACTTTATTTGCATTCAGATGGCGTAATTGAAGCAAAAAACCCTGCCGGTGAAATGTTTGGCGAACATCGCCTAAATACCTTGCTCAGTTCAGAGGATGTAAACAGTCGGCATGATAGAGTTAACGCCATCACACAACAACTTCTCGAATTTTCTGGTAGTAATAGTCAAAATGATGATATTTCATTCATAGAAATACTCTGCAAACCTCCAACAATTATAACGTCTGATCGGCCTGAACAAGATTATTATTCCATGCCCTCGTGGAAAATGCGTTTCAATATCGAACCCGATCACATGCGCACAGGCAACCCACCCGCTGACATTCTTGCCATGATAGCCCCGGCGGCTGGTTTATCGGGTCATAAAGATATTCTGCATACCATTCTCACCGAGTTGTACCTCAACGCACTTGAGCATGGCATTCTGGGGCTTTCTTCTTGTTTAAAGAACGAGGATGATGGTTCTCAGACTTTTTATACTGAAAAGGAAAAACGCCTGAAAAGCCTTAAAGAAGGGCAAATAGAAGTTATAGTCTCTCAAGATAAACGTTCTGATATCAACGGCATCAGGATATGGATACATGATAGCGGCGCAGGTTTTGATCACCACAAAATTCCGGCATCCTCTTCTGACGATAGTCATGGCAGAGGATTAATGCTGGTTAAGTCATTATGTAACGATGAAGTGTATTTTAAAAATGGCGGGGCAACCGTTGAAGTGTTTTATTCGTTATGAAGGACAGCGTATATTTCTGGAATTTTTTAGCGCCTTTTTTCCTTACGCAGAAAACAGAGGCTACACGCTGTTGTATTTTTAATCTTAAGCGTCCCTGTACACACATAAGTACGCCGTATCTACCGCCACTTTGAGCTTGAATTTTTTATTGGCAGCCACTTCAAATGTATCACCTGCCACATAGGTATTCCATGCTTCAGCATCGGGAAGTTGTACTGTCAGTGCACCACTGATGACCGTCATGGTTTCATGTTGATTGGTACCAAAGGTATAGTCACCTGCCTGCATCACACCGACGGTCGAAGGAAGATCGGAAGATTTAAAAGCGATCGATTTTACTTTGCCATCGAAGTAAGTGTTAACGTCCAACATAAATGTCCTCATTAAATAGCTTAAAATGCCTGTGTAAAAAATCTCGATACTCTAAAAATACTCACCCCGGCTTGACCGGGGTGAGTAAAACAACGTGCTTACATGCAATTCTTCGCTGAAGAAATTACTTTAATTCACGCGAGCTCAGACCCAACTGGTGACGCGCCACAATCAATTGCTGCACTTGTTGCGTGCCTTCAAAAATATCAAGAATTTTTGAATCGCGGGCAAATTTCTCCAGCAGGTACTCTTCGCCATAACCCAAGCTGCCGCAAATTTCTACGCAACGCAAGGTAATATAACTGCCCACACGTCCTGACTTGGCTTTACACATTGACGCTTCTTTTGAGTTGGGAATTTTGTTATCGGCCAACCAGGCGGCTTTTAAAATCAGCAATCGCGCCGCTTCATACTCGGCTTCCATCAGGTAAAATTCCGCCTGTAATGCCGAATTATTCCAACGACGCTTGTTATAGTCGAGAATCACGCCTTCTTTTTCAAGAATTTCACGTGTCATGTCCAGCGCTGCACGTGCCACACCATTGGCCATAGCACCTACGGCAGGTCGCGTATTATCAAAGGTTTGCATTACACCGCCAAAGGCCTTTTTACGCTCTTCCGCCGTTTGGGCAATACTTGGATCACCCAAGATATTCCCTTTTGGAATGCGGCAATCGGTAAAGGTAATGGCCGCCGTATCGGATGCACGAATACCCATTTTCTTTTCCAGGCGCACCACCTGAAGACCGGGCGCATCTTTGGGCACCACAAATGATTTAATTGCGGCTTTGCCCAGTGACTTATCTAACGTTGCCCATACGACGATGTGGGTACACTGCCCACCGTCCGTAACAAATATTTTTTCGCCGTTGATAAGCCACTCATCGCCAACCAGGCGCGCGGTAGTCGATATGTTGGCTGAATCCGAACCGCAACCCGGTTCTGTAATAGCCATGGCAGCAAATACTTTGCCAAAACGTTCTTTTTGTTCGTCGGTAGCAACTGCATCAATTGCTGCATTGCCCAATCCCATGCCGGGAATAGCCATCGTTAGACCGGTGCAAGCCCAACACATTTCCATGGCGCCGATCACACCCAACATCTGGGTGCCATTTTTGATCTGCGGCTCGCTCTCACCTTCTTTTTTATCCTTTTTAGAGCCGCCTAGGCCGCCCATGCCACCGCCCATTTTTTCCATCATTTTGGCGAGGTTTTCGAGTTCGACCGCTTTTTCATGCTCAAGCGTATCGTATTTGCGGGCAAGAGGACGAATCATGCCTTTGGCCATACCGTGAATCATATTGGCAAGGTTCTGATGGCCGGGTGAAATTTCTAAGTTAATCATTTTATTAATTCCTTAAATTTCTTAAATTCACAAAAAATGGAAATGGATTCGTTGACCAGCAATTAAACACAAGCCGCGCCTTCAAGAATTCCGACCGCGCGCAGATTACGGTACCAAAGTTCAACCATATGTTCGCGAATAAAACCGTGTCCACCCAAAAGCTGAACCCCATTGTTACCAATTTCCATGGTTTTTTCAGCACAGAATACCTGTGCCAGATACGCCTCACGATGGAAATCGAGACCTCTTTCTGCGCGTGCGGCAGCGCGATAAACCATCATGCGCATGGCTTCGAGTTCAATCGCAATGTTGGCCACCATAAAGGCTACAGACTGACGATGCGAAATGGGTTCGCCAAATGCGACGCGCTCATTGACATAGGCGGTTACGTATTCAAGCATGGCCTCAGCACAGCCCAGTGACATGGCACACAGACCAATGCGGCTTAAGTCGAGCAAACGTTGTAATTGAAAGGGTTTATCGTCAGTGCCCAGTTTATTAATGGCATTCACGGTGACATTGTCGAGCGTGACCTTGCTGGTATTTACTGCATGTAAACCCATGAATTTTTCTTTCTCAATGCTCAGACCTTGTGCGCCTGCGGGCACCACATAAGCACCCGGCACACCGTTTTCATTGGCTATCACTAAGAATTGCTGGGCTACATCACCCAACAGCACCATAGTTTTAACACCGTTAAGCACATAAGTCTGGCCTTCTTTTTTAGCAGTTGTGTGTAAGTCAGTGGGCTCAAAACCTGCGCGAGGCTCCATCAATGCAATGGTGGCAGGCACAAAATCGTCAGAAATAAAGGGGCTTAGAAACGCCTCCTGCTGGGCGGGCGTGCCGTTATCAATCACGGCATTAATAAAAGCCAAAGGTGTTACCGTACCCAGTGCCAGCGACATATCGCCTTTACCCAGATCTTCGGCATTGAGCATATTGGAAACAGGTGAACGCGGCATGCCCGCACCACCTACAACTTCAGGAATTGGAATCAGGCTTAAACCCAATTCCGTGGTTTTTTTATAAAATCCCTCAGGCGCAGCGCCCGCCTCATCCGCCGCACGTGAAATAGCGCGCAATTGAATTTCTGCGAATTTACGCATTGTTTCACGGGTAATGCGCTGTTCTTCGGTGAGTGTAAGATCAAACAATTCAGCGTGTTCGGACATCGTTAATTTCCTCGACTTATCAATAAAGAAAGACCTGGCGCTACTCCAGACCTTCAATTCAAACGTTCGTTTGATTTTTGTCGGGCAATTTTAACGATTTCTGAACAAGATGCCAATCAATTCGAGGAAAAAGTATATTACGC
This sequence comes from Pseudomonadales bacterium, assembly GCA_036802845.1. Taxonomy (GTDB): domain Bacteria; phylum Pseudomonadota; class Gammaproteobacteria; order Pseudomonadales; family UBA3067; genus DAIRVL01. The sequence goes on along the minus strand of DAIRVL010000004.1, from coordinate 10,172 downwards.
TGGTTTTGTTAATAACTAGTGCAAGGCAGCTGTTTTAGACAAACCGACACTGCGAAGTATTTGATGCAAAGGAACAGGTTTGCCAACGCCGTAGCCTTGCGCATAGTCCACCCCAATCTCTTTTAAGCACTGAAGTATGGCGTCATTTTCTACGTATTCTGCGATTGTTTTCATCCCCAAAAACTTGACCATTTCATTAATGGATTTAACCATGGCGTAATCACTTTTATCCGTAACGATATTACGAATAAATGCCCCGTCAATTTTCACATAATCAACCGGCAAATATTTGAGATAGGCATACGAGGATAAACCTGCCCCAAAATCATCCAGAGCAAAACGGCAGCCAATGCCACGCATTTCGCGAATAAAATCGGCGGCATCTTCCATATTGGCTATTGCTATGGTTTCGGTTACTTCAAAAAGCACTTTATCTCGTGGCACTTTCAGTTTAACAAACAAATCAAAAATATATTCCAGCATATGACTGTCATTCATTGAATGGCCCGATAGATTAATCGCCAGACCCGAAAAATCCTGCAAACCGCCTTCATGTTCATGGAGCCATTCGAACACGTTCTTAATCACCCAGCGATCGACAGCCTGCATACGATTGTATTTTTCTGCGGCCTGAATAAAATCAGCCGGAGGCAACATAACACCGTCATCATCTTCTACGGAAAGCAGCACCTCATAATGCGAATTTTTTGTTGGATCAGCGACCGATGAAATTTTTTGTCCGCGCAAATGCAGCTTATCCTCATCTAAGGCCCTGTTTAAGCGTCCAATCCACTCCATGACATCGTGACGTTCTGTCAGCTGATTGTCGTATTCATGAAACACCTGAATTCTGTTTTTTCCAGACTCTTTAGCACCCAGACAGGCTTCATTCATTGCCTTAATCACAGCGCTGGCTGAGATCGTTTTACGGTTAATAATCGCCAGTCCAGCACTGGCCGTTACCATAAATGTTTTGCCTTCCCAGCTAAAACGGAAATTTTCAATCAGATGAATCTGGTTATCCAGACTATGATAAGCATCGGACTCATTGGAATTTTTAATCAGCACGCCGTATTCGTCATTGCCCAAACGGGCAACGGCACTGCCTTTGGGTGCCGAGTTCAAAAGAATATCTGCAATATGTTTTAGCAATTGATCGCCCGCATCCAAACCACAGGCATTATTAATTACCTTGAATTGGTCCAGATTAATGCAGCAAATAGCATGCTCATTTTCTTGTAGTTTCGCTTCCGTTACCGCTTCATTGACAAGACGATCAAATTCTTTTCTGTTTACAAGGCCTGTCAATTGATCATGCATCGATTGGTACTTGAGTTTGCCATAGGCGTCCTGCACCATCCCTTCCAGCCCTTTATCAACCAGCGGCATGTCGAGATCCTGAATAATTTTCACCTCACCTGAATCCAGTGCTTTGACCAGATCAATCAATGAAAATTCACGATTCTTTATCCCCTGCTGATTCACAAAAGCATAACGCGTAAAATCATCATTAACCCAGGCCAAACGTAAACGCCTTAATTCTTGTGCATCTTTTTGCTCAATCCAGTTACCCACATAAATATTTTGCGCTCTAACCAGCGACTTTCTAAGTAATGGATATTTCTTCCAGATGCTTTCAGCATGTTCATTACTTTCAGCAAGACGTAGCGATTCTTCATCTGTCACAAAACGTTTGATCATGTCATTCACTGGAACATAAGTGGCCGTAGAATCAGAGGCCTCCAGCTGCGCTCTCAATGCTTTAATTGCCTTTTCGTTATTAGAGCTTCGTACTAAAACAGTATCAATACGATGCAGTATCGTATGAAATAAAATTTCTATATTTTGCTGCACGCTGCCAACATAAATCGCCACACATTTTTCAATGATGTCTTCGCATTCTTTCCAGTTGTTCGTTTCTGGTTTTAGCAATGACAGCATCATCACCTCTTTCCAGCCAGCATCTACCAGCGAAAACAACACGGTGGGCAATGCGTTTTGCTGTTCAAATTTCCGGAAGGCATTGATGCAAGTGCTTTTTGCCTCAAGCAGCTTCTGCTGTCCATTACAGGACTCAGTGACACGATTTACATTTTTGCGATATATTTTTTTCTTGATATCCAGAAGTTTATTGACTTCTTCCAGTGCACAATCAAAAACACTCGTATCGCGCTGATAGTTACTCAAGAGCACCGAAATAACCCTGTCCAGCTCTGCCAGGTTTTTGCTTGTACGTATATCACCGGTTTCATCAAACTCCGCAACGCGATTAATTAATAATCGCGCAGGATGAATCTGATTTTCGTAAAACGATTCATCGGTATAAATCAGCTTGCTAATGGGGAGTTTTAATTTCTCAATATTAAATGCAATATCCTTGTTTTTAACTGCGACAAGCATGGACGCAAACAATCGATCGATATTGCTCAATAAAGTTAAATCACGTTCTTTTAAATGCGCCTTGCGATTCGTGTTAAAATATTCAACCGTATTTCTCGCATCGACACTATGGCCTGTTTTTGCCAGCTCTGCCTGTAATTCATCAAGAACCTGAAGCACCTGTTCTGATGTAAATAAAGACGATATTTCATCTTCTTTTATTTGCGTATCTTTAGTGTTAAATACCTTATTTTCCTTCTGTGTATTTAACAGGTTGTTCACTGTTTTATACGCTTCACGGGCGATTTTTTGCTGCAAATTAAATCTGTTACGAATGTGATTCGTTTGGTCTTTTGAGCGATTAACAAAAACATCAGAGAAATTATCATCATTATCAGCCGTCAAAATGGTTTTCGATGATAGGGCTGGCGCAGAATTATATTTTTCAGGAGCACCACTAAGCGCCTTTGTATTCGACAAATTACTTGCTTCCAGAGGAGACTCAGCACTTTCAGTAATTTGATTATTTTTCTCCTTTATTTTTCTATGAGCTATTGCAATTTCTTCCAATGAAATTTCTGGAAGAATACCACTATTAATTAATATTCCATTGATTTCGTCATACAAGGCTCCCAGATGGTTTATAAACTCATCCTCAAATATTTTGTAAATTATTTTTTCTACATAAATTTCAGCAAAAAATTCAGTTAGACTTTCGTTAAATGAATTACAAAAAACCGCCGGCGAAACAGGCATGTCTTCAACATCAAGCTCACAATCAAGCAGTTTTGACAAGCGCAACCTGAGCATTAACAATTGCTCACTAAAATTTGCCTCTGCTTTGGTAATGATTATTTTTGACACTAACCAACTTTCAAAAACTTCTTTATTTATAATTTCTAATTTTTGTTTTTCACTCGTTTCATTATTTGGCTTGAGCTGTATATCAGCCACCATTAAATCCATAGTCTGCATCACATTTTTATGGAAGCCGGTCATAATGCTGCCGCGTTTCGCTTTCAGCGCCCGTGCGGCAATAGAAAAATTCGTTTGAATCATGTTACTTTTGGCTTGAGCAGCCGCGTCGATTAAACCCGTATCCACTTCAGCAAAAAAACGTTGCAAAAGCGCCGTAATATTATCGCCCACACAACGGCGCATGAGCGCTTGTACTCTTTGTACATTTTCGTCATTTTTTAGAACACGTTTGGGTGAGTTTTTGTTTTCAATCTGATTGCTGTAGTTTTCCAGGGCCTGCAAGGCGGCAGGATCAGGTTCGATAAACGCCAAACCTGCCGTGTTATCAATAATTCTGGCAATTCGCGCTTTAAGTTGAAAATTCTGAAAACTGTTTTTTGTGGGTAATTTAAGATGAAGTACAACCTTATCACCAATGACCAGATTAACGTTGAACTTCCATAGCTTTGCATCTACATCAATAAGCACACCACCAAGACAGTAATCCTTTACCAAGCAAGGGGTTGCTTGAATGCCTTTTGCTGAGAAGTGGGCAAACAAATCCATATGCGCTCTGTTATAACGTCTATTTTCCACTTAACACCTTAAACTCTATCAAGTTTAAACGAATCCAACTGTGTCTGGGTTTTATAGGAAAGCTGATAAAAAAACGTAACAAACAGTACGTCTTCTGGCGCAACTTTTTCAGACTCAAAAACTGTTAACGTGTACTGGATTATCGATACACGGTTTCAGTCACATTGGATTTATCGGATATCACTTTTTAAAGTTTAGGCAAGTTTCCCTACAAAGCCTGAATGTTAACCAATCGTTACAATACCCAAGTACGTGGATGTATCTGTTATCAGGCAGTAGTCATCACCACAAAGGCGACGACATACTCGCGCTCATCAGACAGACTCAGGTGATGTTCATAAATATTTTTTTGCTGTGACAATTCATGTGCGCGTTTCTGTAAATGGAACGAGGGTTGGCCCAGAGAATTATTGCTGATTTCTATATGCTGCCACGATACACCCTGCCTGAAACCTGTACCCAACGCTTTGACTACGGCCTCTTTAGCCGCATAACGTTTGGCCAAAAACCGGTCCTTGTCTTTTTTTTGCAGATACTGCGCATATTCTGCAGTGGTCAGTATTCGGCGAGCGAAGGCATCACCCCGACGTTCCAAGACCTTGGCAATGCGTGCAATCTCAACGATGTCTGTGCCTATTCCCACTATCATGACTGCTTATTTTGTTTGAAGCAGCGGGCTTGCAACATCAGCGTTTTCATTTGCTCGACCGCAGGAATAAAACCCACAAAGAGCGCATGCGCCACAATGGCATGCCCGATATTTAATTCGTTGAGCTCGGGAATCGCCGCAATCATGCTGACATTTTGATAATTCAGCCCATGCCCTGCATTAACAATCAAACCAAGACTGTCGGCATAACGCACGGCTGCAATAATGTGTTGATAGTAATTTTGTCGTTCGGCGCGCGTGCGTGCATCCGCCCACTGACCAGTATGAATTTCGACGGTGCTCGCCCCGCAGGCCTTTGCTGCATCAATGTGTTTTAGATCAGCTGCAATAAATAATGATACGTCAATCGACGCTGAAGACAGTCGCGCACAGGCTTCTTTGATTGCCGAAAAATGTTTGATCACATCGAGCCCACCTTCTGTGGTTAACTCTTCGCGTTTTTCCGGCACCAAACAACAATGTGCGGGTTTAATCTTTTCAGCGATACCCAGCATTTCGTTGGTATGCGCCATTTCAAAATTGATACGCGTCTGACAAAGTTCACTCAGCAGATAGACATCGCGATCCTGAATATGGCGGCGATCTTCCCTTAAATGCAGGGTGATTCCATCAGCGCCGGCTTGCTCTGCTGCTAAGGCCGCATACACAGGGTCTGGATAAGACGTTCCCCTTGCCTGCCTTAACGTAGCCACGTGATCTACATTTACACCCAATAACAAGGGTCTCACTTCAGGCATGAACACTACTCCTTGCATGATTTTATAAATAAGTTGCGACTGTTCAAAGGTTGCCGGCCCAGGTGAAACGCCAGGGACTCGCGCATAATCTGTTTGGCCGCACGACGGTTTGCTAATTGACTGTAGTCATCCATGGCCAGTGCGCGTATTTGCCAACCCTGAAAGCAGCTCTGTTTTATCGTTAAACGGTGACTTTCATCGTCTATACGTATAAAACCCTCATCAATGACAAAGCGATACCAGGCCTGATCATCCAAAGCGAGTTCTGTTTGCGCATCGTGGGTATATGAAACACCATAACCCAGCTGATTCAATAAGGCTTTTTCAAAACGTCTTAATACTGGTTCAATATCTTGCAACCGCGCCAACTCAGTCAAAACATCACAATACAGCGCAAATAAGGCAACAAAGGGTTCGCCTTCTTGCAGCAATCGGTAAAGCAGCTCATTAACATACAAGGCGCTAAAGAGACGTTCGCCTTTAAGCGCCATTGGCGGGGATTGTTCTTCTAATGCAATAATGGTTTTTAATTCTGAACGATCGATCCACTGCAAACTTAAAGGCACAAAGGGTTGAATCAGTGCGCTGTTTTTTGCAGTTTGGCCTTTGGCACTGCGCACGACACCGGACAACACGCCATGGTTCTGGCTAAAAAATTTAACCAGTGCGCTCGTCGTGCGATAGGGGCGTGCATGCAAAATAAATGCTGAGCCCTGACGGCTTGTTCGCATTGTTTTGTGCTCGTAAATTCATTTTATAAAATACAGCGGCTTAAGCGTCGTCATAACCAAGGCTGCGCAACGCACGGTCATCGTCAGACCAACCACTTTTAACTTTTACCCAGAGATTAAGCATCACCTTGCAGTCCATCAAGGTTTCAATATCAGCACGCGCTTCCATGCCAATTTTTTTGAGTCGCTGCCCACCTTTTCCAATCACTATGGCTTTCTGGCTATCGCGCTCAACCAATATCACGGCACTCAATGTAAGCAATCCGCCTTCTCTGAGAAACTCTTCGATCTCAATAGTTGCTTCGTAAGGAAGTTCATCGCCCAATTGGCGCATGATTTTTTCACGGATCATCTCGGCAATGGCAAAACGCTCGGAACGATCGGTGATTTGATCTTCGTCATAAAAAAGCTGTCCCGGCGGCAAGAGTTCGATAATGGTTTTTTCCAGTTTTAGCAGGTTATCGCCTTTTAATGCCGACACCGGGAAAATGTCTTTAAACTCAAACTGCTGGGAAATATGCTGCAAATGCAATAAAAAGCGTTCTTTATCTACAATTTTATCGACTTTATTTATTACTAGAATAACAGGACGGTGCCGTTTTTTTAGCGAATTTAACACCCACTCATCTTCGGCAGTCCACTTCAACGAATCCACCACAAACAGAATCACGTCAACATCAACCAGGGATGTCATCGCGGCACGATTCATATAACGGTTAATGGCCTTAGGGGCGTTCTGGTGCAAACCCGGCGTGTCGAGAAACAGAATCTGCGACGTTCCTTCGGTTTTAATGCCAAGAATACGGTGCCGTGTTGTTTGCGGTTTTCTGGAGGTAATACTTATTTTCTGACCCAGAATATGATTAAGCAGGGTAGATTTTCCCACATTGGGGCGCCCTACAATGGCGACATAACCCACACGACCTTCAACATCTTTATGCACTTAAAAACTCTCATTCAATTGGGTATTTTCGCTATCGTTGACTGTTGACTGACAAAAGCGGGTTTTTATAACTTCAATTCAGCCAGAATTTTTTCAGCGGCCAATTGTTCTGCCTGACGTCGACTGCCTCCCTTGCCCACTGCGACGGTACTCAGGCCTTCTACCCGGCAACTGACCACAAAAATCTGGTTATGCGCCTCACCTTCGACGCTTTCGACCTGATACACAGGTAAAGCCTCACGTTTGGACTGGAGCAATTCCTGCAAACGCGTTTTGGGGTCTTTTTGGTGATCGTCCATGGAAATGTTTTCCAGAAAACTGTCAAACCAGACCAAAACAACATTCTTGCAAATATCCATACCACCATCATGATAAATAGCACCGATAATCGCCTCCAGCGCATCGGACAAAATGGAGTCCCGTCGAAAACCTCCGCTTTTGAGCTCACCCGAACCCAAGACCAGACAGTCGCCCAGTTCGAATTTTCGCGCCAGACGAGCGAGCGTTTCCTCTTTGACCAACTTGGCCCTTAAGCGGCTGAGTTTGCCTTCTTTGGCATGCTCGAATTTTTCGTAGAGCGCTTCGGCGATCAGAAAGTTAAGAATCGAATCGCCGAGAAATTCCAGCCGCTCATTATTTTGGGACCCACTGACACTACGATGGGTTAATGCCAGAATCAATAAATGCGGATCCTTGAACGCATACCCTATACGGCGACAGAGTGCTTGTTGCAGGGAGTTCAATGCGCAACCGCCTCAAATTTATTTTCAAACGACACTATTAAATCGATATTTTGTACCAAATCCATTCTCACTTCGTAATCTATATTCACCGTTAAACGGCCATTTTCTTTTTTGACCACAATGCCTTTGGCATCGACGTTATGAACGTTATTAATTTGCAACTGCTTCAATAGCACGCCTTTGATTTTATCCTGCGACATTTGCGTGATCCCCGGCTGCTGATTCAAACCATCCAGCGCCCCTTTTATCGTATAGTTATCCAGATAAACAGGTGTCAGCTTGAGAATGGTTGCGCCAAAGAAAATCACCATGACCAACGTAAACAAAATACTTAAACCAGAGGCACCACGCTGATTATTCCACATAGTAGGTTCGATTCCTTTTATCGTCCGAGGTATTTACTGCTTTTAAACAGCTCATGACTTTGAACGATTGCCCCACGTCTACCTCACATGGCAATCCACCCCCCTCAAAAAACGGGGGATAATTCAAAGCACTCGTATTTAGTTTATACCACCTACACGATTAAAGCGGGGAAGATGCAAACCCGGTTCCTTGCTCATCCACACCCCTACGGCCTTGCCTACAATGTTTTTATCAGGCACCAATCCCCAGACACGGCTGTCGTTACTGTTGTCACGATTATCGCCCATAACCAAATACTGGCCGTCCGGTATTTTCCACTCACGCACACCCGCATATTGATTCCGGTCTAGAATATGTTGAATCGTGTGATCTATACCGTCAAAATTTTCTTTGTAAATCTGTAATTCCGGCGCGCTTGGGGGTAACTCTGCTACCAAGGTTTGCAGCATCTCTTTACCGTTAATGGTCAGCCGTTTATTGTCATAAACAATCGTATCACCTGGGGTGCCAATAACCCGTTTAATATAGTTTATGCGAGGATCTCCGGGGTATTTAAACACCATTACATCCCCTCTTTTTGGCTTGTTAAGCGCCATGATTTCGGTCCCGATCACCGGTAAACGCAAACCATACTCAAATTTATTCACCAGAATATAATCACCTATGCGCAAGGTTGGCACCATGGAGCTTGATGGAATGGTAAACGGCTCCATTAAAAATGAACGCAAGATCAATACCAGAAGGAACACCGGAAAAAAGGAGTGACTGTATTCGACAATCAAGGATTCTTTTTCAAGTTTTGTCAGTGTTGTCTGATCAACCAAAGGCAAAGAAGCCCGATTCACCAACTGCCCCCTTTCTATATTTCTCGCCGAGACGTAATTAGCCACCGCTTTTTTTCTTTTTGGCAAAAGAAAAAGCACATCCAGCCCCCAAATAACGCCGGTGACAAACACGACAATGACCAGTACCAGTGAAAAATCTATATCCATAGCTGACCTTTTACACTCCAGTGGGCAGGTTACCAAGCGTCTTCAAAATACGAAGTCTTAAGCCTTAACTTATTTGTCGATTTTTAGCACGGCAAGAAACGCATCTTGTGGGATTTCGACATTGCCCACCTGTTTCATACGTTTTTTACCGGCTTTCTGCTTTTCAAGCAGCTTGCGTTTTCGTGACACATCACCGCCATAACACTTTGCGGTGACATTTTTGCGTAGCGCTTTAACCGTTTGACGTGCGATTACATGCCCACCAATGGCAGCCTGAATGGCGATATCAAACATCTGGCGCGGTATGAGTTCTTTCATTTTTTCTGTCAGCGCACGGCCTTTGAAATGCGCATCTTCTTCATGACAAATCAGCGCCAAGGCATCGACCTTATCACCATTAATAAGCACATCAACGCGCACCAGATTGCTTGGCTGAAAACGAATACAACTATAATCCAAAGACGCATAACCGCGACTCACCGATTTAAGTCGATCAAAGAAATCGAGCACCACATCAGCCATTGGAATTTCATAGGTCAATGCGACCTGTTTACCAAGATATTGCATGTTTTTTTGTATGCCACGACGACTATTGGCCAGCGTCATAACATTGCCCACGTACTCCTGAGGCACCAGAATATTCACCTGGGCGATCGGTTCACGCAATTCTTCTATTAACGACAGATCAGGCATCGAAGACGGATTATCGACATTAATAGTCTCACCTTTTTTGGTGAGGACCTGATACACCACTGTGGGTGCGGAGGTAATTAAATCGAGGTTATATTCGCGCTCCAGGCGTTCCTGCACGATTTCCATATGCAGCATGCCAAGGAAACCACAGCGAAAACCAAAACCCAAGGCATCGGATGTTTCAGGCTCATAAAACAAGGAGGCGTCATTGAGCTTTAATTTTGCCAGCGCCTCACGAAAAGCCTCGTAATCATCGCTAGTCACTGGAAACATACCGGCAAACACTTGTGGTTTGGCCAGATCAAAACCGGCCAAAGCCGGTACTTCGGGTGTTTTGGCGTGAGTCAGCGTATCGCCCACCGGT
>DAIRVL010000003.1:0-37127 GCA_036802845.1 Pseudomonadales bacterium | reverse complement strand
TAACCAATTACTGGTTTCTTCTTCTGCATGACGGGCACGATCAGCATTCATGCTCATGACGACGTTATTAGTGACTTCAGGCTGTTTTGCTACCGAATCAGGATCGCCTCCACGATTCTTGATGATCAGGCCTGCTGCAAAAATAACCAGCCCAATCAAAAGCCCTCCAATTAAGACTTTTTTCATATCCTTACTCCATTTTAATGGATCATTATAGTTATTTGCTGACTTGATAATTTTCCTGCTGTGCGCAAGAAAATCAAAACGTTGAAAAAGCAAGGCGCTTTAACAGCTGGGCATTATAACGAGCGAATTCGAAGATTCACAGACTCAAAACACAAGATAAAAAAGAATTCCATACGTCAGTGCCTGTTAATGCCATCCGCACAGCTGAGTTATCCAGGATTTTGTTTGCAAAGTATTTTTTATTACTTAACAAGCAAGACATAGACATGACAAAAATCCGCTTTAACTTGGCAATCGCATGGTCACAAATTCTTCGGCCATGGTGGGATGAATACCCAAAGTGGCATCGAAAACAGCTTTTGTGGCCTTGGCGTTTAATGCAACGGCCAATCCTTGAATAATTTCCCCGGCCTGTTCACCTACCATATGCACGCCCAACACTTGATCTGTTTCACTGTTCACAAGCATTTTCATGAAAATTTTCGACTCAATAGATGACAAGCTGTGCTTCATGGGTCTGAAACGAGAACGGTAGACATCAATATGTTTGAATTGCAAACGCGCTTGCTCCTCGGTCAAGCCGACCATGGCAAGGGTGGGATTGGAGAAAACGGCCGTAGGAATCAGTTCATAATTCATTTTTTGCCGGTTTTGGCCGTACAGATGATCAACGAACACACCCGCTTCAGCCAGTGCAACCGGCGTCAATTGCGCCCGAGCGATGACGTCGCCCAAGGCATAAATCGAAGGCACGCTGGTCTGAAAATTTTCAGACACCTTAATGGCCCCGTTTGCTGCCAGCTCGACCTGTGTATTTTCCAGTCCCAGTCCCGCCGTATTGGGCAGGCGCCCTACAGCAAACAAAACCTGATCGGTAACATGAAATCCACCGTCCTGGTAATGTACCCGTTTTTGTCCATGGTCTATTTTTTCTATCGTTTTAATTTGGCTGTTAAAACGCAATGTGACGCCTTTATTTCTCATTTCCTCCGCCACAAAACACCGGATTTCATCATCCAAACCTTTGAGAAACAGTGGGCCACGGTAATCGAGTTCAGTTTTTACACCTAAGGCATTAAAAATGGACGCAAACTCCAGCGCAATATAACCGCCGCCGATAATAATTATTTTTTCAGGCAGCACAGACAAAGAAAAAACATCATCTGATACAAGTGCAAATTCGCCACCAGGAATATCGGGGCGATAAGAAATCCCCCCTGTTGCGATCAGAATTTTTTCGGCGTGAATAATCTGACCGCCAACATCCACCCGCTGATGATCGACAAAGCGGGCAGTGCCTTCCAGCAAAGTTACGCCGGCATTTTGTAGGATGTTTTTATAGATCAGATTCAGTCGTTCAATTTCGCGATTTTTATTTTCACGCAAACGATCCCATGAAAAGCCCTCAACCTGCACATTCCAGCCAAAACTCTCTGCCACGGCAAACTCGTCCTTAAGCTGTGCAGCATAATAAAATAATTTTTTGGGCACACAGCCGACGTTAACACAGGTTCCACCCAGGTATTGCTGCTCGACAACAATCACACGTTTGCCCAAGTTTGCCGCCAGACGCCCGGCTCTCACACCGCCAGATCCGGCCCCGATAACCAGCAAATCAACTTTATGTTCAGTTTTTGTCATGCATCACTCACGATAAAGGCCATTTATGCGACTGGTGCGTTACAGCGTTGCCAGTGCTTGCAGCGCTTCAATCACCAGCTGCACAGTTCGCTGCCCACGGTAGTCGTTAACATCAAGCCGGTAAACTGCATGCACATATTTTTCTTGTGTAGGCCATTGTTGTCGATCGACATTAAACGCAATTGCATCAATCTGACTGCGTGTGACAGGATGCAGTAACACCAGTTTCAAATGTTTATCGGCAAGCAAACGTTGTTGTAATACTTCAAATTGTCCGTCGAACTGTGGCTCGGGAAAACCTTGACCCCACGGGCCGTGCAGACGCAATAATTCCGCATTGTCCAAACTGATTTCATGCGGATCAAGTTCACCGTCGGAAAATAATTCGCCTTGTGGCGCAACTGTGCCCAATTGTTTACAGACCTGCTGATCAAAAAGCCGGGCGAAACGATCAAAATTCTTTGCCTGAATACTTAAACCCGCCGCCATGGCATGACCACCAAATTTCAGAATCAAATCCGGATACTGAGTTGCCATGGCTTCCAGTACATCTCTGATATGTAATCCCGTGATAGAACGTGCCGATCCTTTTAATTCGAAATCTTGATCTGAGTGCTCAAGGTGATCATTAGCCGTGGCTGGTGCAAAAGCTATTACCGGACGATGGTATTTTTCTTTAACACGTGCAGCGACAATACCCACCACACCTTGATGCCAGGAAGGATCATACAGTGCCAGTCCCCACGGCACATGCCCCTCTAATTGCTGGCTGATCTGCTTTACGACATCAAGCGCCGTTTCTTTCATTTCGCCTTCAATAAGGCGCCGTTCCTGATTAAGCGTATCGAGCTCTTGCGCAAGTTTTACAGCACGTTGCACATCGTCCGTCAGCAGGCATTCTATCCCCAACGACATATCATCCAAACGTCCCGCTGCATTCAGGCGTGGCCCAACCACAAAACCCAAGTCACTGGCAACAATATGTTCAGGATCACGCTTGCCTATGGCTAACAGCGCACGAATGCCAGGTCGGCAGCGTTCAGCCCGAATGCGTTGTATGCCTTGATGCACCAAAATACGGTTATTCTGATCCAGCGGCACCACATCGGCGATGGTTCCCAGTGCCACTAAATCGAGATAATCCGCTAGATTAGGCTCGGTAATCGCCTGTTGCACAAACCAGTCGACGGCTCTCAAATGAGCACGCAATGCGATCAGCAAATAAAAAACCACGCCCACCCCTGCCAGATTTTTACTGGCAAAAGAACAGCCCGGCTGGTTGGGATTGACTATCGCAGTCGCGGCCGGTAAATGTTCACCGGCCAAATGATGATCTGTAATCAGAACTTGGATGCCAGCATGCTGTGCAGACTCAACGCCCTCGATACTGGAAATGCCATTATCTACAGTAATGATCAAATTAGGACTGCGCTTTGCCGCCTCAGCCACAATGGCCGGGGTTAGACCGTAACCAAATTTAAAACGATCTGGCACAAGATAAGAGACATTCTGTGCACCCAAGGCCCTTAAACCCAATACGGCCAATGCCGTACTGCTGGCGCCATCGGCATCAAAATCACCCACGACAATAATTTTTTGCTGATGTTGCAGTTTTGAATACAACAGGGCCACAGCCTCATCCATGCCCTTGAGTCCGGATGGGCTCAAGATGGAACTTAGACCACGTTCAAGCTGTTGCGAATCCGTAATGCCGCGATAGGCATAAATGCGCTGCAACAGAGGGTTAAGACCGGCCAGAGGCGCAAGCGTTGAATCTTGATGCAATGAGCGACGACTGATTTTCATGAGAATTTCATACTAATGCAGAATCCAGGTTTATTTTAGAAACTGCTGAAACCATACACAGTTCGTCGCGCTTGGATGAAATGACAGTTTTTTGATGAAATACTCGCTTATAGCGTATCCAGAATAGCTTTTTTTACGGCATCCAATTTGGCATCAATCACCACCATGTTGGAATTTTTGCATTGCGTAATTGCCGTATCCGGATCCTTCAAGCCATTGCCAGTCAGTGTACACACAATACGGCTGCCTTCCGGAATTTTGCCACGCTCAACATCACGCAAGGCACCTGCTAACGATGCCGCTGAGGCGGGCTCACAAAATATGCCTTCTTTTTGTGCCAACAACATTTGAGCTTTAAGAATTTCAGCATCACTCAGCTCGTCAAACCAGCCACCGGATTCCTTTTGCGCTGACCAGGCTTTGTCCCACGATTGTGGATAACCAATACGAATAGCCGTAGCAACAGTTTCGGGCTGATCGACCATCGCGCCGCGCATAAACGGCGCAGAACCATCGGCCTGATAACCCAACATTTTTGGACGTGAATTAACGATGCCATCGTGATGATATTCGCTATAACCTTTCCAGTACGCGGTGATATTGCCGGCATTGCCCACAGGCAAACAATGGTAATCGGGCGCAAAACCCAGCTCTTCAATCACCTCAAACGCCGCCGTTTTCTGGCCTTCAATACGGAAAGGATTAATTGAATTGACAATAGTCACCGGCGCTGATTCTGCCACTTGTTTGACCAGTGCCATGCCCTCATCGAAATTACCCCGAATCTGCAGCACTTTGGCGCCATACATCATCGTTTGCGCCAGTTTGCCCAAGGCAATTTTACCTTCGGGAATTAATACAAACGCCGTAATGCCCGCGCGTGCTGCATAAGCTGCCGCCGCTGCCGAGGTATTACCGGTAGAAGCGCAGATAATGGCGCTGCTATTTTCCTCAACGGCTTTCGTCACCGCCATGGTCATGCCACGGTCTTTAAAAGAACCCGTTGGATTCAAGCCTTCATACTTCACATAAATATCGATATTTCTGCCAGACAAACGAGGAATATTGTTCAGGCGAATTAAAGGTGTATTCCCCTCGCCCAAACTGATGATCCGGGTTGAATCATTTACGGGTAAATGATCACGGTATTTTTCAATCAGTCCGGTATAGCGGCTTCGAAACGGCATGGTTAAGTCCTGTTAATAATACAAATTTGTTGCGTCATAGGTGCGAACCCCGCACAGGTCAGGCATCAAGACGTTCCAGACGAATGCGAACCACCTTGCTGGCAATGGAATCAAGCGCTTCAATTTCGGCAATGGCTGCATTCATTTCTTTTTCTTTGATACGCTGGGTTAATAAAACGATAGGAACAAGATCATGCGCCGGATCACTGACTTCCTTTTGTAGCAGGGCTTCTATACTGATCCCGCGACTACTGAGAATACGTGTAATATCGGCCAGCACACCTGGATGATCTTCTGCGGTCAATCGAAGATAGTACGCAGTTTCCACCTCATCCATGGCCAGTACAGGCGCATCTGACATAGCAGCCGACTGAAACCCGAGTGGCGGCATTCGATTTGCTGCACTTACGTCCAGGCTACGGGCGACATCAACCAGATCGGCAATAACCGCAGACGCCGTTGCATTACCGCCCGCCCCCGCTCCGGAATAAAGCGTAGGACCCACCGCATTTGCGTGAATCAACACCCCATTCATTACTCCGTCGATATTGGCGATTGGACAACGTTCCGGAATAAGCGTTGGATGCACGCGCAATTCTATCCCTTGTGCTGTGCGCCGACTGATACCCAAATGCTTGATGCGATAGCCAAACTGCTGCGCGTAGTTAATGTCATCAATTTCAATTTGACTGATCCCTTCGGTAAAGGTTTTATCAAACTGCAAGGGAATGCCG
Organism: Pseudomonadales bacterium; assembly: GCA_036802845.1. GTDB lineage: Bacteria > Pseudomonadota > Gammaproteobacteria > Pseudomonadales > UBA3067 > DAIRVL01. The sequence goes on along the minus strand of DAIRVL010000003.1, from coordinate 31,573 downwards.
TAAGCCACCGATGCCAGAATTGCCAATTTATGCGCAGCATCGATCCCTTCAACATCAAAGGTCGGATCGGCTTCTGCGTATCCCAGCGCCTGCGCCTGTTTTAATACCTCAGCAAAAGCGGCACCTTCGTTACGCATTTTAGATAAAATAAAATTCCCGGTGCCATTGATAATACCCACCAGCCATTCAATGCGGTTTCCAGACAAGCCTTCTCTGAGCGCCTTGATAACCGGAATCCCCCCCGCCACGGCCGCTTCAAAATACACACCCACGCCTTTTTCAGTGGCAGCGGCGAATATCTCCTGGCCGTGTTGAGCAATCAATGCCTTGTTTGCTGTGACAACATGTTTGCCCTGTGCAATAGCCGTCAGGATTATTTCTTTAGCGACAGTGGTGCCGCCTATCAGCTCCACAACAACATCCACATCGGGATCAAATGCGACATCAAGCACATGGCGCGATACACGCACGGCACTCAGATTACACACAGGATTATCCCGTCTGGCACCCACATGAACCACATCAATAGTGCGGCCTAACCTGCGTTCGAGTTCTGTACGATTACTGATGAGCAGATTAAATACACTACTGCCCACTGTCCCCAGCCCAACAAGACCCACTTTTACCGGTTTCAAACTGTCACCCTACATCTGAAAATACAGTTACAAGAAATAACTACCGGGTCATTAAGCAATGACCGTACACCAAAATAACCAATTGATATTACTATAAAATAATTGCTGTCGCTAAAAAATAAAATCGACTTGATCCAACACAAAATGTGCGACACATTACTGGTAGCCCGGAGGGCTGTCAACCCGTGATCGCCACTCTGGCTCGTCTGCCTCCCTGAGCTAAGTGAATTATCAAACGCGCTTATTTATTCTGAGGCAATAAACCCAACAATTGTGCCAGTTCATCAGCACTACGGTAGCCTCCCACCTGCGTACCATCTTCCAGATAAAGTGCCGGCGTGCCGCGAACTCCCAGTTTCAGACCCAGCTTATATTGCTCTGGAATGGCCGTTTTGCAGCCTTCACTGGCGGGAGAAATTTTTTGATCCATCTTCGATCGGGTGAGCGCATCCTTAGGATCTTTGGCACACCATACCGATTGCATTTTTTTGTAGGTAACCGAGCTTTCACCCAGACCGCTGCGTGGCCAGGCCAGATAACGCACCTCAATACCCAATTCGTTCAATCGTGGCACTTCCTGATGAAAACGCTTGCAATAACCACAATCAACATCTGTAAACGCATAGATAACTGCCTTTGTTTGTTTTGCTGGAGAGAAAATCACCATATCCTTTAGCGGTACGGCAGCCAGGGCATCCCGGCGCATTTTCACCTGCTTTTGTTCGGTCAAATCAAGCAGTTTGCCATCACGAACCGCAAACATATTGCCCGAAAAAACGAACTGTCCATCTTCAGACGCATAAATCCAGTCGGAGCCATTGATTTGTACCGCAAACATGCCCGGCATTTCTGTTTTTTCAATATTGGTAATTGCATATTGCGCAAGACTTTTCTGAAGCTCAGCCCGCAACTTTGTCATACCCTTATCATCTTGAGCCCAGGCCAGCAAAGGCAGGCATATCAACATCACTAGGGCGACTACTTTTTTTCCGTTCATGCGTATTTTCCAGGTTTGAGGTCGTGTTTGAGGTGAGCAAGCCAGCATCAGGCACGCGGATGATGTTCACTGTGCAATATCTGCAAGCGCTGTTTGGCGATGTGAGTATAAATTTGTGTCGTCGACAAATCACTATGTCCTAATAATAATTGCACCACGCGTAAATCAGCACCATGATTCAGCAAATGTGTAGCGAAGGCATGCCGCAAGGTATGGGGTGATAGCACCGCCTGAATACCCGCTTTCTTCGCATAGTATTTAATGCGATGCCAAAATGTCTGCCGTGTCATTGGCGCACCATAACGCCCCGGGAACAACACGGCATTTGCCTGAACAGCGCCCAGTATGTGCGAACGCCCCGCCTGCAAATAGGCAAGCAGCTGATTCTGCGCCACCTCCCCCATCGGGATCAAACGTTCTTTATTACCTTTACCAAAAACCCGAACCACACCCTGACGCAGATTTATCTGAGACAGCTCCAGTGTGACTAATTCTGAAACACGTAAACCACAGGCATAGAGAAGCTCAAGCATCGCTGCATCTCGCAAACCAATGCTGGTGTTCTGATCGGGTGCCGCCAGTAATTTTTCAACATCGGCCTCAGACAAACTGTGAGGCAAGGGTTTGCGTGGTTTTGGATTTTCGACCTGGGTGCTTGGGTCAATACTGATATGATTTTCCCTGAGCAGGTAACGATAATAACTACGCAAACACGAAAGCGTTCTCGCAGTTGACCGGGCTTTTATCCCTTTTTCCAGACGAAAGGCCAAATAATCCAGCATATCTTCACGCTGCACCGCCAAAGACTGACAACCCCTGGCCTCAAGCCAATTGCTGTATTTTTGCAAGTCACTGCGATATGCATCCAGCGTATTCGCTGCAACCCCTTTTTCTAACCAGAGGCGATCAAGAAACTCTTCCATGGGAGCGCTCAAAACCATTTTGGCTTTTTTCAACTTGATTCCCCCTTGCACTGGCCTCAACTCAGGTACAACTTAAAAAGTTCCACATATGTTTTGCACGCTTCAACGAAACCCATGCACCTTCATCATCGAAAATTTCGGTCTCTTGGCAAAAAACAAAACGTCTTGCGGCTACTTCACAATAAAACAACAAATATTTTTCTGACCTTCAGCATCCTTAACACTATGCTTAAATCAAGGTGTATCAAATTAATTACAATTCTTCAGACTTCAATCAGCAGGATGGCAAGGGAGCAAGCGTCATGCACGAGGAACTCCAAAAACTCTGGGAAAGAGTAGAAACCATTTTATTGGCAATCGACAATAAAGAAGAAGTCACGTATGCCGGCCTGCAAATTCAGCATGCCACCTTCAAGCACCCAACCTTCTGCAACACCGAATACTACCACATCAGCGATTTGCTCAGCGGTAACATTGTGCTCGAACTCCACGGCCACCGCGACAAACTCGAAGTGTGTAGTTACCAGAAAGAAGATTATTACTGGAACAGTTTCATTTCGGCAGCCAATAAGTCGCGCTGCATCGAAAACAGTATAGGTCTTTGCAAGAAAAGATAAGCACAGACTCGCCTAAATAAAAAATCCGTGTTGTCTCTTGTTTTCCAGCACAACAGAGAGGCTACTATTTGATATCAAAAAACCCATGTATTCATTCTGTTCGGCTCATCAATATCAAGAAAAACCTTTTATTACATAAAAAAGCCATATACCCCCACCGTCCTGATTGACCTTTTCTTACGAAACAGGTTTAATTGTTGTCGAGAATCATTATCATTTAGATTCTCTATCGCCTATACTACCCAAAGACTACCACATCAAGAGTTTTACGCTTATCAAGCGAAGGCCTTATGAACATCACAATGGACAAAATCAACACTATCCCGCACCCAGTTGTTCTGGATACCGCCATAAAGCCCATTAGCAAACTAAAAAAGGGATCCTTGGCACGTATAGTTCAAGTGACCGAATTCACCGAGTTCGGAAAAAACAATGAAAGTGTTTCGCAACGTCTGAAGGAACTGGGGTTTTTGCCGGGCGCAGCCATAAAAGTGATTGGTTTTGGTTTTTTAAGTAACGCCCCTATCGCTATTGGAATTAATGGCACCAAGTTCGCACTTCGACCCGCAGAAGCCAGCAAAATACTCGTTATTCCGATTGCGCCAAATTGACATGAGTCAGACACGAACCTTTCGTTTTGCTTTGGTAGGCAATCCTAATTGCGGAAAAACCTCGCTTTTTAATCGTTTGACCGGTGCCAGAGCAAAAGTCGCCAATTACGCCGGCGTAACAATCGAAAAACGGGTTGGCGAGTTGCCCGGCTTGGCTAACGCCGAATTAATTGACCTACCTGGAACGTACAGTTTTTTCGTCACATCGCCCGATGAGCGTATCGCCCGTGACGTTATTCTTGGGCAAATGCGCAATGAATCGCCCCCTGATGTTTTAATAGCAGTGGTCGATGCGACCCATCTACGACTGGGTTTGCGTCTGGTTCTGGAATTAAAATCGCTGAATCGACCGATGATTCTTGCGCTGAACCAGGCCGATGCGGCTCAACAACAGGGTATTAAAATTCAACTGGAGCGATTATCGCAACAGTTAGGCATGCCCGTTGTAGAAACAATTGCCATAAAAAATAATGGTGTGGGGACACTGCTAGATGAAATGGCCGCCATTCAAACACGTCTCGCTCACCAGGAAGCTCAAATACTTTTATACACAGAACGCACTGAATCGGTTGAAGAACTGTATGCCCGTATCGAAAGCATTCTCGCCGACTGCGTAAGTCAACCAACACATTTGCCAATGTGGCAAGACAAGCTTGACGCCATCGTCATGCACCCGGTGCTGGGTGTCATAACCCTACTCACCGTCCTTTTGTTAACGTTTCAGGCCGTATTTTCCTGGGCCATGCCCGTCGCTGATTTAATTGATACCAGTGTGCAATGGTTGGGTGATTTTATAGGCAAACAAATACCCCAAGGAATTCTAAACGATTTTCTGGTCAATGGTTTAATCGCCGGCAGCGGCAGTGTTCTGGTGTTTCTGCCACAAATTATCATTCTTTTTGCTTTTATACTCGTGCTGGAAGATTCCGGTTATTTGCCACGAGCCGCTTTTTTGCTGGACAAATTAATGGTGAGCGTAGGCTTGTCAGGCCGTTCTTTTATCCCCCTGCTTTCCAGTTTTGCCTGCGCGGTTCCGGGCATTATGGCCACACGCACTATTCAGGATCCACGTGAGCGCATGATTACCATCATGGTAGCCCCTCTCATGACCTGTTCAGCCAGATTACCGGTTTATGCCCTGATTATTAGCGCATTTATTCCGCAACGTAATGTATGGGGACTATTTAATTTACAAGGGCTGACGCTGTTCGTTCTTTATATCGCCGGTATTATTAGCGCTGTGTTAGTTGCCTGGGTATTAAAAAGCCGAAACAAAGGTGATGTCTTTCCTCTTTTGCTAGAACTGCCCGTGTACCGTTGGCCCAATCTGTATCACTTGTTTAGTGGTTTACGCGAACGTGTGGGAATTTTCCTACGCCGTGTAGGTACTATTATTTTGTCGCTGTCTGTTATTTTATGGTTTTTGGCAACATTTCCCGCACCCCCACTGGAAGCAAGCGGCGCCGCAATTGAATACAGTTATGCCGGTATGATTGGTCATGTTATGCAGCCTCTTTTTGCACCACTGGGCTTTAACTGGCAAATGTGCATCGCGCTGATTCCCGCAATGGCCGCGCGTGAAGTTGCAGTCAGTGCCATTGCTACGGTGTACGCAGTAGCAGCAACGGGTACCGATATTGCCACCGACTTAGGCCCTCTTCTAGGACAATTGTGGAGTTTGCCTACAGCCTTGGCTTATTTAGCCTGGTTTGTTTATGCGCCACAGTGTTTATCGACCATTGCGGTTGTCAAACGCGAAACCAATTCCTGGCTGGCAACGGCAGGTTTTGTGAGCTATTTATTTGCTCTGGCCTACATCGCGGCATTTGTGACCTACCGCGTCGCACTCTTACTTCTGACGAATTGAGGATAAACCTATGTGGCAAGAGTTGATTGTGGGTTTGTGCGTTTTAATTGCCCTGGCGTTCTGGGCAAAAAAATTATTTATTCGAAAGAAAAATACATCGGTTGGCTGCGGGGGGTGCGGTGGCTGTGACACTAACAAGCACTGCTCAAAATAAACGGCTTAACCCAAGCACAAGGTTCTTTCAAAACAACGTTGTGCTTGGGTTATTAGATTAATCCTGTGACATATACCTTGGGGATGAGACCTCTGTTTTCATTTGCTCCATTTGAGTCACAAAAGAATCGCCTATCATACTACTCATCAGCCACTCGGGTACTTGTACCGGCGAGTCCATCACAATGTGATGCGTTATTTCTGTCTGTCCATTGGGCAAAGGTACAAAAATATATTTTCCCTCAATGGTTTCTGAAGCATCCAAACCGTTATCTTTTCCAGCCGACTTAAAGGTATAAATAATAGTGCCGGTTTTTTCGTTACGTTCGACATTACAGGTCATCACGGCGGTACGATCTTCCAGAGGCCAGGGCAAATCAGTCACAGAACGTACAAGCCAGTTGTTGCCATCAATGTCTTTTACCCTTTCCATTGACTTGACCCGCTGCCGCCAATTTTTGGCATTAGGGTAGTCAACAACCAGCGCCAACAATTTTTCAGGCGACTGTGAAATGCGCATTATTGATTTAATTTCTTTGGCATTAGGGCGATCTTTTATTCCCTTGGTATAAACCTTAATTTCATCGGTGCTTTCAGCCAGCATCCACTCCGTAGATTGAAACTGGGAGCTCGCTTCCACCGACGCAGAAAAAATAAACAACGCGAAGAAAAAGGATTTCAGAAAAATAGTCATCGTCTTGCTCCTGTTATCATTATTATTCAGTACACAGAACTCAAAATACGTATTCCATGTAGGCCTATCAAACGCAGAACGGTAATTTCAACTGTTAAAAACGTATTCGCACACCACTTGCCGAAAAAACCGCCGCTGCAATTTTTAACAATCTGGCGCAGTTTACACGCCGATAGATTAACATAAACCAAACGACCCACATTCAGTACTTAATCACCAGGACCCATCAGGTGTTCTTCATGCTGAGAAAGCGCCTGCTGTTTTTCACTGTTGTAGAGCAATTCATCCAGGGTCAACTGGTAACTGGGAACAAATACCTTAATAAAATAATCCACTTCAGGCAAATTATAGCGCTGTACGCGCACAGCCAGATCTTCGGCTGCTTTGGCAAATTCACCATTGCCGCAGGCAATTTCCGCCTGGCATTTGATATAGGCAGAAAGCGTATCGGCTGCTTTAATTAATTGCATTGTTGAACGGGGAATATTTTCTTCCACCATTACAGCGGCAAAATCCTGCTGCAACTCCACGGGTAACAAAGCCACCAACTCACGTTGTGCTTTAGCTTCAATGGATTTGTAAGCCTCCTGAATCGCCTTGGAATGATATTTAATCGGCGAAGGCATATCGCCGGTAATCACTTCACTGCAATCGTGATATAAGGCCGCCGTTGCCACGGCATTCACATCCACGTTTCCCCCGTAAAGGCGATTACGGATAATCGCCAGCGCATGGGCAATCGTGCTGACTTCCCAACTGTGTTCCATAACATTTTCAGGAATGGCGTTGCGCTTCAGACCCCAGCGACTGATCCAGCGGATCTTACTGATATAGGCAAAAAAATGACTTTTCATACTCACGGCTCTCCTGCTTGACCCAGAGGAGGCTCAAAATACCCAAGGGTCTTGAACTAAACTGATACTATCAAACGAGCAATGATATCCTAATGCAATCTCGGATGGGTGAAGTATGCGCATAAAAACTATAGCAGTCGCCTCGGCCGCCGGTGGCAGGCATTATGGACAAAGAGAAGCTGCTCACCATTACTTTGGTGATTATTTGCACCAGAAACCGCACTTCTCTTACGGCATCAAGCAAGTTAATACGCAAAAGCATTACAAACTGGCGCATCTTTTTAAACAGATACATCACGCCACTCACTATTGCGCCCGTCACAATCAGGCCTTTCTGATGGTAGAAGGCGATCATTCCAGCGCCATAGGCACGTGGTCCGGCGTAATGGATGGCCTGGGCAAAGACCATGCCTTGGGTTTGATCTGGCTGGATGCCCACATGGATGCTCATACTTTTCAAACCAGCCCGAGTGGTAATGTTCACGGCATGCCATTGGCCGCCTTGCTCGGCGCATCCGACCGACGCTTGTCGCAGTTGTATCCCGGCAAAACTTACCTGAAACCGCAAAATTTGATTTTAATCGGTTTGCGCAGTTATGAAGCCAAGGAAAAAGCCCTGCTGGATGCGCTGGGTGTGGAATACCATACCCTCGACAGCCTCAACGCACCCGATGCGCTCTCGAAGGTACTGCAACATGCTGTTCATGCATTACAACAACGTTGCACCCGGATTGGCCTGAGTATTGATCTGGATGTTATGGATCCACGCGATGCCCCGGCCGTAGCAACACCGGTGCGTCAAGGGATTCGCCGTGCTCAACTTTTGTCAGCGCTGAATCTGGCCTTTCGTCACACCTCATTGTGTGGTGTGGAAATCAGCGAATACGTGCCCAGTAAAGACCACGATGGCCGCACCTTGAAACTCCTGGCCAGCCTGGTAAAAACGCTCTACCCCAGCAATGAAAACAAATTTTTGGGGTCTTTTAATGCGGGAATCAAATCCATCTGTGTACCCAAGTGGTAGCGCTCGCTCAGCGCGTGAACCAAACGCAAAACAGAATAATCTTCCAAGGCAAAACCCACCGAATCGAACAAGGTAATCTCGTTATCATTTTGACGACCTTTTTTGATACCAGCCACCAACTCCCAGAGTTCGGCATAAACCAAAGAGACTGTGCCCTGTTGAATCTCACCTTCAATCAGACTTTGCGGCAAATACTCGACCACCACTCGTGCCTGTTGCAACACGTCCAGCTCGAACTCGGTTTTTCCCGGGCAATCGCCACCCATGGCATGAATATGCGTACCGGCTTGCAAGTCATTAAAATGCGCAATGGACTGAGGCAATTTGGCCGCCGTTGCGGTAATCACCAGTTGCGTGTATGCAATGGCTTCTTGCGCACTGGCACAAACGATCACATCAAAACCCAGAGGATGTAGATTAGTGACAAATTTGCTCATGGCATGAGGATCAATGTCATAACAATAGACCTTGTTGATCGGCAATACGCAGCTCATGGCGATCACCTGAAACTCGGCCTGCGCACCGGTACCAATAATGGCCAGTGAGTCAAGATTTGGACGCGCCATATAACGGGCACCCAGAGCGGCAACAGCGGCCGTTCGAAACGCCGTGAGCAAGGTCATTTCGCTCAACATCACCGGATAACCATTACGCACATCAACAAGCTGTCCCATGGCCACCACCGATAAGTCACCCCTTAAGGGATTCGCCGGATGGCCATTCACCAATTTGTAACTGAACCATTGCGCATCCGAACAAGGCATCAGCTCAATCACACCGTGAGGATAATGTGCCGCATAACGCGGGGAAAACCGAAACTGATCCCAACGTTTAAAATCGTCATGCAAATAATCAATAAGTGTTTCAAAAAAGGCTCTAAGACCTGTTATCTGCACCAGCTGGCGGATATCCGCGATTGTAATTACTTTCATACAACAAACCCTGTGTAATAAGAACACCACGCTCTGCAGTGGCAAACCTTGCAAAGCATAAAGATAAAACGCCTGCATAAAGCGCACAAAAAAATCGTCTCAATTAAAAGTCTAGCCGCAGGTTGGGATCAGAATAAAAAGATAAACTTGTATAACTAAATAGTTTTCTTGAATACAAAAACAGGAGAGGTTTTACCTTGTTTATTTAGGAGGCGTGTTACACCTTGGAGCATTATCGATTTTGTTTCAGGTATTTCACACGGTTTGACAGAACCGCAAGGCTTTGTATAGTGTGGCCAAGTCAAAAATCATGGGCCCTTGTTGTGTAAAACAAAACACCTTTTGGGTGTATCTAATTATAGTTTGGCTGCAACTACTATGGATCAAGTCCCAACCCCAAATCAAATTACACTCGCAACACTACTTGGTCTAGATCTTTCCCGAGTCACAAAAAAAGATGCAGCAGCGCTTCTTTGGGATGCCGTAGCGTCAGCCATTGGTCACGAACCTCCAGAACAGAGAAGCGAGCGTCAACTCGCATTCGCTGCATCTCTGGGGCTTGATGTCAGCAACTCCACTCGGAGAGTCGCAGCGCGATGATCGCAGAAACACTGTTCGCAAAGAATCAAGAGGCTGTCGCGTTACTAAAATTGAAACCAGGTGACATTGTGGTGCGAATAACTGAGCATGAATTCGACAACGAGCTCCGACAGATTGAGCAAGAATTCGTGATCTTATCAATCCAAGCTAATGGTCGGGTGTTTTTCAAAGGAGGTAATAGGCAAAGCGCTTGGCCAATCCAGCTACAAAAAAAATGGCCTAACGACTCCGTTAGCTTGAGAATGGGGTTGTGTAAATAATTTCCCTTTCTCAAATCGGCCGTAAATTTAATTTTTGTTATTTAATAAATATGCCGTCTTAATTTGAAGGACCTTAAATTTAAGACACATACTCCTCTAACGCCTCTTCCTTAACGCAATTACGCAAACCTGTTCCTGTTTTTGACACTGTTTTTCCCGCTGTTTTTCTTGTTTTGCTGACATTTTTTCTTCACAAAAACTTCAATTCTTTGACTTCTGACGTAAGTAGACTTTGTCACTCACCCCGACCTTGGAATACAGGATCGGAATAGATGCTGCTTTTTACCCAGGAGGAATTATGAAACTCTCACGCTTTGCAAGGACCCTTGCGCTGGCAGGGCTTGGCTCCGGCGCTGCTATAGCTGGCCAGGATTTTGGTTTGATGGTCGAACAAATGCTGAAAGCTCAATCCATGCGCTTGTTTGGTGTAGTTAGCCCACTTCAGGCATCTGCGCCAAGCACTGTTGGAGCCTACCGCACTACCGAACAAAACGCCGCCGACCAAGTAGCACTGGCCAAGGGGCTACACGCGCATTATTTAAGCCGCCAAGCGGCCAACTCCACCGACATGCTGGCCTTTTACCCGGCAGAAAACCCCACGCATTTAATCAGCTGCGTGGAGGGTAACCGGCAAGAACTGAGCGGTGACGGCTTGTCTGGTTATGCATCCGGCGATAAATACAATCCTTCAGTACAAAGCATTGATCTGAGCACCGGTGCGGTTGAAACTGTACTGCGCGGAATGGATGGTTGTGACGGCATTCGCACGACCGCCTGGGGAACCGTACTGGCCACTGAAGAAACCAACGATGGCGGTGCTTACGAGATTCTGAATCCGCTAGCAACCAGTAACTATACCGTCAAAAACCGCGCTAGCGGCGAGATTGTTGATATTACTGGCGCCACTAACACCAACGCAATTGTCAAACGCACCGCCCTGCCCACCATGGCATGGGAAGGACTGGAAATACTGGCAAACGGCGTGATCATTGCCGGTGACGAGTTACGTCCAGGCTCACCAGCTAACGCTGACGGTGGTGCGATCTTCAAGTTTGTCCCCGCCATGCCGCACTCTACGGGCACTATCAGTGACCTTGACCAATCGCCACTGGTGGCTGGCAGCGTTTATGCCATGCAGGTATCTTGCCGTGATAACACGCAACAATACGGTCAAGGTTGCGAAATTGGTAATGCCGCCTGGCTATTGGTCAACGCTGCCACCGTGCGTAGCGATGCCAATACTGCTGGTGCCACGGGTTACTATCGCCCCGAAGATCTGCAACTCGATCCGCTGTTTAACGACACAGCTAATCCAGAAGCCGTTCGTTTCTGCTGGACTAACACCGGCCTGGAGACAGGCAGCAATTTTGCCGAAACAATCTGTGGCGTAGACAGCGCACCGATGACAGCCAGTGCCACCCAACGCACCGTAGTGGTCAATCGTTTTGTGGAAGGTGACTCGGACTTCAACTCCTTCGACAACCTGGCCTTTCAGCCCGGCACCGGCAGCCTCTACGTGATTGAGGATCATCCCAACGGTGACATCTTCGCCTGTTTAAGTGATGGTGCCGATCGTGACATCAAAACCGACGGTTGCGTGAAGATACTTTCGGTGAAGGACAGCTCTGCCGAACCCACCGGCTTTATCTTTGACGCCAGCGGCACCAAGGCCTATGTGTCGATACAACATAGCGACGACACAAATATGCCAATGGTGGATGGCTACGGCACCGATGACTTGATTGTCATCAGCGGGTTTCGTCAGCCTAAGATGCACGATTGATCTTATCCGGACAGTACGCTGATAGTCAGACTCAAGGGGAGGCATCAGTCTCCCCATTTTTATGGTTATCGCCACAACTAATCTATTTTAAATTTCCGGTATTTTATGTTGGTGGTGAACATCAGCCGTCATAGCACTTTGATAAGCCCAACAAAGTGAGCCGAGGACAACGAACTCAAATAAAGGTAAACTCACGCCCTATAAATTTAGAAGCAATCTAAAAAAATCGTTCGGCAGGCGGTAGGGCAAATCTATGGATCCAGTGAGTTCTTTACCAGCTCTTGCTGCACTGTTCACAGCAAGTATGACAATTCACTTTATTACTAAGCGTGTTGGCACTCCGTCTGCTCAAGGACGCTTCGCTTCAATTGATGGCCTGCGTGGTTACCTCGCGTTTTTCGTATTTCTTCATCATTCAGCCATTTGGTACTTCTGGTTACGAACAGATCAATGGAAAGTTCCACCATCGAACCTATATACGCATTTTGGACAAAGTAGCGTTGCGCTTTTTTTTATGATCACCGCATTCTTGTTTTTTTCAAAACTTATTGATGGAAGAAAAAGAGGTATTGATTGGGAAAAACTGTTCATCTCAAGATTTTTACGTTTAGTACCACTGTACCTGTTGGTAATGCTTTTGCTCTTCCTTATTGTCACCCTGCTCTCCAACAGCACACTCAATGAGCCATTTCTAAAGTTAATAAAGGGTGTCATACGTTGGGTTGGTTTCACAATACTTGGTGCGCCAGATCTGAATGGAATAAGCCGTACCTCGACTATCGTGGCAGGGGTTACGTGGTCCTTACCCTATGAATGGTTTTTTTATTTCTTACTCCCGCTCTTTGCGCTTGCATTGGGGCTTAAACCATCACTTCCATACCTAATTCTCAGTCTTGTCTGTATTGCAAGTCTGCCAATATGGCCGCTACAAATTCAACACCTACTTCCATTTCTTGGTGGTATAGCCTCATCTTTCCTAGTTAGGATAAATGCATTTCGTCAATTTTCCGTTAAAGGTATTGCCTCACTTCTAGTGTTTGCTTGCATTAGCATTGCTGTTGCCATATTTCCTTCCGCATATGAAACACTACCCCTCCTTCTTCTGTCATTAGCATTTACTCTAATTGCAGCTGGAAACACTTTATTTGGCATTCTGATCAGCCCTATTTCACGCTCTCTGGGTGAGTTAGCGTATAGCATCTATTTACTCCACGGAATTATTTTGTTTGTGGTCTTCACTTTTATCGTAGGGACAACTAACGCAAAAAATCTTTCTCCATTAATGCATTGGATGCTGATAATTGGTCTTTCTCCAATTCTAATTTCGATCAGTTTTCTCACATTTCGTTTTATTGAACGTCCTTGCATGCAAAGTACAAATACCGTCACAAACTACTTACGATCACGTTGAGTTTTTTCCTAAAAAATAAAAAATTCAACTCACTTGATTTTATTTTTATCAAATAGATTCTCATTTCCTTTTTGGATCTCATTCGTTACGCTAGTCATGCTGCCAAAACGAGACTGATCAGAACCATGCGTTCTTTTTTCAAATTACCCCCTTATTTATGAGGCTACGCTTTTGAAGAAAACCATCATTATGAGCTCCGCTTTACTGTGCCATCTGCTTCCGCTTCAGGTACACGCCGATGAGCTTTCCAATGCCCCGCCTTTGGCGACGTATGCAGGCCTGGAAAGTCTCTATAACAGAATCTCGGATCATAGCCATGAATATAATCCCCTTTCTGCCAAACTGCGTGCGGGCATTTTCCTGCAAACCAATATTGCGCTGGAACTTCAGCTAGGTGGCAATATTCATTCTGACAAAATGGACAACAGTCGGGAAATTTCGCTGACTGATCAGACGGGTTTGTTTTTACGTTTCCAATCACCGATTGAACAAGGCGTGAGAGTCTATTTGTATGGTGGCTATAACGAGCTAACGCTTACACAAACAGCTGGAAATGGTTTTATGAAGCGTGATTCAAGGCTTGAATCCAGCGCCTGGGGTATGGGATTTGAAGAGCAAATGAGCCAATTAAAGAACGTTATTTTTTATTTAGACTACAGCCGCCCCTATGATGATGAAATTCGTATTTCGCAATACAGTTTGGGTGCACGTTATCAATTCTAGAAATTAACCCAGCAAAGGAAGAAAAAACTTCCTTTGCTGAGACTGTTATTTAAAAAGCTGTTATTTACTGCTTTTCAGGTAATGAAAAAATTCACTGTCAGGTTTTAATACAATCAGATCATTGGTATTTCTGAATGAAGTTTTATACGCGTCCAGACTTCTGTAGAAGCTGTAAAATTCAGGGCTTGTTGAATACGCTTTGGCATAAATCGACGATGCAAGCGCATCACCTTCACCACGAATTTTTTCTGCATCACGATAGGCTTCAGCACGCAAAACCCGTTCTTGTCGGTCTGCATCGGCCCGTATCCCTTCAGCAAGTTCTTTACCCGTTGAGCGATACTCTCTTGCTTCACGTGCACGCTCGGCACGCATACGCGCATAAACGGCCTCACTGGCAACCGATGGCAACTCGATTTTCTTTAAACGGATATCAATAATTTTGATACCCATTTCATCAACGGTCAGCTTGTTGATTTGCTCCGTTAACTCAACCATAACCTCTTCACGCTCACCAGAAACAACTTCGTGCACCGTTCTCTTGCCGAATTTGTCCCGCAAACCATTGGCAATTCGGGGCGCAAGAAGTAGCGCTGCGTTTCGCACATTACCCCCGCCGGTAGAGGTGTAGTATTTTTTGACATTTTCAATTTTCCACGTGATATAGGAGTCAACCAATAAACGTTTTTTCTCCTGCGTCAAGTACTCTTCAGGTGGCGCATCCAGTACCTGCACTCGCGCATCGAATTTCACAATTTGATCAATAAAGGGAACCTTAAACGCCAGTCCCGGCTTTAAATCATCATCGATCACTTCTTTAAAACGAAGCTTTACCCCTCGCTCCACTTCCTGAATAACATAAACGGAGGATGAAAATATCAAAAGACCAAAGCCTAAGGCTATTAAAATAACAACAGATTTTGGATTCATTTAGCGTAATTCCCTTCTGCGAATATCTTGAGCTGCTCGTACACGGTCGGTGATCTGTTGCTCCTGCAACGATGTGCTTTGAGCGGCATCAGTGTCCGGCGATACATAAGCAGGTGTTGATTCGTTTTTTGCTGAATTATTCATGATTTTATCCAGAGGCAGATAAATCATATTATTTCCTCCCTCGACATCGATCATGATTTTTGAGGTCTTGGTGAAAATATCTTCCATCGTTTCCAGATACAAACGTTGACGAGTGACTTCAGGGGCTTTTTTGTATTCATCCAATACACGTAAAAAACGATTACTCTGACCTTCGGCGCGCGCAATAATTTCATCACGGTAAGCGCTGGCTTCTTCCATTTCGCGTTGAGCAAAACCGCGCGCTTCCGGAATGATGCTGTTTGCATAACTTTCAGCTTCATTCTTCAGCCGTTCTTTATCTTCTTTGGCCTTGATAACGTCATCAAACGACGCTTTAACCGCTTTAGGCGGATCAGAATCCTGGATACTTACTTTGCGTATGTCTATACCGGCATGATAACGATTGAGTATATCCTGCAGCATTTTTTGTACTTGCTGCCCCATCACTTCACGGCCTTCGGTGATAACATCGGACATGATGGTACTGCCAACCACATGGCGCAAGGCGCTTTCAGTGGCGTTATGCAAACCCGCCTCGGGATTGCTGATTTCGAGAATATAATCTTTTGCACTGCCGATGCGGTATTGAACAACCAAAGCCACTTCAACGATGTTTTCGTCTAGTGTCAGCATGTCTGCACGTAAGTTCATCGACTCAATGCGCTCGATATTAACTTTGTAGACCCGATCAATTAACGGCGGGTTCCAGTGCAAGCCTGGGCCCACGGAATTGCTGTATGAGCCAAAACGCAGGACAACACCTTCTTCGCCTTGACTCACCTGATAAAAACCAAACACAAACCACGCCAGCAGTGACAGTAACGCAATACCACCGATCAGCTTCATCGAATTACCGTCAGCGTTTCCTGATCCGGAGCCTGATCCGTTACCAAAGACATTAGCCAACTTGTCTTGTAACTTTTTAATGACTTCATCAAGATCAGGCGGAGTTTGATTATCTTGTTTTCCGCCCCACGGGTCTCTGTCATTTTTGCTCATGCTTACCCCCGGCAGGTTGATTCCTCGCCATTTGTATCTCCAGTTGTTCTTTAATATATCTGCGTCAATGTAAAACATAAGGCGCCGTTATACCAGTTTGGCCTTGTGTTTACCACCCTTGCTTACTTGTGGATAACAATATCAAGTTGATCTTCGGATAGATTGGTTTTACTGAGTATTTGACTCCAGTCTTTGTTTGCTATATTAACCTCCAGCTTGCGCATACCCTCAGACAATGTATGCTCGCCCATGACTGCATTGTGTTGATATAACAGTGCTCGCAATTGCCCCATAGAGGGCGCAATGGTAATTTCGCATATCACGCGATCTGCAGATAATAAAACTGAAATAGCCGTGAATAACTCATCTTTACCCATTTGTTCTTTCGATGACAGCCAGACACGCCAGGGTTTACCAGACTCATCAAAATCAATTCTCGGCGTCGCTTGTATAAGATCAATTTTATTGTAGGCGAGCAGTCGTGGAATTTCGTCAACATCCAACTCGCTTAACACAGTTTCGACCTCTGCCATATCCTCATCACGATGATGACTGGCCAAGTCGACAACGTGCACAAGTAAATCGGCTTTTTCGGTTTCTTCTAACGTTGCACGAAAGGCATCGACAAGCTGATGGGGCAAATTCCGGATAAAACCCACGGTATCAACAAAAACAACGGGCCCCAAATACGGCAGCGTTTGTTTGCGTAAGGTAGGGTCGAGGGTAGCAAACAACAAATTTTCGGTGTAGGTATCTGATTCAGTCAGCCAGTTAAACAGGGTTGACTTACCCGCATTGGTATAACCTACCAAAGCGATCGTGGGAATTTCGGCTTTTTCTCTTGCTTTGCGACTTTGCTGTCTTTGGCTGCGCACTTTTTCCAGACGCAATTGCAGCGATTTGATGCGCTGCCGAATCAGACGCCTGTCTGTTTCTAATTGTGTCTCACCGGGGCCTCGTAATCCTATGCCGCCTTTTTGTTTTTGCAGGTGCGTCCACCCTCTGACCAGTCGTGTAGACATGTGTTTAAGCTGCGCCAGCTCCACCTGAAGCTTACCTTCAGCTGTTCGGGCACGTTGTGCAAAAATATCGAGAATTAGCGTTGTTCTGTCGATAACGCGGCATTTAAGTGCAGATTCGAGATTACGTTCCTGCGTAGGTGATAGTGCACAATTAAAAAGTGCAACTTCAATGGCGTGTTCCTGGATAAGTTGTGCAATTTCGTCGACTTTTCCTGAGCCCAGAAAATACTTCGGATTAGGGTTATTAATTGTGACAGTCAGAGTGAGCGCAGGATGAACCCCGGCAGACAACGTAAGCAGTTCAAACTCATTAGAATCTTCTTCTAGAGATCGATAATGAATCACAAGGTGAACAAGCAGCGCCTGCTCACCTGTTTGAGGTCGATCAAAAAACAACGATCAACCTCGCAAACATTGATTAATTTCCAGATTTATTTGTTTTATCACGTTCGAAAAATTATTCCGCATCTTCTTCGTAGTGATCATCACCCTCGTCCTGTTCCTGAATATTGCGCGGGTTTCTGGCGGGCACGACTGTGGATATGGCGTGTTTATACACCATCTGATTAACCGTGTTACGTAATAAAATAACGTACTGGTCAAACGATTCAACCTGGCCTTGTAATTTAATTCCGTTCACAAGAAAAATTGAAACCGGTATGCGCTCTTTTCTGAGTGCGTTCAAAAAGGGGTCCTGAAGACATTGCCCTTTAGACATGAGTTGCTCCTGTAAAATAACTCTAATTGGTCAAAAAAATTTGGTTTGTAATAATAGCCTATTTATGCTGATTTTAAACAAATTGATGTTTTAATCGAATACGGATGGCATGCCGGGCACGCTAGCGAGCCTGAATCGGCAATAATTCCACGACACGTGCAAGTAAATTGTCTTCGTCTCCTTCGAAGCAAGACAAACCTTCCCAACTACGTAACCAGGTAAGCTGATGTTTTGCAAGCCGGCGAGTGGCAATAATACCCTTTTCCACCATCGCTTCATAGCTTAGCTCGCCACAAAGATAACTCCAGACCTGACGGTAACCCACTGAGCGCATCGCGGGTAATTCAACGGTATTTTTTTCGCTATCGTAAAGTGCTTTTACTTCTTCAAGCAAACCATTAGCCAGCATCTGATGGAATCGTTGCGCAATGCGCTCATGCAGTTTAGTACGATCATGTGGCATCAATGCAATGGAGCGTACATTAAATCTGTCCCGGAAAGAGAGCCCCGCTGTGAGTGCATGTTCATGCAACTGAAGCTCTGTCAGTGTTTTTCCTGTTAACTCATAAACCTCTAAAGCGCGCTGTAATCGTTGCGTATCATTTTCATGTATGCGTGTTGCGGCAGTAGGATCAATAAGCGACAAACGTCGATGTAATGACGCCCCACCCTGTTCTTTTGCTTCTATTAATAAGCGTGCTCTGATTTGAGCATTTGCAGGCGGCAATTCTGACAAGCCATCCAGCAGCGCCTTAAAATAAAGCATGGTGCCACCTACCAATAAAGGCACGTTACCTTGTGCATGAATATCAGCAATTGCCTCCAGAGCGTCATGACAAAAATCCGCTGCCGAGTAAGGCTCATTGGGCTCACGAATATCAATCAATCGATGCGGCGCTTCGTCTAACTCCTGCTGACAGGGTTTGGCACTGCCGATATTCAGACCACGGTACACTAACGCCGAATCTACGCTGATAATTTCACACGGTAATTGTCTGACCAACTGCATGGCTAATGCGGTTTTGCCTGTGGCCGTAGCACCCATTAAACAGATAACAGGTGGTTTATCCGAATCAGGAAAAACATACTGACAATGATTCGAATGCGCCACTATTGTCCTCTCAAAAACCATTTATCCAGCTCAACCATTGTTTTGAACACCCACGTAGGGCGCCCATGATTACATTGCCCTATACGCTCAGTGCGTTCCATTTCGCGCAGCAAGGCATTCATTTCCATTAATGACAAGTGCCGATTGGCTCGGACCGCACTCCGGCAGGCCATGGTGGCCAATAATTCGTTAATGAGCTCTTCGGTACGAGTCGAGGAACCATGGGTTAATAAATCAGCCAGAATATCCCTTAGCAGCAGTTCAATATTACTGTCTCGCAGCAAGGCAGGCACGTCACGAATCACAACAAGCTCACTGCCCATGATGTCGATTTTTAAGCCAAGGGAAGCAAAAACACCCTGATGCTCCTCAACCGCTCCTATTTCTTTTTGGCTTAAAGAAAGTGTGATGGGCACCAAGAGCGGTTGACTCACAATGCCCTGCGTCTGGTAACTTTTTTTCAAGCGTTCATAGCTAATACGCTCATGTGCCGCATGCATATCAACAATGACCAAACCCTCCTTGTTTTGCGCGAGAATATAAATGCCCTGTAATTGCGCCAGTGCATAACCCAAAGGCGGCATCTCGTTTTGTTCTGAACTGGATTCTTGTCCAGGTGATGTCGGTGTATTTTCATTGGGCACAGCAGAACGCAATAAGGCATAGCTACGTTGTTGCTCACTGACAGACATAAGCGGCGAAAGCCAAGCTGATTCGTACCCGATTTTGCGAGACGGGTCATTCAATACTGGCTTCACATCGCTTAATCCAAGCAAAACCTGACTCGGTTCAATGCTGTTGATTTCCGATTCTTCTGGCCGGGTTTCACTCACGGGCGTGTCAGGCAACTCAGCTGGACGTAAATCGGCAATGGCGCGATACAAGCCACGAAAAATAAGATCATGAACCTGACGTGACTCCCGGAAACGTACCTCGTGTTTGGTTGGATGAACATTCACATCCACAGCCTGAGGGTCCAGCTCAAGATATAAAATATAGACCGGGTGCCTACTTTGGTAGAGCACATCCTGATACGCCTGTTTTACCGCATGCGTCACCACTTTATCGCGCACCATCCGTCCATTGACATAAAAATACTGGTGAATGGCCTGACTTTTTGAGTACGTAGGGTCACCAATCCAGCCAGACAGACGCATCCCGCCTTGCTGCAGATCAATAGCAAAAACATTCTGAATAAAATCATTACCACAAATAGCCGCCAGACGACGTTCTTTTTCGAGTTTTGTTGTGGCCGCTTTAAGATTAAACACCATGCGCTGGTTATGGCGCAGCGTAAACGCAATATCAAAATGACTCAGTGCCAGACGTTTTACGGATTCATCAATATGCGTGAATTCGGTTTTTTCGGCGCGAAGGAATTTACGACGTGCGGGCGTATTAAAAAAAAGATCCCGCATTTCAACAGTGGTGCCTTTGCCGTGAGCCACCGGTGAAATGTCGGCCGCCATGTCTTTACCTTCAACACTCACGACCCAGCCCTGACCGGAATCATCCTGACTGGAACTTAATTTCAAGCGCGACACGGAACTTATGCTGGCCAGCGCTTCGCCCCGAAAGCCCAGACTGCTAATACCTTCCAGATCTTCAATCACGCTGATTTTACTGGTGGCATGCCGGCTGAGCGCCAAAGCCAGATCGTCTTTATGGATGCCACTGGCATTATCACGTACTTTTATCAGCTTAATGCCTGCTTGTTCCACCTCAATATCAATATGGGTGGCACCGGCATCAATGCTGTTTTCAAGCAGCTCTTTCACCACGGATGATGGCCGTTCAATCACTTCGCCCGCAGCAATTTGATTGGAAAGACGAGGTGTTAACTGATGAATACGCACAATGGATTCCGAGTGAACTATGAGTAGATGAGTATAACTGCTTCGGCAAAGACTTTTTCAAACTAGCCCAAAGCCTTGTAACGTGAAATATTAACGTTTGGAAAAATAGACGTCAAAACGACTGCTTTGGCCCAGCACTTGATGATCGGGCTTGCGCTGCCCCAGCGTTTCTCCTTTGCGCGGCCGCTTAATGACCACTCGTTTTACTCCACTGGCAAGCGCCGTCTGCACTAACACTTCGCCATCAACATCTTCACCGATCACTTCGCGTAAAATACGCATATCTTTTTTGACTTGCGCGTTATTTTTGCTGGAAGGAAACATAGGATCAAGATAAATAACATCAGGCACAAAAGCAGTCGTTGCCGTTTTTGGCTGATCGTCGAAATTCAAATGCTGAATATAATCACTGGCATTAATATGTTGTAGTTGCAAACGTGCCATGATGGCAACCAACCCACTGTTTTCACGCGCACGTCGCAATCCATCCGTAAGTAGAAGCACCATGAGCATAGAACGCTCAAGCATCATCACCTCACAACCCAAACTGGCGAGCAATAAACTGTCACGGCCAAAACCCGCGGTGGCATCCACTATTTTCAGTGCCTGCGTTTGCGACGATTTAAGACCCACTGCGCGCGCCAGTAGTTCATTTTTTATCGTAGCCTGTTGCCGACGGTAGAGATTATGCCCCCCACTAAAATCAACATTCACCCACATTTTCTGTTTGTTTTCGTTTCTGTACAGCGACAATCTGCCTGACTCGTCTATCAGCAGAACTGGACGCTGCATACACAGTGGATCAGATAAATTCTCAATAATTGGAAACGCATGCTCTGTTGCCCAGGACAAAATTTGTGGGTAAAGAGGAAGACACTGCACATGAATGGCAATTTTTGTTTTACTTTCCAACATAATTCCACCCCGTGCGAATCGCGGAAGAAACGAATATAGCCACTGATTACTCAGACAAAAAGATCAATGCCCACAATTTCTACACGGGCCGAGGGTAGCGCTGTTGCAGCGCTTTGGTAAGCAAAAATGGCTTTCTGACTTCGAATGGGTAAATCTTTCAGTTCAGGTTTTTTAAACACGGGAATCGGAACAAGATCCAGACCATGCCCGGACGAAACAGTAGCGTGTTTCGTCAGTAATGGCGCTGTGGTTTTCTGTTTTTCATCACTGTCAGAAACAACAGGCGCATTATCAACAACAATACGTCCCTTGCCGGAAGGAAGGTCGTCGGCAGGAAATTGTTTTTTTCGTAGTACCGGAGGCTGATAAATAAGCCCTGTATTCGATGTCTGATTAAGCCGCACTAGATCTACCCAGAAAGTTACGCCACAAGTTAAGAATAGTTACAATTACAGAACCGGTTCACAAAATATTAACTAAAACAATTCAGTGACTGTTTATAAAAAATAAAACATTGCGATCTGTGAATTTGAACTCTATCGCCGCTGAGTGAGTGCGTTAAACGCCATAGCAAATACATAAAACAGTCGCCCTGCAGCTTGTCAAAATTAATGCCGCCCCGGAAGTTTTTTCCAGCTTATTTTCTCTCTGAGATAGACAGGTTGCGCTTGATCAGCACTTAATAAATCACCTTTCACATACGCTGCTTTGGCCAGAATCGCAACATCTTGCGCTGTTGCAAAACAGTTAGGTAACCATGAATGAATCATCGGATTAATCGCCTGTATTTCATGCTGATAACAAGCGCCGTTTCCAGCTGCTACAAAACCTGCGACATCCAGTTTAGGGACCTCTGCGGGAGCACATACCACTTCGCGTCCCTGCAAGACCATGAGTCCGGTTTTGTTTAAACAATAAGAGGCCCAATAAACTTCGCCCATTCGTGCATCCATGACGGCAACAACCTGTTCAGCGCCACTCTGACGAAAAACAGACTGCGCCAGTGCGGCCAAAGACGAAACACCAATCACCGGTTTATCACTGGCCAAGGCCAAGCCCTGCACAATAGCTGCTGCAATACGCAGCCCCGTAAAAGAACCCGGTCCGTGTCCGAAAGCAAAGGCATCAATATCAGCGAGAATTTTACCTGACTCAATCAGCAGATCATTAATCATTGGCAAGAGCAATTCATTATGCTGATTAGACGTATAAGAAATTTTTTCATGGAGAAGTTCGTCGACAAGCAGAGCGACGGAACAGGTCTGCGACGCGGATTCTATTGCTAGTAAAGTCGGCATATTGCTATTTTGCTGCACTGACACAAAAGGTACGCAATTCTACACCAGCTTTAAATAAGTTAATATGCGTAGTAGATTCTGCTTGCCCGCTTTCAATTGGCTTGGGCTTAAGACAACTCTCGGAATAAATTTTACGATGCATGGCAATAGAGGTGAGCTCACTGGATTGATTTTGGCAGGTGGTCAATCATCACGAATGCACGGTAATGATAAAGGCTTAGTTCCACTAAACGGCTCACCTTTGATTAAACATGTGATCAAACGATTACAGCCTCAAGTCGATACCATCATCATCAGTTGCAACAGAAATCTCTCAAGCTATCAACAGTTCGGTTATCCATTGATAAGGGATAACATCAAAGATCAGTCGATTGTATTCAACGGTCCCTTAGCAGGCATCCTAAGTGGTTTAGCTTGCATAAACAGTGAATTTGCGCTGATTGTTCCCTGCGACAATCCAGACCTGCCCACGCAGCTTGCTTTACGCCTTTTTCACGAATTAATTCACAGTCGAACTGATATTGCAGTGCCACATGATGGTCAGCGCATTCAACCGCTGTATTTGTTGCTCAAGACAAGACTCTTGCCGCAATTAAGTCATTTCTACGCCCAAGGTGGACGCAGTGTAATTAAATGGTTAGGGACACAGAAAATTGCCGAAGTGGACTTTGCAACGCAGGACGATTGTTTTAATAATATCAATACACCAGACGATATAGTGGCATTTGAACAAAAACAGGCACCATAAGGTGCCTGTTTTTGTTCAAATAAAATAAAGCGTTTTTATTTTGCTTTAGGACGCCCGCGTCCACCCCACACGGCGCTTTTAGTCGCAGAAGACTTAAGTGGTTTTTTGCTGCTCTTTTTAACGGCTTTTACTGCTGAAGCGCTTACCCTGGCGGTGATTTTGCCCAACTTCATTGCAGACTCTTTAGACTTTTTAGCGTCTTTGAGTTCAATTTTTTTGATTTGCGCATCCACTTTTTTCATCAAGTTTTTTAACTTGAGGTCTTCCTTTTTAACTAACTTCTTTAATTTAGCGGCATTTGCCTTTGAACGCGCTGCTTTCCACTTGGCCTGAAACAAGAGTGTTTGTTTTGCCATATCTACGTCAGTTTTAGCATTCAAACTTTGTTTATATGTTTCAATAACAGAAGCCGATGCCGCCTTCGCGCTACTTAGGCCTTCTTTAACCTTGGCGATAGTTTGTTTGGCATTTAAGGCTTTCGAGTTTTCAGCGGATTCTTTGGTTTTTGCAGCAACACTCGGTGTGGCTTTTTTCACTTTGGTGTTTGTTGGCTTGCTTGCTTTTTTTGTACTAACTGCGGACTTTGTTTTAGTAGCGCTAACTGTTTTTAATTTTCGTGCCGGACGTTTTGCATTGGTTTTTTCCAAGGCTTCATTGCCCTTTAACGGGATTGAAGATACGGCAGCGGATTTAACAACCTTCTTACGACCGCGAGAACTCGCTGGTTTGGTTGCATTCTTCATATAAGAACCTCTTTATTTTTAATTAAACAATTAAATAACATGATCACACTAATAAAAACTAGCACAACAATACATTATCACCGCTAATATCCAGCGCAATAGTAATAATATTTACATCAAAGTCCAGTTTTTTATTATTTCTATCGCCTAAATACATGTCACCAACGTTATGGCACTACTTTTACATCCGTCTTTTTCTTCGCAATTTATGCAATATTTTGGGTTTATCTGGATTTACCAAGCGAATTAATGCCATAAAAAACTTACCCATCAAAGATAAAGTTAATCATTTGTACTGTGAGCATCTCACCATGCACATGATTCTTTATTCCGTGTTATTTTTTTATTTGATAAGAAACGTAAGCTCAGATTGATCAAAGTACACTTCAGCGTGCAGCTTGATGTATCGCCACCGATACCGGGGAAAGAAGGGTTCTATTATTTTTTTACAAAAAAAACCGGCATTTTCAATGCCGGCTTCTTTTGACGGGTTTATTAACGGGTTTATTAATAAAAAAACTAGGCGTCTATTGCCGCAAAAATCTGATCTCGAATAGACGTAACAGAGCCAACACCGGGTATTTTAATGTATTTAACTTTTGAATTACCCAGATTCTTATAAAATTCCACTAACGGCTCGGTTTGCGAGTGATACACCTTCAATCGTTTCATTACCGTTTCTTCCAGGTCATCAGCACGCTGAATCAAGGCGTCGCCCGTAATATCATCTTTACCATTCACCTTGGGTGGATTGTATTTGATGTGATAGGTGCGCCCCGATGCTTCATGCACACGTCGCCCACTCAAACGCGAAATAATTTCACTGTCCTCGACATTCACTTCCACCACAAAGTCGATATCAACTTTGTGATCAATCATTGCTTGTGCCTGAGGAATGGTGCGAGGAAACCCATCAAACAGGAAACCGTTTTTGCAGTCTTCTTGTAAAATACGTTCTTTGACCAGACCAATAATGATCTGGTCGGATACCAGTCCACCCTCATCCATCACTTTTTTGGCTTCTATGCCAAGAGGTGTTTGTGCTTTTACTGCAGCGCGAAGCATATCACCTGTAGATATTTGAGGGATTTTGTACTTTTCCATCAGGTATTGTGCTTGTGTGCCTTTTCCAGCGCCCGGGGCACCCAATAGAATAATACGCATATAATTCTCCCAACTCATTGCTTGTATAAGGTTTATTTCCTCGACCAAAAAATCAACCCTTAAGTAATTTCCCGATCAGGAACAAAAAAATGTTTTAACAAAATTGTAAAAGATACACAGCAGATAACATAATCTCAAGAATTATTTACCCGCCAACAAAACACTAAATTAATTAAAAGACCTCTTTAAAAGAGCTCTGTATATTAGTAAAACCAGCGAATATCACAGAGGAAATTTAAATGAGAATTCTGCATACCATGTTGCGCGTAAGTGATCTCGACCGCTCTATTAAATTCTATACCGATATTCTTGGCATGCAGTTATTACGCAAAAAAGACTACACAGAAGGCCGATTCACCCTGGCCTTTCTTGGTTACAACAACGAAAAAGAATCAAGCGTATTGGAACTGACCCATAATTGGGATGTGGCTCAATATGAACACGGTAACGCATTTGGCCACATCGCTATCGAAGTGGCTGATGTGTACCAAGCCTGCGAACAGATAAAAAAACTGGGTGGCACCATTGCAAGAGAGGCAGGGCCAATGAAACACAGCACTACCGTGCTTGCTTTTATCAAAGACCCTGACGGTTACATGATTGAGCTTCTTGAAGCAAAACGCACATAAACAACTATCGGTTGTTGCGCGAACGCTTGCAGCACTCTCTGTGTGACTAACAACACATATCAGCACTTGTTTGCCTTGGGCATCAACAAAACACTTTACTGACATTCATGAAGATATTTGTACTCGGATGCCCGTCGAATCCATAGATGATTCACTGCCAATGCGTTTTCATGTTTGTTCACATACTTCCATCCTATTCCAACCAGCACGCCATCAATAAATACCGTTGGTTCTGTGCGATAACTTGTTTCAGGGCAATCCCCAAAAGCGGAAGCATAGGTGACATAGACATCAAGAGTAACCGTCTGCCCCGTACTGTTTTTACCCTCGTGGCTTATCACTGGATTCTTGAACGGCTTTTTAGGATCAATACTGTTATGCACCAATGAGGCCCCCATATAATCCCTGACCTCCTGCAATTGCAATCCAAGAGACAAATCCTGCAGACGATTGGCATTTTGTCTTGCTGGACGTTCTTTATAAACCGGGGAATCAAAGGGTGCCAGCGCAGACTGACATGCACAAAGGAATAAAATAAATACACTTAATACAATTTTTTTAGTCATAAGATATCCGTAGATTCATCCTGTTTAGCGGAAATAAAAAACACACGCCGCTGTTCTATAGATAGGGAAATTATTATTGATCTTGAGCGTTAGAAGAAAAATACAGCGAAGCAATTATGACGCTCATTGATGCATTGATAAATAGCATCATTCTAATTAGCACGGATTTTATTTGGCAGTGGATTTATCTGAAACGCGGCACACGACTTTAACCCGATTTATCATGGTGCCAGCAAGGTCTCCACGAACATAACCTATTCCATATTGATGTTGCTCAATCCAGGTGATGACTGCCTGATCATCCATAACCGCCTCAGGCGGCAAGGCATCACCGGCAAAGGTTAAATATGCCCGTTTCGCACGAATTTGTGCCACGGTTTTCCCCGCTACTCTTTCATAAAAACCGGCATAAACAGCACTTTCAATTGGCTGATCGACCACCTCAATTTCATAGCCACTATCAAAAACCCGTCGCACGCCCAAAAAGATGGATCGGGCTTCCATGACCGAAAGTTTGTTCAGCGGATTACTTTGATTGACGACTATCCAATAGTCTTGAGCACCGACGCCTGAAGAAAAAAGCAGACATGCCAGCACGCCTGCACAGCAGAGGTATTTAGGATTAAAAACAGTTTGTATCCGCATCCGCATTCACAGCATCCTTGCAACCCCAGGCAAAAAAACAGGGAAAACCTTTTTCAGTATAACAGCTACAAAATATATCCAAGCGACATCCAGAGACGAATCAAGAACTCTTTCAGACAAATCCATTCAAATAAAGACCGCGTATAAAAAGCTCACCATCAAAACAGCTTTTCAATATATTTTGCAATGGCATCACACGTACTGTCTGGATGCTCAAGCATAAAACAGTGAGTCCCTGATCTTTTTTCAATTTGAATAAACGCATTTTCATGGGCTTGTTTACATGCGCTTTCCATAAACGGATACGATTTGTCACCATACAGAATAATCGTAGGTACAGTCAGCGCACGAATATCATCCCACAAACCCTGTGGTGTGGAATTAAAAATATCGGCTTCAAGGTCGGGCGGGCATTTAAGGGCCAAACCTCCTTCGTCTTTTTGATACAAGGCATGTGTCACAAAACTATTCAAGCTGTCATCGTGCCAGTCTTTATAGGCCGATTTGCTTCTGAAATAGGCAAAGGCCTCGGTTTGATTCTGCCAATGATTACGTCGTGCCCTTGTTTTTTCAGCCAGAGGATTGGACATCGTGCCCTGCATTTGAATAAAGACTTCCGGCATAATAATCGGATCCATCAACACCAGACATCGAAACAGTTCCGGATATTTCACGGCAATCTTCAACGTTAAAACACCACCAAAGCTGTGTCCCATGCCAATGAGCGGACCTTGAATTTCACCCTTTTCACGCTGATAACTGATCACATCATACGCGTGCTGCGCCGATTGCTCCCAACTGACAAAACCTCGTCCCGCATCACTGTCTCCGTGGCCCACACAGTCATGAAGCATCAGCGCATAATCGCGGGTTAATCCTTGCAACAAGGGCCAATAGGTTTTGCCGCACAAACCATTGCCATGTAAAAAATGAATAGTGGGTTTTGATGGATTATCAAAGCGAATCCCGCGAAGAAAACTTGTTTCATCCTGAGGATAATGCCAGCTCGTTGCTGAATCCAAAGAAAGTGTACTCGGCATGTTTACTACCTTTAATCAATGTCTGTTACAGGAAAATAGCTTTTTAATACATCTTGCAGGGCGCAAATTGAGCGGCCACATTAACTCAAGATAAAGCGCACGAAAACTGTTTTTTTATGATGCAAGAGAGAGGACGAGCGGAAAGATTTTTTATACAAACAGCTCAGAAGCGGCAGGCAAACGCGACGCAAAGAAGTGTGTCACGCGCATAAAAGCAGAACAAAAAATGATGGTGCGCCAGGAGGGACTTGAACCCCCATGCCTTACGGCACTGGAACCTAAATCCAGCGTGTCTACCAATTTCACCACTAGCGCGTACCAAGCACCCACATAAATCACCAGGGTGCTTATTTCAGGGAAGTGGATTTTACCCCTTTTCACTGGCATTGCAAGTTCTTTCAGAGCACGCAGAGCGATTACAACGACGGCTCGCCGCCAGCACCCAGACGCTTCACTTCTTGTGTTAATTTATCGAGATTACGATTCACCTGCGAACGATG
This sequence comes from Pseudomonadales bacterium, assembly GCA_036802845.1. Classification (GTDB taxonomy): domain Bacteria; phylum Pseudomonadota; class Gammaproteobacteria; order Pseudomonadales; family UBA3067; genus DAIRVL01. Next base: position 2,461 of record DAIRVL010000003.1, on the reverse strand, counting down.
CGCATCAATGGCCGCAATGGACAACTCCGTTTCCTCTACCCGTCTTTTCAGCGATGAAATTTCTTTTGTTGCATCCTTTGCGGCCAAAACCGAAAGCGATTTATCCAGCTGCGCCGTTTTTTTCTCCAGGACATCCACCGTTTTTATTGCATCAGCCAAGGTCGCATATTGTTTTTCCAGTTGATCAATCGACTTTTGATAAACAGCCATATCCGACTTTGCTTTTTCCAGCTGCGTTAACGCCGTTTCCAGACGTTTTTGTTGTGCATCTAATGCCTTATTTTGAGCGGGCAGATCATTTTTTCTGAGTTGATTGGAAACATCCCATAATTTGCGTATTTCAGTGTCATAAACTGCTAATTGTTTGCTTATATTGCCCCCGGTTTCGATCAAGCTTTGATCCTGATTTTCCAGTTTACTGACTTGCGAAAGTGAGTGTTCCAGATTTGCTTCAGTTTCACGGAAAGCCTGCTGCTGCATATATAACTGGTAATAAAGAAACGCGACCGCTCCCACCAAGCATAACAATATAACAATCAACACCGGCGATGTTGCGGCAGGTCTAAGTGTTTCCTGCGTTGGGCCCGGGCGAACCTGCGATGACTGACTCGCCCTCGGTGCGTGCGATTTTAGATCGTCACTACTTAACATCACACTCGGAATATCGACGTGATTACTGTTTTTTTTGTTTGTCATGGATAATTCACTCTCACTAAAATCCGCAATCAGTTAATTTTGCCGTTATACGACGCATTAAAACAGACCGTACATTACCTTTATTAAAAGAATAAACGAAGCGAGGAAACCTTTTTGATTTTTTATTTCACTTGCAAAAAAAAACGGGCAGAAGAAATCTCCCACCCGTTTTTGATTTTATGCCCGTATTTTGTTTGCAACCATTTTTTATATGCAAAAAATCATACGCAACAAAGTGTTTCAAAGGGCATTAGCAGGCTTCAATCAAGCCCGCAGCACCCATACCACCACCTACACACATGGTGATAACGGCATATTTCAGTTTACGACGCTGTAATTCACGCGCCGCGTGACCTACAAGACGTGAACCGGTCATTCCGTAAGGGTGACCTACTGCAATAGAACCACCGTTGGGGTTCAGTTTTGCAGGATCAAGACCCAGCTTGTCGCGGCAGTAAACAGCTTGTGAAGCAAAGGCTTCGTTCAGCTCCCAAATGTCGATATCAGCAATTTTGAGTCCTGCTGCTTTCAACAACTTGGGCACCGCAAACACAGGGCCAATACCCATTTCATCGGGGCTGCAACCGGCCACAGCAAAACCACGGAAGTAAGCTTTTGGCTTAAGACCCAGCTGCTGTGCTTTTTCTGCGCTCATGATCAAACACATGGATGCACCATCGGCCAACTGTGAAGAGTTTCCAGCAGTTACCGTACCCTGTGGATCAAACGAAGGTGGCAGAGTAGAAAGAGCCGCCAGCGTAGTAGAAGGACGGTTACACTCGTCACGATCCACAGTAACTGTTTGATCAGATACTGCGCCAGTCACTTTGTCTTTTACGCTGTATTGAACCGTCATTGGAACGATTTCGTCATTGAACAGGCCCTGTTCCTGAGCAGCCGCTACACGCTGCTGGCTCAACAGTGCCAGTTCATCCTGCGATTCACGTGACACTTTATAACGCTGCGCAACAGTTTCTGCTGTTTTACCCATAGGCAGGTAAATACCAGGCTGTTTTTGAGCCACAGTGGAGTTCAAGGCATTAATCATGTTTGGGGAAGTCAGCATGGAAATGGTTTCACAACCACCCGCAAGAATGATGTCGTCATAACCAGAAGCGATCTGGTTAGCGGCCGTAGAAATAGCCTGCAAACCGGATGAACAATAACGGCTCACGGTTTGACCTGAAACAGAGATAGGTAATTCACCTATAATGGCAGCGATACGGCCAATGTTAAAACCTTGGGGACCTTCTGGCAGACCGGTACCGACAATGCAGTCACCGATTTCTTCAGGATTGATTTTAGGGTTACGCGCCATCAGAGCTTTTATCAAGTGCCCGCACATATCAGCAGGTGCTGTCTTGTTAAAAGAACCACGGTGGGATTTGGCGAGACCAGTACGCACGCTATCAACAATAACTACATCACGCATCGTTTGCTCCTTATATTTGATCATTTTTTAATGGTTTTTATTAATAATGATGCGAATAGGCGACACATTGGACTCGTATCCTATTCCCACACCTCTCGCGGGCTGTTCAAAGACCCCTAGCGGCATCTTAAAACTTAACCCAATAATAGAGGCGGTCATAGTACGTAAGCGCACTTGAATGTTCAAGTTTTATTAATGTCGCAGTCAAGCATGCATCATTGCTAATGATCACTTGAAATAAATCCATGCACTAAGACTTTTCACGAAGCACCGACTTGCCCCGCCCAATGGCATAATACTCAAAACCTTTTTGTTCCATGCGCTTGGGTTCAA
>DAIRVL010000002.1:0-37626 GCA_036802845.1 Pseudomonadales bacterium | reverse complement strand
CAGTAATGCCAGGCGCATCTGCTGGGGGGCTTTAAGTTGCTCCAGCGAAGGCAGTTTACTTAATAGCGCGCTGATGGCTTGTTCAAGCTGTTGCTGTAACGAAGCATCCCTCTGTGCGCTGGAAGAGTGGGTGATTGTGCTATTGTGCTGAAGCAACGTGAGTAGCGGTGCCAGATCTTCTTGTATCGGACTTAGATTGCGCAAGGCAAGATGGCTTGCGTCGCTGCTGGGACTGCTAATGTTGCGAATGACCAAAGTGTTGCCTGCAACGAGGTCTATATCAAGCAGCTGTCCTTTTTTTAAAGCCACCGGGCTGCTAGCGATCAGTTCAACAGAGCCGATTTTGATCAGAACCTTAAACAGTGGCCCCTCGGATCCTGAGCTGCCTGGATTTTTGATTGGCGTGCTGTCTGATTGTACCTGGGCCTGAACAGTTTTTTCATTGTTGGGCGCAACGCGTTGTATAAGTGCTTGCAAAGACGTCGGGCGTTCAGGTTTTACACCCTGCGGGCTGGCCTCTGGTTTTTTTTGTGGCGGCGCTGGCGGTTCTATTTTCATATGACTGAATAGCGTAGCGCATGCACATCGAATTGCCATGTTTGTGTTACACAAACGTCGATGCGAAGGGAATTTAAATCCTTAGCGTATATTGCTATCACTTTAACATGAACGGATAATCGACAATTTGCAATTTTACCGAGTTTGCCGGGTAGCGAGTTTGCTGTGAGTGGTGTCCCCCTAGAAGCACAACGACTTGAATGTGTGCGTGATAACGTGGTGTTATTCTCCGACTTAAGTTTTCAGGTCGAAACAGGAAGCATTACCCAAATCATGGGTGCCAATGGTAGCGGTAAAACGTCTTTGTTACGTATTCTGACTGGAATAATGCCTGCCGAGTCGGGTCAGGTACTCTGGTTTGGTAAGACTATCGAAAAGCAGCGGGTGGACTACGGTGCCGCTTTAACCTTCATTGGTCATTTGTCCGGTATAAAATCGCAGCTCAGTCCCTTTGAAAATCTGGCCTGGTTGGCGCCGGAGGCTTCGGTGGCAGCGCGTACCACGGCCTTACATGAACTGGGCTTGCGTGGTTTTGAAGACAGCCCTTGTTACCGATTATCAGCCGGCCAAAAACGCCGGGTGGCGCTTGCCAGACTTTATTTGCGGCAGACACCGCTGTGGATTCTTGATGAGCCTTTTACGGCGCTTGATAAAAATGGGGTCAGTAAAATCGAAGCTTTGTTGCTCGTTCATGCGCAGGCCGGAGGCATGGTTATTCTGACAACACATCATGAGCTCGGTATTGATTCGACCTGTGTGCGCCAGGTCGTGCTCAGCCCTGTGTCCTAGTTTGGGGTAATGTGTGTGCGTTTCGACTCGGCGGTGTAATCAGTCATGAATATAAAACAATCCGATGCCTCTTCGGCACCTCATCAGCCGCATTACGTAACACCTGATTTGTTTTCGCGTCCCTTGCCCAGTGAGAGCAAAGCCTTTGTACGCTTGTTGATGCGTGATTTGCTGGCGGCCTTTCGTCATCGTTCCGATTGGATGAATCCGCTTTTTTTTCTGTTGATGGTGGTGAGTCTGTTTCCCTTGGGCATTAGTCCTGAGCCACAAATTTTGACCAAAGTGGCCCCTGGGGTGTTGTGGATCGCGGCCTTATTATCGACGCTCTTGGCCGTTGATGCTTTGTTTCTTCAAGATTATGAAGACGGTACGCTGGAGCAACTTGTTCTCGCGCCCAACTCGCTTTATTTGATGGTGATAGCCAAGGTATTTACCCATTGGCTGGTTACCGGATTGCCGGTGGCACTTCTGGCGCCATTATTGGGTATAATGCTCAACCTGTCGGGGGATGGCTTGTGGGTATTGACGCTGACCTTATTGATAGGTACGCCCACGCTGACACTGATTACCGCCATCGGTGCTGCACTGACCGTGGGTATTCGTCGTGGTGGTCTACTGGTGTCACTTATTGCTTTGCCTTTATATATCCCCGTACTTATTTTGGGTACGGCGGCCGTAGTGGCGGCCGTTGACGGTTTTGCCTATCAGGCGCATTTGAGCCTGTTGGGCGCGATGCTGGCCTTGGCTTTGGTGTTGGCACCTTTCGCAGTGGCAGCATCACTACGCATTAGTTTGAGTAATTAATCCTTATGAATCGACTTTGGGCGCTGATCAAACGCTATTATCACCGGCTGGGTTCACCACAGTACTTTTACGACATCAGTACACGTTTTTTGCCATGGCTGGTGGCCGTATCGGTGCTTTTGTGTGGGTTCGGGCTGATACAGGCACTGCTCTTTGCCCCGCAGGATTACCAGCAAGGTCAGACCTTTCGCATTATTTACATTCATGTGCCGGCAGCGAGTCTGGCTTTGTCAGCGTATCTGATGATGGCGCTATCGGCCGCCATTGGTCTGATCTGGAAAATGAAAATGGCCGAAATTATTGCCAAAGTGTGCGCACCCATCGGCGCTTCGTTTACTTTTATTGCGCTAGTGACCGGTGCTATTTGGGGCAAGCCGACCTGGGGTACATGGTGGATATGGGATGCGCGCTTAACCTCGATGTTGATTTTATTTTTTCTTTATCTGGGCATTATGTCTTTGCATGCGGCGATTCAGAACACACAAACGGCCGCCAAATCGACCGCCATTCTGGCCTTGGTCGGCGTGGTAAACTTGCCCATCATCAAATATTCGGTTGAATGGTGGAATACCCTGCACCAGCCCGCCACCTTTAAATTCATGCAAAAACCGGCCATGCCTGCAGATATGTGGATACCTCTGCTGATCATGATGCTGGGATTTTATTGTTTGTTTGTTGTCTTGGTTATTTTGCGTGCGCGTTGTGAAATTATTGATCGTGAACGTCGCAGCCGTTGGGTAAAAGAATTGATTTTGGCTACAAAACAGGATTAAAACATGCAGTTTTCCAGCTTCAGTGAGCTGATTCAAATGGGGGGGCAAGGGCTTTATGTCTGGTCTTCATACGGGATTACGTTCCTGGTGATTGCCATCAATGTGCTATCACCCCTGTTGCGCCAACGTGCGCTGCGCAAGGAAATAAAACACAGCATCAACCGTGAGGTGAGGCAGCATGAATCCAATTCGTAAACAACGTTTGATCATTGTCCTTCTGATTGTGGCGGGTGTGGCGCTGGCGGTGGGTTTTACCACGTATGCCTTGCGCCAGAATATTAATGCCTTTTATACCCCATCCCAGATTGCGGCAGGCGAAGCCAGACCGGGTCAACACATTCGTGCTGGTGGGCTGGTGGTGGTCGGCAGTGTAAAAAAAACGCATGAGGGACAAACGCTGAAAACCTCTTTTGTTCTCGCCGACGGAGTGTCTGAGGTCACAGTTCATTATGAGGGGCTGCTGCCTGATCTGTTCAGAGAAGGACAGGGCATTCTGGCCAAAGGCCAGCTTGAAAGTGACGGTGTTCTTTATGCCAGTGAAGTGCTGGCAAAACATGATGAAAATTATATGTCGCCCGAAGTAAAAGCCGCCATGGATGCGGCAAAACAACGGACGGGATCATCCATGATGCCCAGTATGATGCCAACAAAATAGTATACGTGTCGTGTGGCGGCCTTGAGCGCCCCACCGTGTTGCTATTGTTTGCATGGGGAAATTTGACTAACATCCATTCTTTCACTCAAGCATCCTGTGTCAGGATGCTTGGGCGCGTCTTTCAGCCTTCAGTGTTTCCAATCTTCTTTTTAGCTGAGCAAACAGATCGGTATTCATGCGATTAAAAAGTATTAAATTGGCAGGATTCAAATCGTTTGTCGATCCGACCACCGTCAACTTGCCGCAGAATTTGACCGCGATTGTGGGCCCGAACGGCTGTGGCAAATCCAACGTGATTGATGCTGTGCGCTGGGTCATGGGAGAAAGTTCGGCAAAACATCTGCGTGGCGAGTCCATGACCGATGTTATTTTTAACGGTTCTTCCACCCGCAAGCCCATAGGTCAGGCTTCCATTGAGCTGGAATTTGATAACAGTGACGGCACCTTGGTGGGTGAGCTGGGTGCCTTTGCAGAAATAGCAATTAAACGCAGCGTCAATCGCGATGGACAATCGAATTATTACTTGAATGGCACACGTTGTCGGCGTAAAGACATTACGGACATTTTTCTGGGCACCGGCTTGGGCCCTCGTAGTTATGCCATCATTGAACAGGGCACCATTTCACGTTTGATTGAAGCGCGGCCAGAAGATCTGCGGGTTTTTATTGAAGAAGCGGCAGGCATTTCCAAATACAAAGAGCGTCGGCGCGAAACCGAAAACAGAATGCAGCGCACGCGCGAAAATCTTGATCGACTCGGTGATGTACGCGAAGAACTCGAACGCCAATTACAACACCTGAATCGGCAGTCGCAAACCGCCGAAAAATATAAAAATCTCAAAGAAGAAGAGCGACTCTATAAAGCACAGCTTCACGCATTACGTTGGCGCAGTCTGGATGCAAGTGTGCAAAATCATACCCGTGCCATTCGTGATCTGGAGTTAAAACGTGAACAGCAAATCACAGTTCAGGTCTCGGTTGAAACCGCGCTGGAAGTACACCACAGCGAATTAATACAACTGAATGAGGACTTTAATCGGATTCAGGGCGAGTATTACAGCCTGGGTGCTGACGTAGCGCGCCTTGAACAACACATCCGGCATCAAAAACAGCGGGAACTGGACGTGCAGCGTGATTTGGCCGACGCGAATTCAACGCTGGATCAAGTGTCTTCCCATCTGAAAACTGATCAAACACTGATGGCTGAACTGGATGCACAAATGCAGGTGCTGGAACCTGAATGGGAGCTGTTGCAATCAACCCAGGATGAATCGGCTGAACAACTGGTGATGGCCGAAGAACACATGCAACGCTGGCAGTCTGAATGGGATCAGTTTAATGCCAGGGCGTCTGAGTCCAGTCAAAAAGCACAAGTCGAGCAATCGCGTATCGAACAACTTGAACAAGCGATTCGGCGCGGGCTGGAACGCACCAATCGTTTGCTTGAAGAACGCGGCACGCTGCCTGATGCTGATCTGGAAGCCAGCGTTCAGCTTCTCCAGGAACACTTGGCTGAAGCGCAAGAGGTCTTGGTTCGTCACGAAGAACAAGTGGCCATGCATCGCAATGAAATAGACGGCCAGCGACAACACAATCATGCGCTGGGAAAAACGCTGGATCAGATGAAGTCGGTGTTGCAAGGTAAAAAAGGTCGTTTGGCCTCATTGGAAGCCTTGCAACAGGCAGCGATGGGCGATAATCGTGCCGTTGTTGCGCAATGGCTCAAAACGCAAAATCTTGAGGCCGCCCCGCGATTGGCTGATCAACTTGCGGTGAGCGGTGGTTGGGAAGCAGCGGTTGAAACCGTCCTGGGCCGAAGTTTACAGGCAGTGTGTGTGAATACTGTGGCGCAGGTCGGTGAAGAAATTGCCGCTTTGCAGGGTAATTTGAGTTTTGTCAGTGACGAAAGCGCCGATATGCACGTTCAAGGGATTGATTTACGTGAAACCTGTACCAAAGCCCCGCGCTTGCTTGATTTTGTTCGTAGTCGTCAGGGTGGCGTGCAACTGTTAACGGGGGTGTATTGTGTCGAAACGCTGGCCGACGCCTTTGTTTTGCAAACACAGTTGAATGTTTTGGAATCGGTTGTGACCCGCGAAGGCATCTGGTTGGGCCCCAACTGGCTGCGCATTCAGCAAGAGGAAAATAAAACCGCAGGGGTATTGGCGCGCAAACAGCAGATTGAGCAGCTCAAAGCCGATATTACTCAAGACGAAGAAAACATTGCCCTATTAACCCAGCAGCTGGATGAAGGCCGTCAACGTTTGCTTGATTGTGAGCATCGTCGTGAGATCTTGTCGCAGGAATTAACCCTCGCCAATCGCAAAATTGCCGATCTCAAAGCCCAGCTTTCGGCCAAAGAAGTGCGACTCGAACAGTTTTCCATGCGTCGTCAGCGTTTGGAGCATGAGCTGCGGGAGATTCAAGGGCAAGTGGAAATTGATCAGGCCGCTATCAATCAGTCACGCTTGACGCTCCAGGACGCCCTGGATGTTATGGCGGAAAACAACCATCGGCGTGAAGAATTATTGCTTATCAGGGATCAACGTCGCAGTGCTCTGGATGAGGCGCGTCAGACCGCTCGAAGCCATAAGGACGAGACGCATCGTGTTGCCTTGCAACTACGCGCCTTGAAAACGCAACGCGAATCCACCGTCCTGGCCGTCGAGCGTCTGCGCGGTCAGCAACAGCAACTGGAGCAGCGTCGAAATCATTTATTGGAATCATTACAACACAATGACGAACCGGTGGATGTGTTGCAAGCGAGTCTGGAAGATCGTCTGGAGCAGCGTTTGCTTGTTGAAGAAAAAATGACAGACGCTCGCCGTTATCTTGAAAACGCTGAACATAAGCGGCAGACTCTGGAAAAACAGCGGGTTGAGGCAGAGCAGCACATTCAAATCTGCCGTAGCGAGCTGGAACAACGGCGCATCGAAATGCAGGCCTTTGAAATTCGACAGGCGGCTGCGCTGGAACAAATTCATGAGCTGCAGGCTGATTTGAACGCGCTGCAACAAATGATGCCTGCCGAGGCGACTGAGTCGGCTTGGGAAGCTGAGCTGGAAAGTCTGGCGGTAAAAATAAGCCGGCTGGGCGCGATCAACCTGGCTGCCATTGATGAATATCAAACAGAATTGGAGCGTAAGAACTATCTCGATAGCCAGCATGCCGATTTGATCGAAGCGTTGGAAACGCTCGAAGGGGCCATACGTAAAATTGACAAGGAAACCCGTAACCGTTTTAAGGAAACCTTTGAATTGGTCAACGGTGGTTTGCAGGAATTATTTCCCAAAGTTTTTGGCGGCGGTCATGCCTACCTTGAGCTCACCGGCGAAGATTTGCTCGATACCGGGGTGGCGATCATGGCAAGACCACCGGGCAAGCGCAACAGCACCATCCATTTGTTGTCCGGGGGTGAAAAAGCACTTACCGCCATTGCGCTGGTGTTTTCAATATTCCGGCTGAATCCGGCACCTTTTTGTATGCTTGACGAAGTTGATGCGCCCCTGGATGACGCTAACGTCGGGCGCTTTTGTCGGCTGGTGAAAGAAATGTCGCAGAATGTACAGTTTATTTATATCAGCCATAACAAAGTGGCGATGGAAATGGCGCATGTCCTGATGGGCGTTACAATGCAGGAGCCCGGTGTATCCAGACTGGTGTCCGTGAATGTCGATGAGGCGGCTGCTATGGCCGCTATGTGAAAATCAATTTAACAGGTGAAGTTTGTGAAATTGACTGTCTATTGTAATATGCCAGCACTAAATTCTATCTGCCCAGAAAATACAGTTATTCAACAGGGAGACTAAACAATGGAAATGGGTGTGCGCGAGATTTTAATTGTTATTGTTGTCCTTGTGATTGTTGGAATTCTGGCTGATGGTTTTCGTCGCGCCCGACAAGCCAGAAAAAATACTTTACGTGTGGCAATCAAAAAGCCGGCAGAGGATGTCGTAGAGGATGATTTCTTTCGTGATTACAATCCCGAACTTCCTAGTGGCACGGCACGCGTGATCAAACCGGCGGAAAAATCCAGAACAAAAATCGATGAATCCGATCGAATGAGTCCGCGATTTGATGAGCCGGTGTCTTCTCGTCCCGTGCGTGTAAACCGCGAGGCTGATTTCACAGAAGATCTTGACGAAGAGGAAGCTGATCAATGGATGCCGGAAGAAGATCAAATTGATGAAGCAGAGCCAGCACTGAACGCTTCTGTCAATAAAGTGAAAGCCCCCCCGGTTGAACAGGTGATAGCCATTAACCTTGCTTCTCGCAGCGGCATGATCGAAGGGGAGCCCTTATTACGTGTCATTACGAATAATGGATTACGATTCGGCGAAATGGGGCTTTTTCATCGGATGGATTCCTTGAGCGATGTTGAAGGCGCTAAATTATTCAGCATGGTGAACATGGTTAAGCCAGGTAATTTTGATCCGGCCGGTATGGCAAACTTTAAAACGCCCGGCGTGTGCCTGTTTTTGACCTTGCCCGGTCCCCGCGCGCCACGAGGTGCCTTTGAAACCATGCTTGAGACTGCACAGCGCATGAGCTCGATTCTGGAGTGTGACTTGCGTGATGAAACACAGAGCGCCCTGACCCAACAAACCATCGCACATTACCGGCAACGTGTAGACGAGTTTTGTCGTAAACAAATATCTGCCTCTAAATTTGCAGACCAATAAGCGTTCCGTGTCTGAATCAGACCCAAACCCGAGCGCACAAGCCGCCGCAGAAGAAGTCGCGGTTTTGCGCACGGTCTTGAGTGAACACAATTACCGTTACTATGTTCTGGATGACCCCAGCATTGCCGACAGTGAATACGATCGTTTGTTCCATCGTTTACAGCAGCTGGAAGCCCAATACCCGCAATTGATTACACCTGACTCGCCCACCCAGCGCGTGGGCGGGGAAGCCTTGCCCTTTTTTGAAGAAGTGAGCCATAGGGCGCCCATGTTGTCCCTGGCCAATGTATTTGATTTCGCAGACTTGTTTGATTTTGAGCGTAGCATTCAAAAACAGATAGGCAGCGAAGAGGCGGTGTGTTTTACCTGTGAACCCAAACTTGACGGTCTGGCTGTCAGTCTGGTCTACGAAAAAGGTCTGTTAATCCGGGCAGCAACCCGGGGTGATGGTCAGACGGGTGAGAATATCACCAGCAATATCCGCACAATTTCCAGTGTGCCGCTGCACCTGCGTGGTGAGCATTTTCCAGAGGTGCTGGAAGTGCGCGGGGAAGTGATCCTGCCTTTAAAAGGTTTTACCGAACTGAATCGTGATCAGATGCAAAAGGGCGAAAAAGTGTTTGCCAATCCACGTAATGCGGCGGCTGGCAGTTTGCGACAACTCGATCCCCGTATTACGGCGCGACGTCCTCTGGATATATATTGTTATGGTCTGGTCTGGTCTGAAGGCCAGAGCGGTTTCACTACCCACCAAGAAGTACTGTGTTATCTCAGCACCTTGGGTTTTAAGGTCAATCCTGAAATTGAGCAGGTCGTGGGCGCGGCAGCTGTGGTCGATTATTGTCGGCAGATGGCTGATCGACGCAGTCAATTGAGTTATGAGATTGACGGTGTTGTGGTCAAAGTTGATTCGTTGTTGTGGCAGGAACAACTGGGCTATGTGACACGTGCGCCCCGTTGGGCAGTGGCCTATAAATTTCCTGCTGAAGAAGCGGTAACCCAATTACTCGGTGTTGATTTTCAAGTAGGACGAACCGGTGCTATCACGCCTGTGGCGCGTTTGAAGCCGGTAATTGTTGGCGGGGTGACAGTCAGCAATGCGACCTTGCATAATTTCGACGAAGTGAAGCGTCTGGATATAAAAATCAATGATTATGTGGTGATTTGCCGTGCCGGTGATGTGATTCCCAAAGTGCAACGGGTGTTATTGGAAAAACGTCCGGCCACTGTGTTGCCAATTGTGCCGCCGGTGCGCTGTCCCGCGTGCCATGCTGAAATCAACTATGTCGAGGGTGAAATAATCACCCGTTGTGACGCCGGTTTGGCATGCAAAGCCCAGTTAAAAGAATCAATCAGCCATTTTGTCTCACGTCGTGCGTTCGACGTTGAGGGTTTGGGCGCTAAACTGGTCAGCCAGCTGGTGGACGAAGGGCTGGTGACGAATGTGGCCGATCTGTACACGCTTACGCTGGAGCAGCTAAGCGGGTTGGAACGAATGGGGCCTAAATCGGCGCAAAACATTATTCAGGCCCTGGAAAAAAGCAAACACACGACCTTGACCCGTTTTCTCTATGCCTTGGGAATCAGAGAGGTGGGCGAAGCCACAGCGCTGGCGCTGACACAGCACTTTGCCTCGCTGAAGGCTATTGAGTGTGCCGATGAAGAAGCACTGATGAGCGTTACTGACGTGGGGCCGGTAGTGGCTTTCCATATTCGCCATTTCTTTGCGCAGGAAGAAAATCAACAGGTGATTCAGGCGCTGCTTGCGCACGGCGTAATGTGGCCAGCGGTGACAAATCCCAAGTCAAGCATGGGTGAGTCGGCGAATACACTTTTTGGGAAAACTGTTGTTTTAACCGGCGCCTTGCAAGATCTGACGCGAGATGAGGCCAAGGCCTTGTTACAGGCGAAGGGTGCCAAGGTGGCCGCTTCTGTATCCAGTAAAACAGATTATGTGGTGGCCGGTGAGGCCGCTGGCAGCAAGTTAACCAAGGCCCAGGCCTTGGGTTTACTTATTATTAGCGAACAAGAATTAATGACATTGCTGTCGCAGTGATGTGTTAACAGGGTCTCTTTTAATCCGGTATAACGCAGCTGGAATGAGCGGAAAAATCTACAGCCTATATTGTAAGCGCCTGCCCAAACCTAGAGTGCCTGAAGATATTCAAAACGCTGACTTTCTTCGCAGTATTGTTCCAGCGAGGCATCACCCAGGTGCAGGTACCAGCCATTAATCGTAATACTGTTTGAGGCCAGACGTTCTTTGATCCAGGGGTAGGTTTTTAAATTCTCCAATGATTTGACCAGAGATTTACGGCTGCAAATACAATGCTGGTCTTCTGCCGGCAAATGCCCGTTTTCCTTGATGGTTTCTTCAGCCACGGCAATGGCATTGCTCATCCATTGATCAACACTGCTGGTATCTGTGTCGCTGATATTGCCTTGGCTGTGTGCGAGGGCTTTTTCCAGAACAGCTTTAATGCCGGCGCAGCTTGAGTGCCCCATGATAATAATGTGGGCAATGTTGAGTGATAAAATGCCAAATTCCAGCGCGGCACTGGTTGAAGCGTAGAGTCGTTCGCGGCTATAGGGAGGCACAAGGTTGGCAACGTTACGCACAACAAACAGATCACCGGGATGGCAGTCGAGCGTAAGTGCAGGATCAACGCGTGAATCACAGCACCCAATAATCAAGGCTTTGGGTGACTGCCCTTGCAGGGCCAGCAACTGGTATTGCTCTGATTTTTCTTCAACAAACTTTTTTTTGAAACGCTTGAAACCACAGATCAGGTCTTGAATTTGACTCATGGAGGCTGTCTCGAACTAAGATGAAACGCTGGAAGTGACCCAGCCCGCAAACGGTGCATGATCCATGATCAATTGAATATATGCAAATTAAAGTGTCTAATTGCGGGGGTTAACTCGTAACGGAGTGTTTCGTGTAGTGTATTTCGCTACGTTGATGAGATGTTTTATATGCCGATAAATGTTCCGTATAATCGCCTGCCGCCTGACACCTTGAATACGTTAATCGAAGAGTTTGTAACGCGGGTTGGAACAGATTACGGTGAATACGAAGTATCCCTTGTTGACAAGGTAAAACAGGTGGAGACGCTGCTCAAAACGAAGCGGGCCGTTATCGTATTTGATGAGCACTCGCAAAGTTGCGATATTGTTCTGCTTGAATGTGCACGATGTTGATGCCGGGATCGCCGGCGGCTGTAATGTGTTTTCGATGGTTTTAATGATGTCTGGATGGGGTTGAGTAGCGTATGCGTAGAATAGTTCTGGTGTTTGGATTAGGGTGTTTTTTACTTTCTACCACAGGATGCACTACGGGCACGGTGGCGGCTGGTTTGCTGGCAGGTGGCACGGCGGCGGGTTATTACACAGGTAGGGATGAGCGGGATCTGAAAACGATTAAACAGGATGCCGTTATTACTTCAACCATTAAAGGTTGGTATCTTTCCGATAGAGAAGTGAACGGTTTTAATATCAATATTGACACCTATCGTGGTGTGGTTACCTTGTATGGGGCTGTGGAAAACAAACATGTAGAGGAAGTCGCCATGCAAATGGCCTCCAAAGCAAATGGTGTCACCAAAGTGATTTCCAAGCTCACCATCATTAATGAATCACCTGCATCGAATGACGGCGTGCAAACCTTCGGGTATTAAACGCCCTCCCATGGCGCGTTTTTGTTAGTGCGTGCTGTGGGCCTGAATTATTTCACGTAGTAATTAAAAACATAACAAGTTGACTTACGAGTCTTTGTTTTGCAGATGGATTTTTTCCCAATAAAAAATCGGTACATTGGGCAATAGATTTTGGATGCTTCATTAAATAAGCAAGAAACAAGTAAGCAAATATTCTTTGAACGTGCACTGTGGCCAAATCAAGTATTGGAGAGTTAAGTTGCTAAAGCGAAATGTGTGTTTGCTTGGGATGGTATTTACCTTGTCTGCCTGTGTTTCACCCGCGCCTTTTGGTAACGCCTCGGTAGGCGTGGGTTGTACTGAAGATTTTGCGACCTACCGAAAAGAACTCAAGCGAATGATTGATGAAAGCAAAAGCAGGGAAGAGCAAGAGCGTTTAAGGAAAATCATTGAAGAAGTTGAGTGTAAAGACGAATAAGGCTTGGGAGGGTGGCTCATAATCAGCCCACGCCTAGATCTTGTTTGCCTGCTGGTTTGAGCAGTCCATACATAAAGCGGCGTAGGGAATGGCTTGTAGGCGTTTCTCGTTAATATTGCCATGGCACTGGGTACATTGACCGTAGCGCTTATCGTCAATGCGCCGGAGTGCCGATTCAATTTGTTCAAGTTCTTGCTGCCCTTCTTTGTCCAGGGCCACTAATACTTCGTAATTTTCCATCTCGGTGCTTTGTTCGGCAAAGTCCGCACTAATAGCTTCATCACGATGATGAAGATCCTTGGTCGTGGCGCGCAGCCGTTGCTCGATTTCTTCTTTTTGGGTTTCAAGTTGTTTCTTTACTACGTTCAAATCGAGCATGCTGGTTTGTTCCTTGTTATGGAAAATAAGTGGATAACAAACTGCAGGGCAGTTAAATGCCCATTTTATTCAATAAATCGGCCATTTCCTTAAGGATGGCGGCGAGTGTGGGATGGTCCTGTTCAAAGTGGATCAGTGAGCTTTCAAGAGACACCTGCGTCATTGTTTCACCCTCTGCACTGGAACGGGTGAGTCTTTCTATGTCCTGATTTACTTGTTGAAGCAAGTGTCTGCTTTCTTCATCCAGAGCTGTCTGCGGTTGATATTGTTGCAAGTCTTGATGTAGTTTCTGTAGCTGTTCGGTTAAATGTTTCTGATCTGTCATGTGTCGCCCTTTCTGCGTGTGGTCGTTTGGTTTTTAAATAATTAAGTGATCATTCCTGTTATTTTCGCCACATGAATTCTATAGGATGAACGCAGCATTCAGAACCATGAAAACCAATAAAACAGCGCCGTTGTTGAAAAGTGCTGGCTTGTCATGTGACTGTAACATCCCGTTGATTGAATAACAATTTTGACATAAAAGGCCTTAGGCAATGAGCGGGCAACATGTTTTGATAGTTGAAGATGACAATGATATCCGGGAAATGTTACGGTTTTCGCTGGAGCGCGAAGGATTTAAAGTGACGGAAGCCGAGTCTGCGGATGTGGCGCTGCGTGTGCTGGATAAGCCAGGCGTTGACGTGATTGTGGCGGACTGGATGCTGCCCGGGATGAGTGGCATAGACTTTATTCGCCGCCTGCGTGCTGATGAGCCTACCAAAGACTTGCCTATTATTATGCTTACGGCGCGAGGCGAGGAGTCGGATAAACTTCGGGGCTTTGATTCCGGTGCGGATGATTATCTGACCAAACCTTTTTCCCCCAAGGAGTTGATCGCCCGGGTCAAAGCGGTCATCCGGCGAACAGTTTCGCGCGAGGGTGAGCTGCTTACCGTGGGTGAGTTATGTCTGGATGTGCAGTCTCATCGTTTGACGATATGCGGCAACCTGGTTCACGCCGGCCCCACAGAGTATCGATTGCTCGAATTTTTGATGCGTAATCCGGAGCGGGTATTTTCCAGAGAGCAATTACTTGATCGTGTGTGGGGCAGGGCTGTGTACGTTGATGATCGTACAGTGGATGTGCATGTACTGCGTTTGCGAAAACTATTGGCGCCTCAGGGTTATGATCAGTATGTTCAAACGGTCCGTGGTGCAGGTTATCGCTTTTCCAGCAGAGTGGTCTAGGGCCTGTCTGTGGTACATCCGCGCACTACGCTCGGTGCGCCTTGGCTCGCAACAAAAGCGCCTGCGTCGCAACTGCGCGGATAGTGTTAACAGACACTGGCTGGATTTAATCACCGCAGTGAAATAGGAATAATGGAGAAACTATGTCAAGCCCATGGATTCAGGAAGCATTTCGATTGTCTGTCTGGTTGGGTCTTGGGTGTTTGCTGGGTGCTCTTGTTGACCACGTATTAGTAGGTGTGTTGATGGCTTCGCTGATATTTACAGTCTATCAACTGCGCCAAATGTCCCGTTTTGAACAGTGGAGTCACTCCAAACTCAGAGAGCCTCTTAAGCAAAATGGGGGATGGGGTGATCTGTCCTATACCTTCGTTAAAATGCATGGCGCATTACAAAAAACCAATCGCTCGCAAAAACAGAAATTAGGCGTTTTCTTAAAAAATTTCCGCGAAAGCACGCAGGCCTTGCCTGATCCTGTTGTGTTACTCAATGAGCGCGATGAAGTCGAGTGGTTTAATAAATCGGCTGAATCGTTGCTAGGTTTGAATCATAAAGATAAAGGTCAGATTGTTTCTAATATCATTCGAACCCCAGAATTTGCGACCTTGTTACATCACGAAAGCGGTAGTTCGAGCCTTGAAATGCGCTCGCCCCTTGATGACGCAAAAATTCTTGAGCTGCGTTTGGTCGAGATAAAAAACCGACGTTTGCTTCTGGCGCGCGATATTTCCCATGTGCATCGCCTTATGACCATGCGTCAGCAGTTTGTGGGGAATGTCTCGCATGAGCTGCGCACACCTTTGACCGTGATACTGGGTTATCTGGAAATGATGGCAGACGATGAAACGCTCGGTGATGCGCATCGTAATCAGTTGAGTAAAATGCTGGGGCCGGCATTAAGAATGAAGTCCATTGTGGGTGACTTGTTGACACTGTCAGTGCTGGATACGGCAGAACCCCCTGTGCTCGATAAATGTACGGTGATTAAAGTGGCCAGTTTGCTTAAAAGCCTGTTGAGCGATATGGAGCGTTTGAGCAATGGACGTCATCAGATTAAACCCGAGATTCAATCCAACCTGCTGCTGCGTGCGGTTGACTCTGAAATTTACAGCGTGTTTACCAATTTAATCAGTAACGCCATTCGTTACACGCCTGATGGCGGTTGTATTACCGTGCGCTGGGTGGAGCAGGATGGGAAGGCCCTTTTTGAAGTGGAAGATGAAGGCATAGGTATTGCGCCAGAGCACCTGCCGCGTTTAATGGAGCGTTTCTACCGGGTGGATGTCGGTCGTTCACGGGACAAGGGTGGGACAGGTTTGGGTTTGGCCATCGTAAAACAAATACTGCGGCGTCATGACAGTCAATTGCTGGTCTGGAGTGAGGTGGGTAAAGGCAGTTGTTTTTCGTGCCTGTTTCCCGAGCCCAGAGTGCTTAAGACAGATTCGAGTGTGAAAATGCAGGCCTTGGGCTGAAAACGAAAAGATGCCATACAGTGATTTTTTTGTTGTCGGTGTGTAATAGTCACAAAAGTGAAATATTGCTGACTCATACTGCGTCTTCAGCAATGAAGCGCTTTATTAGTGATCAAAATCCAAAGAGGAAACGTATGAAAATTAAAAAGCTCATGGCCACACTGACGGGTTCGCTGGTGTTTGTCAGTCATATGACCGTAACACAGGCTGCCGGTATAGATCCTGCTGTGAAAGACTACAGCAAGGTCAGTGGTATTTCAGGCAGTTTATCTAGTGTGGGCTCTGATACCTTGGCCAATTTGATGACCTTCTGGGGTGATGCGTTCAAAAATCAATACCCTAGTGTCAATATGCAAATTCAGGCAGCGGGTTCTTCTACAGCGCCTCCTGCTTTGATTGAAGGCACGGCTACCTTGGGGCCAATGAGCCGTGAAATGAAAGATATAGAGCTCGAAGCCTTCGAGAAAAAATACGGCTATAAACCAACCGCTATACGCGTGGCAGTTGATGCATTGGCAGTGTATGTGCACAAAGATAATCCGATAAAAGGGCTGACCATGCAGCAAGTAGATGCCATATTCTCTGTGAATCGTAGCTGCGGTGCTTCTGCTGATATTGGCAAATGGGCTGATGCGGGTTTAACAGGTGTTTGGGCTACACGTGCTATCCAGTTGTATGGACGGAATTCTGTGTCTGGCACCTATGGTTATTTTAAGGAAGAAGCCTTGTGTAAGGGCGATTTCAAAAGCTCTGTTAATGAACAGCCTGGTTCGGCATCGGTTGTTCAGTCTGTGACCTCCTCTTTGAATGGGATTGGTTATTCCGGTGTTGGTTATAAAACCTCGGGTGTGCGTGCCGTGCCTCTGGCTAAAAAAGAGGGTAAGCCTTTTGTTGAAGCGAATGCCGAGAATGCGCTGAATAAAACCTATCCTTTGTCTCGTTATCTGTATGTCTACGTAAACAAACATCCTGGCAAGCCCTTGCCTCCTCTTGAGCAAGAGTTCATCAAGCTGGTTCTTTCCAAACAGGGGCAGGAGAGTGTTGTGAAGGATGGATATATTCCATTGCCTGCTTCAGTGATTGAAATGGATCTGAAGAAAATTCAGTAAAACAAGGCGCTTGGCCTGATATGCCGAGCGTACTTGCAGACAGGTTGATTACAAAAAAAGGGGAAGATGTTCCCTTTTTTTTGGTTTAAAATCGGCGCCTGCGGATGTTCCTGACTTAATTATTATCCGTGTTCATGAGAATGCCATGGTGGCAGAGACGGTTTGCCAATAGGATGTTAAGTGTTGAGATAACTCACTTCTTGGATTTATGCGAAACAACCAACAGCCTATTTCGATGTGTTAGATGCTATGACTGAATTTGATTTATATCAGACCACGCTGAGACAGCGCCGTCGTGCCCTTGTTGATAAATTAACCCGTGTTTACGTAAAAGCAGGCGGATTCATTGTTATTCTGGTAATCGGGCTTATTTTTGCTTTCTTGCTGTCCGTCGTGTTACCTATTTTTAAATCCCCTTCTGTTGAGCAACTGAGCACCTTCTCACGGCCTGAGCTTGCCCAGGAAAACAGCAAATATTTGGGCTTATCAGAAAGCGGTGAAATAGCCGTACGTTTCACCAGCGAACGCGTAGCCCGGTTTTTTTTATCGGATTCCGGGGAGCCTGCAGGGCATTTTGACCTGCCTCTTGCCGGGGCGATTCATCGAGTGATGCCCATGGATGCGAGTGGGCAATTGTTGGCTTTATTGGATGAGCAGTTTCATCTGCTGATTGTACGGATCGACTATATAGTGAGTTTTGATGAGTCCGGCAAACGCCAGGTCAAACCTCAGCTCGACTTTCCTTACGGCGAACACGCCCTTGAAGTTCAGGGGCTGACTGATCGTTCTCTTTTAAGTGTTAAACGTGATGACGAAGGCCTTGTGCTTGTGTATGTCAATGAATCATCACAAGTACAGATGGACTACTATCTGACGCAAGAGGGCGAAGCGCCGAGCAGTGTTGCGTATGAGCATGTCTGGGATGTACAACAGCGCCCTGATTTTCTGCTGATAAATGATACGGCAGAACAAGTGATTGCCATGAGTAAGCAAGGCGCAGCTTTAGTGGTGGATATTCGTGACAAGGAAGAGCCAGAGATTTTGCTAACACAAAGTTTGTTGGCGGAACCGACAACCCTGGTTTTGGCAGAATATCTGACCGGAGGCAAATCGTTAATTACCCTCAGTTCCGATCAACACTTGACCCAATGGACCTTGCAAAAAACACCTGAAAACACCCTGAAACTGGGTCCTGTTCGCAGTTTTGAAACCGATGGCCAGCCCGTTGTACTCAAAACTGAAGCCCGACGCAAAGGTTTGTTGACGATTAATGCGCAACAGGAGTTGAGTTTGTTTCATATGACCGGGGGCGCCAAATTGCTTAAGACAGAGCCCCTGTTTGATCAGATGCAACAATTGGCATTATCAGCCCGTGCCGATGATTTGCTGGTGGAATTGCGTCCGGGCGATTACGCTTTTTTCCATATTGAAAACGAACACCCTGAGGTGACATGGAGCGCTTTATGGCAGCAAGTGTGGTACGAGGGTTATGCTGAACCGGGTTATATCTGGCAATCCTCTTCGAGTGCCGACGATTTCGAACCTAAATTCAGCCTGATTCCCTTGGCTTTTGGCACATTGAAGGCCGCATTTTATGCCATGTTGATATCCGTACCCTTGTCTATTATGGGTGCGATATACACGGGTTACTTCATGATGCCCTTGATGCGCACCTGGGTAAAACCCGGTATTGAGATCATGGGGGTACTGCCAACCGTTATTCTTGGGTTTTTGGCCGGCTTGTGGCTCGCGCCCTTGATTGAAGCGAATTTGATTGCAGTATTTGGACTCTTGTTTGTTGTGCCAGCGGGTTTTCTGCTTTTTGCGGTGCTTTGGCAACTCGTGCCCGGAGGCATACGAAACCGTGTGCCTGTGGGGTGGGAAGCCGTGTTGTTGATGCCGGTACTGGTCATTCTGGTATGGGCAATGTTTGCCGTGGGCCCGTTTATTGAGAACGGATTTTTCGGCGGTAATATCCAGGAATGGTTGAAGGTTTCGTTGGATATTGACTATGACCAGCGCAATTCTCTGGTTGTGGGTATTGCCATGGGTATTGCAGTGATTCCAACAATATTTTCGATCGCCGAAGACGCTATTTACAGCGTACCTCGTCATTTGACCGAAGGCTCTTTGGCTTTGGGCGCAACACCGTGGCAAACATTGACTAAAGTCGTCATTCTTACCGCGAGTCCAGGAATTTTTTCTGCCGTGATGATTGGTTTGGGCCGGGCGATTGGAGAAACCATGATTGTATTGATGGCCACGGGTAATACCCCCGTGATTGATTTAAGCGTGTTTCAGGGTATGCGTACCTTATCTGCTAACATTGCCGTTGAACTGCCAGAATCCGAGGTTGATAGCAGTCACTACCGTATTCTGTTTTTGGCTGCGCTGGTTCTGTTCGGTGTCACGTTCGCGTTTAACACAGTGGCGGAAATGGTGAGACAACGTTTGCGTAGCCGTTACAGCAATCTATAAAGAGGACATGATGCAGAATCTGGTCAAGTGGTGGAAAGGCGGTTCTCCCTGGATTTGGTTAAATGCGGGTGCCGTGGCGATCAGTATTGTTGCCGTGGTTTCCTTGCTGTTACTGATTATGGTACGGGGATTAGGGCATTTCTGGCCGGGGGATATTCTTGAGCTGACCTATAACGACCCGGAACAAGGCGAACAGCGTTTGGTGGGTGAACTGGTGCGCAAGGAAGAGGTCAATCTCGAACATTTTGGTTTGATCGACAAAAACGCCCAGTCACCCATTATCGAGCGTTGGTTGATCAAAATCGGTAATCGTGAATTGAATGCGGATTTTCGCTGGATTGACCAGCCTCACATAAAAGCGGTGAATCGACCTGAAAGACTGATTGTTCTGGAGCGCGAAGAGTGGGGTAACTTTTATGGTGAGCTGCGCTCGGTCGAAGAAAAAGGGAATGTGGTAGCAGAGGGTGAATCAGCCTGGACGATTTTTCTTGAGCGCGTTGAGCGTGCATCGCTTCTCAGAGAGCAGATTACCCAGCTTGAAAAAAAGGAAATGGGCTCAATCAACTATCAGCTGGAAATGCTCCGTATGGAGCGCAAGAAGCTGGTTTTGGAACGTGCAGAAACCCCTGAGGCCTTGGCTGAACTAAGCGTTGAAGAAGCGCGTTTGACCAGTCAGTTCAATGTCTATATGGCGCAACTGCAAACACTCAATGAGGCGATCAAGCGCGACAGCGCCAGGTTTCAGGTAATGGATGCTCAGGTGGTCGAGTTGCCTTTGGAAGAAATCATTGGCGGCCTGAAACCCAATCAGATGAATGTTATTGAAAAAACCGGCCGGTATGTCGTAGCGTTCTGGCGCTTTCTGACGGAAGATCCGCGAGAAGCCAATACCGAAGGAGGGGTTTTTCCTGCTATTTTTGGCACCATCATGATGGTGATCATCATGTCCATTATCGTTACGCCCGTGGGCATTGTTGCCGCTGTTTATTTGCGTGAATATGCGTCACAAGGCATCGTGACCCGTATTGTGCGTATTGCGGTCAATAACCTGGCAGGGGTGCCTTCCATTGTGTATGGCGTTTTTGGATTGGGATTTTTTGTGTATTTCCTGGGAGGCAACATTGATAAGTTGTTCTTCCCGGAAGCTGCCCCCGCGCCTTTTCTGGGTACATCAGGTTTATTGTGGGCATCGCTCACGCTGGCACTGCTGACACTGCCGGTTGTAATTGTGTCAACAGAGGAAGGCCTGACCCGCATCCCGCGTAATCTTCGCGAGGGCAGCCTGGCCCTGGGGGCAACCAAAGCTGAAACGTTGTGGAAAGTGGTGCTGCCTATGGCATCGCCTTCGATCATGACGGGTTTGATTCTCGCTGTGGCACGTGCGGCAGGTGAAGTGGCTCCTTTAATGTTGGTCGGTGTGGTTAAATTGGCTCCAACGTTGCCCTTGGATGAAAACTTTCCTTTTTTGCATATGGAAAGAAAATTCATGCATCTGGGTTTTCATATCTATGACGTAGGTTTTCAGAGTCCTAATGTTGAGGCGGCGCAACCTTTAGTGTATGCAACGGCATTTTTATTGGTGCTGATTATCGTGATTCTGAATTTAAGCGCTATTTTGTTGCGCAACAGATTAAGTGAAAAGTATCGGGGCGTAAGTACCTAAGACCAAGAGGTAGTGTGAATGACAACAGAACAGCGTCTGGGCCGGGTATCTATTGCCGCTATGGATTCAGGGCGTTTGAATATTGCCAATGAAAAAATCGTATTCAGCACCAAGGATCTGAATTTGTTTTATGGCAGTAAGCAGGCACTGAAAAATATTGATTTGAGTGTCGCGGAACACCGGGTGACAGCGTTTATCGGACCCAGTGGTTGTGGTAAATCAACCCTGTTGCGTTGTTTTAATCGAATGAATGATTTGGTTGATGGCGTGCGGATTGAAGGCCAAATTCTACTGGGCGAGAACGACATTCATCACCCTCGGGTGGATGTGTCTAATTTGCGTCGACAAGTGGGCATGGTGTTCCAGCGTCCAAATCCCTTTCCCAAGTCCATTTATGAAAACGTGGCCTATGGTTTGCGCCTGCAAGGCGTGAATCAACGCGCAGTGCTTGATGACAAAGTAGAGCAGTCACTGCGAGGCGCTGCCTTATGGGATGAGGTTAAAGACAGACTAAAAGACAGTGCGTTGGGCCTGTCAGGTGGGCAGCAACAGCGTTTGGTTATTGCCAGGGCCATTGCTATTGAGCCTAAGGTTTTGCTGCTGGATGAGCCGGCTTCAGCCCTGGACCCGATTTCAACCTTAAAAATTGAAGAATTGATTAACGAATTGAAAATACGTTTCACGATTATTATCGTTACGCATAATATGCAACAGGCCGCCCGGGTTTCTGACTATACTGCTTTTATGTATTTGGGCCAAATGATTGAATTTCGTGACACGACCACACTTTTTACTAATCCGTCAAAACAACAGACGGAAGATTATATTACTGGACGCTATGGTTAACCTGTATGGCACATAAACATATATCAGAAAAATTTAATGAAGAAATGGACGATGTTCGTAATCGCGTATTGGCCATGGGCGGGCTGGTTGAAGCGCAGGTCAGGGATGCCTGCGAAGCCTTGATCAGTGGTAACACATCCTTGGCACACCGGGTGATTCAGGGTGATGCCATGGTCAATACCATGGAAAAAAGCATCGATAGCCATTGTGTTGAAATTATTGCACGTCGACAGCCAACGGCCAGTGACTTGCGTTTGATCATGAGTCTGCTCAAGAGCATTACTGATCTGGAACGTATTGGCGACGAGTCAACCAAAATTGCGCTGATGGCGCTGGAGTTGGCTGAAATGGATCGTTCCAGAGGCGAATGTCATGAACTGGGTCATCTGGGCGAGCATGTGCGAAAAGAGTTACACGACGCATTGGATTCCCTGGCGCGCATGGATATTCGTACCGCCCTTGAAGTGGCCTCGGAAGATTTAAAAGTAGACCGGGAATACGAGGCAATCACACGACAACTGATTACCTTGATTATGGAAAATCCAAGCAATGTTTCGCGGGTATTGAATACCTTGTGGGCCGCACGTTCTTTGGAGCGTATCGGTGATCACGCAAAAAATATTTGTGAATACACGGTGTACGCTGTGACGGGAGAAGATGTTCGTCATCGATACTTGAATGAAGACGATAAACAGGCGCTGTTATCGTAAACGTGTTTGACTTTTGTACCCCCTGAAAAACGAAAGCTAATGCTTTCGTTTTTTTTAGGTGCTTATGCTTGGTGTTAACTGGCTGAGCTTTGTTGGCGAGCAGATAAAGACCGTTTTATTTGTTGAAATAAATACACACCCTTGTGCCTTGCTGTTCGGCATTCTCCAGCGCCAAACGCCATTTGAGACGCTCACAAATCAATGTGACGATGTACAGTCCCAAACCAGGTAATTGCGGACTTTTTAAGGCATGGCTGCCCTGATTTAATCGGTCTTGAATGGACGCAGGCAGACCGCCGCCCTGGTCCAGTATTTCTATTTTCTGCGTGTCGAGTCTAATGACAATAGGTGCGCTGGTATGTTGTAGCGCATTTTGTATGACGTTAAGCAACAGCATTTTGACCAGTATGCGGTCACCCTCATGAAAAACGGCGGCGTCCTTGATAACGTGTACGCGCTCAAACACATCAAAGCGTGTGGCGAGATCTTCCAGTACAGTGTCCAGAATGGCATCGACTTGAAGCGATTCGTGTGGTGCCAGTGATTCGCTGCGCCGTGACAGCATTAATAACATATCCACATTGGCGCTCATTTCGGCACAGGCATTTTGAATCCGGGCAAGCGTTTTAAGATCGTCTGCACTGAGCTGTCCGCGACGATGCAAAATTTCGATGGCGCCGGAAATTACCGCAACGGGTGTGCGTAACTCATGGCTGGCAAGACTCATCAGTGATTGTTCACGTGTAACAAAGGACTCCAGTTCGTCGAGAAATGTATTGAAGGTCTGGGTAATAGCCAGCAATTCCTGATCCTGGTAGTTCAAATCCAAACGCGGCATGTGTGCGCTAACGGATATAGTCTGTATGCGATGTGATAAATCATCAAGCGGTTGTGTCAGTCGTTTCCCCCCGATTTTTGCAAAAAAATAGGTGAAAACCAGTATCACCAGTGCTGCAATTGCCAAAATCCAGTGAAAGAGCTCTTCTCGTTTTTCAAAACCTGAAATATTTTTGGCAATAAAATAACGACCGTTTTGATGGTGTGTGGTGTGGACTAAAAATATTTGGTCCTTAAGACGTACTTCGCCATGAAAGGGCACCGTCAATGTGGTGAATAGCGGAGGTATTTCGAACTGTGTAGAACCATGGTCTGGTAAATACAGTGCGATCAGGTTGGCAGTTTTCCAGTACAGAGGTTTGTCCGGTGCTTGTTGAACCTGCATAAAACGAATTTCTTCTTCAAGTTCGCTGTGTTGCATGGTTGCCTCCAGATCTTCACTGGCAACCATAATCAGCACCAGCATAATGAGGATAATAGAGATGCTGAACGCAAAAAAAGTCTTGTGTACCCGTCTGGAAATAGAGGGCATGTTTATTCCTCACCATTGGGTATCAGACGAAAACCCCGGCCATGGACGGTTTTTATGAATGACTGGTTAAATTGCTGCTGCAGTTGTTTTCTGAGCAAGTAAACGTGGGTGCGCAGGGTATTCAGATCAGTTTCGCGCTGATGCCAGATTTTATCCTGCAATTGTTCATAGGAAACAAAACTTGGGTAGGTGCGCATCAACTCTTCCAGAATGCGTGCGGCATTTCCCGTTAAAATGAGCGGCGGATGACCTTCCATCATTACTTTCAGCGTACCGGTGTCGTAACTGAGTTTACCTGCACGTAACACCGTATTTTGATGGTGTTTGCGCCGGGTGAGTGCTTGCACGCGCAATTCAAGCTCACGCAGGTTGAAGGGTTTAACCAGATAATCATCTGTGCCCTGGGCAAAACCTTCTTCCTTGTCCTGCATCTGATCTTTTGCTGTCATCATGATCACGGGAGTGGAACAGGCTAAATCCTGGCGAATACGCCGACACAGTTCAAAACCGGAAATGCCTGGGAGCATGACATCCAGCACGATCACGTCATAGTGATTAACCGTCAGCAGATGCAGCGCAGTGAGGCCATCGGACGCAAAATCCAGAATGTAGTGATCCTGGTCGAAATATTCGAACAGGTTTTTTGCCAGTGCGATGTGATCTTCAACAATCAACATGCGAATGCCCGCAGCAAGGCTTGTCATACGCTCAGCTGTCCTTTCCCGTGTCGGTACTTTGTGACGATTCAGCGTTAGATGTGGCTTTGAGCTTCACTAACACGTAGCGTTTGTTTTCATACAAGGTGGGTAATGACTGCGGTAAAACCTGATGCAGTTCGTCGTAACGTTCACGCGGTACAGCCAGATAGATATCTTCCTGTTGTTCGATCAAAAAAGCTGGCAAGTCTTCAATACGCGTTAATAAGGCCGTGCCTTTGGAATAAAAACGTGCGGAGTAGGGACGATGATCCAGATAGACCAGGGCTTCGCCATGTCTGGCATGTTCGTTAACGAATGAGATTAGAGATTTCTCGGATTTATTTGCCGTACTTTTATATTGGGTGGAAAAAATAGCCAGCGTGTATAGCAGGGTAAAAATAAGGCCTGTCATATGAAAGGCTTTGATTGATCGCGGGTAGGTACTGACCAGGAGCACCGCCACCCCGATGCTCACAGCAGGCAACGAGGGTTGTACGTAGGTATGCAAGATATTGCCAGCGGGGGTGAAAAAAATCGGTGTACTCAGTGCCCACAAGGCCAGATACACACCCGTATACGGGAAGTCTGTGGGTTGAAAGGTGCTTTTTTTCCGTAATGCGCTTATCAGTGCGACAGGGGCAATGAGACTCCATGGCAGTGAGGAGGCAAACCAATACAGCCAAATGGTGCCATAGGGTCGCTTGTGCGCATGTCCATAAAGATCACCGTTCCAGCCGGAATCGACAAATCGCATAAAGTGTTCGCCGACAATAAAATAATTCAGAAAACCGGGTGTTTTGAGTTCTGCGGCAATATACCAGGGCAAGCTAAGTGCGGCGGTGAGTAGCAGTCCACTTGTCCAGGGCAATGCCTTGAGCAGTAAAAGACGCTCCTTTTGTAGCAGAAGCCAGCCGATAATGCAGCCGGCGGTAAGTACCGGTGCCAGTGGACCTTTGGCTAACAGGCCAATGGCCAGTCCAATGAAAAATCCGTAACGCCAGTGCTGCTGTCCTGTTTTTATTGCAAGCGGGAAGGCGACCAGGCTCAAGGTGATGCCTAGGGTTAGAAAGGGGTCGGTGATCACCGCACCGGCACTGAGAAAAACAAGTCCGCTGCTGACATAAATCAGTGAAGCAAGACGCGCTGTTTCACGGCTGAAAAACGTTTTGGTGAAAACGTAGATTAAAAACACCGTGAGCACGGTGACTATCCACGAGGGGAAGCGGACCGCAAATTCATTCACACCCAGCCACTTCATGGCCAAGGCTTCGCTCCAGAATGACAAGGGTGGTTTGCCCCAGAAGGGTACGCCAGGTTCAAACCAGGGCGTGATGTAATCACCGGAAACCAGCATCAAACGGGCAATTTCTGCATAACGCGGTTCGCTGGTATCGATTAAGGGTATCCATGCCATGGAGAGCCATCGGATCAGCAGAACAGTGGCAATGGCCAGTAAACCAATATTAAAGCGATGCGACACGTGTGGGGCGCTCCAGTGAAATTGAATGCGACGAGTGTTGGGTCTGGGTTTGCGACAGGGTATGGCTTTGCACCATGTCTCTGATGAGGTACACGGGGCGTTGTTTGCTTTCCAGATAGGTTTTGCCAACGTATTCGCCGACGATGCCAATACCCAGCAACTGGATGCCACCCAGAAACGTGATCATGGCCATCATTGAGGGGTAACCTTGAACCGCTTCGCCAAATAACAAGGTTTTCAGCACAATCCAGCTGCCAAAGAGGATGCCGGCCATTGCCGTCACGAGCCCCAGATTGGTTGCCCAGCGCAGTGGGGCGGTTGAAAAGGAGGTGATACCTTCAAAGGCCAGGCCGAATAGGCCGCCATAACCCCATTTGCTTTTGCCAGCGGCGCGGGCATCGCGATTGTAAAGCAAGACCACTGTGGGCATGCCAATCCAGGCAAACAGGCCTTTCATGTAACGCTGCCGTTCGGGCAGTTGTTTGAGCGCATCCACCGCACGCCGGCTCATTAAACGAAAATCGCCCGTGTCTTCCGGAATATCGACCTGGCTCAGTCTGTTGAGGAGGCGATAAAAAAGATGGGCGCTGTAACGTTTGAATCGCGTCTCACCGTGCCGTTCGAGGCGTTTCATGCACACGACATCGGCACCGGCCTGCCACGCGGCTATCATGCGTGGAATCTCTTCAGGGGGGTCTTGTAAATCGGCATCAATGATAATAATCGCCGAGCCCTGGGCGTAATCAATCCCAGCGGTTACAGCCGCTTCTTTGCCAAAATTGCGGCTTAAACGCAGAACTTTGATGACCGATTCTCTGGCGGCTAATTCAAACAAGTAGTTGACGCTGTCATCCTTGCTGCCGTCGTCAACAAAAACGAGCTCATAGGAAATACCTAATGTGTTTAAAACATGCGTGGTGCGCTCATAAAAGAGTGGCAGTACCTCGCGTTCGTTGTATACGGGCACAATGACCGATAATAACGGCGGATCATCAGGTATTAAGGGTGGATTTGTCGGATTCATGGAATACGAGCCTCTGGTAAAGGAAAAAATTCAGAAAGGTAATCAAGGCAGTTGTTAACAGTTGCGCTGTGCTGATCGACAGTGTTGTTAATTGAAACAGCATAAAGAACAACACGCTGTTGCTTATCCAGCTCAGCGCCGTGACTTGAAAATAGCGTGGTAGCGTTGTTCGATGAGAATGCGTTGAACGGAAAGTGAAGTGAAATTGCAATACATAGTTCAGAACTGCACCGGCGAGCGCCCCCACGGCGGTGCTCAGTGTGGGAGACGTGCCGTAGGCGACCAGGCCTGCCATCGTGGCCCAGTGCAGCACGGTGGCAGAGCCACCGCTGATCAGGTAGCGCAGTGGCGCCAAAAGAGTGTGCAATACAGGGCGTACGTCCAGACCCATGCGTATGTTCCATTTTTTTTAAGTGGCCTAGCGTAACGATCCTTCTATCAATAAAGAATATAGAAAACATCAATAAAGTATCAAATGATTTCTCGCATACTTTCTTGCATACCATGCATGTGCAGGGTGATAGGCATAAATAGCGCTGTAATAAGCAGGTTTTCAGCGTATTGTTCACACAGGCACAGGTCTTTATTTCGGTTTATAATGCCTTCGATTTTTCCACCGTATTCCAAGTGGCAACTACTTGGACACATCTGACGCAGAGACTGGACTTATGACTGTAATTCGCCAAGAGGATTTGATTCAAAGCGTGGCTGATGCCTTGCAATTTATTTCCTATTACCACCCCAAAGATTTTATTGATGCCGTGTATCAAGCCTATCAACTGGAAGAAAGTCCGGCGGCAAAAGATGCGCTGGCGCAGATTCTGGTTAATTCACGCATGTGCGCGCAGGGGCACCGGCCTATTTGTCAGGATACAGGCATTGTCACTGTTTTTGTCAAAGTGGGTATGAATGTACGTTGGCAAGCAAGCCTTTCGCTGGAAGATATGATCAACGAAGGCGTGCGACGGGCGTATACCTATCCTGACAATGTTCTTCGTGCATCTATTCTCAGCGACCCAGCCGGTGCGCGCAAAAATACCAAGGACAATACACCGGCGGTGATCCATACCCAGATCGTTCCTGGTGATACCGTGGATATTATTGTGGCAGCCAAGGGTGGCGGTTCAGAAAACAAATCCAAACTGGCAATGCTTAATCCAAGCGACAGTATTGTCGATTGGGTGCTTAAAACCGTGCCCACCATGGGTGCCGGATGGTGTCCTCCCGGCGTGCTCGGTATTGGCATTGGGGGCACGGCTGAAAAAGCCATGCTTCTGGCCAAGGAATCCTTGATGGATCCGATTGATATTCAAGCCCTGCTTAAAAAAGGGCCTGAAAATCGTATTGAAGAATTACGGCTGGAAATTTACGACAAGGTCAATGCCTTGGGTATTGGCGCACAAGGCTTGGGCGGACTGACAACCGTTGTTGATGTCAAAATTAAAGACTACCCCACTCATGCCGCGTCGTTGCCTGTGGGCATGATCCCCAATTGCGCCGCTACCCGCCACACCCATTTTGTGCTTGATGGCAGTGGTCCAGCCGAAATGCATGCCCCAAACCTTGCCGACTGGCCTCAGATTGACTGGGGCGGTGGCGTTGGCGGCAAGCGCGTTAATCTGGATACGGTTACCGCCGCTGAAATACAAAGTTGGAAACCGGGCGATACCTTGCTGCTCAGCGGTTCCATGCTGACCGGTCGTGATGCTGCCCATAAACGCATTGCTGATTTATTAGCCAAGGGCGAATCCCTGCCGGCAGGGGTCGATTTCAAAAACAAATTTATTTATTACGTGGGGCCAGTGGACCCGGTGAGGAATGAAGTGGTGGGTCCGGCCGGTCCGACGACCGCAACACGTATGGATAAATTCACCGAAATGATGCTGGCGAAAACCGGACTGATTGGCATGATAGGCAAAGCCGAGCGCGGCAGTGTGGCCATTGAGGCAATTAAAAAGCATAAGGCCGTTTATTTAGTTGCCGTCGGCGGGGCGGCTTATCTTGTATCCAAAGCCATTCGCAAGGCACGCGTTGTGGCCTTTGAGGACATGGGAATGGAAGCCATTCATGAATTTGTGGTTGAAGACATGCCGGTGACCGTGGCCGTTGATGCAAGGGGACAATCGGTTCATCTTTCTGCCCCTAAGTTTTGGCAGGCTAAAATCGGTAAAATTCCCGTTAACGAATAAAATTCTTTCGACGCTGATCCAATTTTGTGGGTCATGGATCAGCGTTACACGTTCTCTCCCCGTCTCTTTACGCATGCCATGCTTTCGTGTAGCGCAAGTAAGTTAATAAATTACAACAACGACTTATTCAAATAAAGTGGTCGATATTAAATTTTCGACGCAACTTTTTTTAAGCCTGTCTATACTCAGTTCATGACTTAATACTTGATGAAGAAATCAGTCAGACTTATGAGCATACCTTTATTAATATGTGATGATTCCAACATGGCCCGCAAGCAGGTGCAAAAGTCCCTGCCTGAAGCCTGGGATGTTAATGTAACCTTGGCGACCAATGGTATTGAAGGCATGGAGGCTATTCGCAACGGCAAAGGCGAGATGGTATTTCTCGATTTGACCATGCCCGATATGGACGGTTATGAAGTCTTGGCGAAGGTAAAAGAAGAGGGGCATAAAGCGATTATTATTGTGATCAGCGCTGACATTCAACCCGAAGCCAGAGAGCGGGTCATGGGTTTAGGCGCCCTGGATTTTATCAAAAAGCCCGTCAATCCAGAGAAACTTCACGCGGTACTCTCCGCCTACGGATTACTATGAACCCAGTGTACGCTTTAAGTGAAGATCAGCGCGATTGCCTGCAGGAAATTGTTAACGTTGCCATGGGGCAGGCGGGTGACAGTCTGGCGCGTTATCTTGAAACCTTTATTCAATTATCGGTGCCTAAAATCAGGCTGGTTGAAAGTTCCGAACTGGTGCCAGAGTTACAAAAAATGAGTGAAGGTGCCGAATTTATTTCGGCAGTACGCCAAGGGTTTTTTACGGCCAAAGGCAATGCACAGATCAGGGGCGAAGCCATTGTCGTTTTTGGTGATGAAAGTTTTCATGAGCTGGCTGATTTGCTCGCCTACGATGGCGAGCTGTCAACGCAGGATAAAACTGAACTGTTACTTGAAGTGGCCAATATATTAAGCAGTGCCTGCTTGATTGGACTGGCCGAACAAATGGATGTCGAACTTGGATTTTCTCCTCCGTCAGTGATTGGTCAAAACATTACGATTCATCAGGTCGTTAATGCCGATCAGTTAAATTGGTCACGTGCCTTGTTTGTTGAAATTAAATATACGCTGGAACAGCGTTCCTTTAATTGTTCGTTACTGTTGATGATGCCAGGTGAAGCAATTGATGCGGTTACAGCAACATTAGATCTTTTACTTGCCGATTAAACCGTGCTTCGCTGTGGATGCTTCAATAGGCGCGGCGATCTTTTAGCCTTTCAGGAATGGATAAGCACTCGACTATGAATCAGACGCAATCTCCTGAGTTGCTGCAATTTATCGTTGATCGAATCGACGTGGGCTTGTTTATTGTTGATGCAAACATGAATGTGATGCTGTGGAATCGCTTCATGGAAATTAACAGCCAGGTCAAGAGTGAGCAGATACTCGGTAAAAATCTGTTTGTAACCTTCCCCGATCTCCCGCAAAAATGGTTTGAAAAAAAAATAAAAAGCGTTTTTCTGCTGAAGGGCTTTTCTTTTGTCTCCTGGGAACAACGCACCTATATTTTCAAATTCCCCCATAATCGCCCTATCACCGGTGGCGTTGAGTACATGTACCAGAATCTGGTGCTGATGCCGGTCAAAGATGCTAATGGCCATGTCGACAAAGTCTGTATTGCCTTGCACGATGTGACCGATGTTGGGTTTTATCAAACGGAATTGCAGCGTGCCATGCATGAACTTGAAGTGCTCAGTCGTGTCGACGGCCTGACCCGTTTGAATAATCGCCATTACTGGGAAGAACGTTTGTCCGAAGAATTCAGTCGTGTGAAACGCTATGGCGGCAGTTTGTCATTGATCATGTTTGATCTGGACAAGTTTAAACATGTCAACGACACCTACGGTCATCTCGGTGGTGATTTGATTCTGAAAAAAGTCGCGGCACTGGTGAAACAGTCATTACGTCAAAGTGATGTGGCCGGTCGTTACGGTGGCGAGGAATTCGGTATTATTCTCCCGGGCACCGATAAAGATGGTGCACTGGTGGTGGCTGAGAAACTGCGACTTTTGATTGAAAATGAACGCACTGACTACGAGGATAAAACGATTCGTTTTACCATCAGTGGTGGCATTGTCGAGCTTGCTGAAACGCATCTACGTCATGAAGAATTAATTTCACATGCCGATCAGGCCTTGTATTTTTCAAAAACACACGGCAGAAATCAGTTTACCTGTTATCCTCTGCCTGTCAGTGAGCATCATTAACACGCTAACGCGTTATTTAAACGGTGTTTTGGTTTGAAATAGCGGACGCGAAACAGGGGAATCCTTAAATGCTTGACGGGTTAAATATAACGCTTGCCTATTGGCACTGGATTCTGCTTGGTTTGGCATTGATCGGGCTTGAAATTTTTGTACCGAGTTTTGTTATTATCTGGTTTGGCGCTGCGGCAGTCAGTGTGGGTCTGTTATTGTTGGTGCTCCCCATGGGTATCAATGTTCAAGTATTTGTTTGGGTGGCGCTGTCTATTCTTTATGTGGTGCTATGGCATGTTTTCGTATCACCACGGATGAAGAACCGTACGCTGGCAGGTATGTCACGCGAAGCGATCATTGGCCAGACAGGTATTGTGGTTCGTTACAATGCCGAAAGTGGGCGAGGCTTACTCAAATTCCCGGCGCCTATTATGGGCAGCGAAGAGTGGGATTTTATTTTTGATGGCACACTCGCTAACGGTGACCGGGTGACGGTCACCGAAGTGTCGGGTAACGCGGTGATTGTTCGCGCCCAAGTCCCCTTTTCTAAATAAGATTTTTTAAACGGATCATTCAAGGATTAGACACATGGAAATATTAGCGATTGTAATTTTTTTGGCGGCACTCACGGTTGTGACCTTGTTAAAAGGGATTCGTACCGTCCCTCAGGGGTCAAAATTCATTGTTCAACGTTTAGGAAAATACCACACCACGCTCAATCCGGGTTTTAACATTATTATCCCTTATGTTGATACCGTGCCTTATCGCGTCACAACCAAGGATATCGTTCTGGATATTCCCTCGCAGGAAGTTATCACGGCCGATAATGCTGTTCTGGTCGCCAATGCCGTGGCCTATATCAATATTGTGTCGCCAGAAAAAGCCGTTTACGGCGTTGAAGATTACACCATTGCTATTCGCAATCTGGTGCAGACCTCTTTACGTTCTATTGTGGGCGAAATGACACTGGACGCGGCCTTGTCCTCGCGCGATCAAATCAAGGCCAAACTGAAATCGGCTATTTCTGACGATATTTCCGATTGGGGCATTGTGCTTAAAACAGTCGAAATCCAGGACATCAAACCTTCAGCAACCATGCAGCACGCCATGGAAGAACAGGCCGCCGCAGAACGCCAGCGTCGTGCGGCGGTAACCAAAGCCGAAGGCGAAAAGCAGGCGGCCATTTTACAAGCCGAAGGGCGTCTTGAGGCGAGCCGTAAGGATGCCGAATCGCAAGTGGTACTGGCCAATGCCAGCCGTGATGCCATTACCTTGATTACCGAATCTATCAAGGGTGATTCCCTGCCCGTGACCTATATGCTCGGCGAAAAATACATTGCGTCTTTGGCGGAACTGGCCCGTTCACCCAATGCAAAAACCGTGGTGATGCCTGCCGATGTGCTGAATACCGTCAAAGGATTAATGGGAAAATAAAGCCCTGTTCGAATTGTTCGCTCACTCAACTGCGGTGGGCGAACCTTAATTCACGTACCAGTTTCTCTCCCATGCGAGAATCACCCGTTCCGGGTACCAGGTCTGCCCTACGCTGCCGTTATAACGCGCCAGCGCTTTGATTAAATCACTTTTTTCGACCTTCAGGTAATGGCTGAGAATAGTGCAGCCATAACGCAGATTGGTGTTGATATCGATCAGGTTATCTTGCGTGGTGCCGATATCTCTTTTCCAGAAGGGCATCACCTGCATTAAACCTTGTGCGCCGGCATAAGACACGGCGTAATGATCAAAACCACTTTCCACTTCAATCACCGCCAGCACCAGTTGTGGTGACAAATTGGCCTGTTTGGCCTGGACATAAATTTCTTGCAACAGATGAAGGCGAATGGCACGGTCTGGAATAAATTTTTTGAGACGGCTGTCCATGCCGACCAGCCACACCTCGGCGGCATAACGATCTGAAAATCCACGGGCCGTTTCAACAGCGCGCCTGAGCTGCAAAAGATCCTGCTCGGGCAGTTGCTCCGTGGTGGCGGCAAAACACGGTAAGGCGGCCCAAAGAAGCATAACAAGAAATGCAAGGCGCGCATTGCGTTGCCGCTGTTTGACGCCGCGTGGTGTGAATGGTTGGAGTATGTGTAACATAAAACGCCTGTTTAAATACTACCAGGGCTTGGTCAGCCCAAGTTTTTCCAAAATGACAGTAAGCGCCTGATCAAGCGCCAGATCTTTGTTCTCACCGTCACGTCTATTTGTATATTCTAGCATCTGCCGGTCCAGACCTTTTTCACCCACAACAAGCCGGTGTGGAATGCCCAGCAATTCTGCATCGGCAAACTTAACACCAGGTCGCTCGTTTCTATCATCAAACAACACATCAACCCCGTGGCGCTGGAATTCGGCATACAAACGCTCACAGCATTCCTGTACCCGCGGTGATTTCTGCATATTGATGGCAACGAGCACCAGTTGAAACGGTGCAATGGCAAGTGGCCAGACGATACCTTTTTCATCATAGTTTTGTTCAATGGCCGCTGCCACGACACGGGTCACACCAATGCCATAACAACCCATTTGCATCACAACGCTTCGGCCGTTTTCAGTTAATACCTTGGCTTGCAAGGCTTCACTGTACTTGGTGCCCAGCTGGAAAATATGGCCTACTTCAATGCCGCGTTTGATCAGCAAGTGCCCCTGGCCATCCGGGCTGGGGTCGCCTTCGCAGACATTACGCAGATCCAAGACCTCGCGGGCGCTGCAGTCGCGTTGCCAGTTTGTGCCGCTGTAATGAAAACCGTCGCTGTTGGCACCACAGACAAAATCACTCAGTTGCGCTGCAGCGTGATCAAGCAGCACGGGAATGTTTAAACCCACCGGCCCAATGGAACCGGGTGAGCACATCAGTTGTGCGCGCACCTCGTTCTCACTGGCAAACGTGAGCGGGCTGGCAATCAATGGGTGTTTTTCGGCTTTAATGGCATTGAGCGTGTGATCACCGCGAATCACCAGCGCCACCAGTGGCGACTTATTTGTATCATCAGGCACGCCATTAACGATCAAAGTTTTAACGATGGACGCAGGTGTTATGTTTAAAAAAACACTGACCTCGGTGATGGAATGCTGTGACGGCGTAGCAATTTTGGCCAGGTTTTGTGTGGGTGCCTGTCGGGCTGTCTCTGGTGCCAGTGCAGCAGCCAGTTCAACATTCGCGGCATAATCGCTGATATCACTGAAGGCAATTGCGTCTTCGCCCGACTCGGCCAATACATGGAATTCATGCGAGGCACTGCCGCCGATACTGCCGGTGTCGGCCATCACCGCCCGAAAATTCAAACCAATGCGGCTGAAAATACGGCTATAGGTGTCGTACATACTCTGGTAGGTCTGCTCGAGTGAGGCCTGATCCAGATGAAACGAATACGCATCTTTCATAATAAATTCGCGCGAACGCATCACACCAAAGCGCGGACGCACTTCATCACGGAACTTGGTCTGAATCTGGTAAAAATTAAGCGGTAACTGTTTGTAGCTGTGTAATTCATTACGTGCCAGATCAGTAATCACCTCTTCATGCGTGGGCCCCAAACAAAAGGCGCGCTGATGGCGGTCGTTCAAGCGCAGCAGTTCGGGCCCATAAAACTGCCAGCGTCCGGATTCTTGCCACAGCTCGGCCGGTTGCACCACCGGCATTAACACCTCCTGCGCGCCGCTGCGGTTCATTTCGTCGCGAATAATGGCTTCTACTTTGCGTAATACACGCAGCCCCGTTGGTAACCAGGTATACAGGCCAGAGGCCAGTTTACGAATCATGCCGGCACGCAGCATAAGTTGATGGCTGATGGTTTCGGCTTCGGCCGGAATTTCGCGAAGGGTGGAAAAAAGGTAATCAGTAGCGCGCATGGACGTTCCTGTAGGCAGTAAAAGTGAATGAGGGGCTAAATGGTAATCAAGCCGCACACAAGTTACCAGCACAACGATAAAAGGGTGTGGTGACTAACAACCCTGTACTAATCGGCGCTGTTAGAAAGAAACTTACAATTAGTGCGCAATTTTAAAAATATCAACTATCTTTAAAAAGCCATGAAAGAACTTGGCCTCGTGAGCTATGGGTCAAAAAGTTTCCATCTAAAGATGTGTTGGTAAGTAGACCATCGCACGATGACCACACAATAATTTCTCTAAGGTATAAGGAGAGTACATGTTAATACGTAAATCACTTGCTGTAGGCGCACTTGCACTGACGCTGCCGCTGTCGGTTATGGCGGCATCCGATTTTAAGGTCAATGGCTTTAGTACGGTTCAGCTGTCTGCCACAGATACGGACGAGCTGTATGTGCAAACCGATAAAGACGGCACCTTTAACGAAGGTACCTTGCTGGGTTTGCAAATGCGTTTTGCACCGAACAACGATGTGCCGCTGAGTTTCGTGACTCAGCTCTTGAGTCGCGCGCAAAATCAATGGGCGGTTGATGCCGACTGGGCCTATATCAACTGGAAGGTGAGTGAAGAGTTTAACGTCAACGTGGGACGGGTAAAACTCCCTCTTTTTCTTATTTCTGAAGCGTACGACGTAGGTATAACCTACCCGTGGATCAGACCCCCTGAAGAACTCTATGGTTTTGGTAATGTACCCATGACAGCGCTTACCGGTTTGTCTTTGGATTATAGAAAATATTTCGACGAAACCTGGGTGCGCGGGCAGTTTTATTTTGGACGTGACAAGGTAGTTGTACCTGCTCTGGGAACAATCCTGAGTGGTGACATCTCTCATATGGCAGGTGTTGTATTCTCTACGGGCACGGAAAATCTTGAAGTGCGTCTGGGTTATCACGATGTGGGTGTGGTGATGGATCTTGCGAGTCAATTATCGTCTCTACCTGCTGCACAAACCCTGCAAGCTCAGATAGGACAGAGCGTACTTGAAGCGACAGCGGCTCTAGCAGGTGCTGACGCGCAACTGGCGGGTGCCAATGCTCAAATAAATGGGTTGGAAGCCGCAATGATACCCTATGGAGGTTACGCTGGAGCTCCGGCACCCCTTCAAGCGCAGTACATGGCTGCTGTTAATAGTTTGACAACTTATGGGGCGGCAGTGTTGACAGCAGGGAATGATTTGGCGGCTGCAGGCGCACAAGCCGCTGCACTTGGCCAAGTGTTTGGCTCAATACCCAGTGGTGATGGAACGGCCAAATTTAAAAATATTGGCCTGCGCTATGACGATGGTACTTACATGCTGATTAGTGAGGTAGGTGATCGTCAGATAGGCGGTATTCCTTTCCCCGATACCTTGGCCGGTTTCGTCACGGTGGGCATGCATTTTGGCAAGGTATTGCCGCACTTTACCTACAGCGCTGTTGAATCGGAGAATTCGAATCTATCCAATCAGTCGCAAGAGTCCTACATTTTAGGTGTGCGTTATGATGTACAGCCTTGGGCGGCCTTAAAGATGGAATACCAGTACACCGAATTGGGTGATGCGCAAATGAGGGACCCAAGCTCACCTTTGGTAACGGTAATGGGTGCGCCGGTGTTAACAAGCACAGGTTTGTTTAATGTGGTGCCTGATTTGACTACATTTAACTCCGATGTGCCTGATAGCCTGAATAAACTCAGCATGTCACTGACCATGGTGTTCTAATAGGAGACAGACAATGAAACGAAACATACTAATTGCAGGGATGTTCTGCTGTCTTCTGGCTGGGGGTGCTCAAGCTGAAGTGGTGGTGGTCGCTCATGCTAAAAGTGATATTGCCGCAGTGGATGCCAATGTGTTGAAGGATCTGTTTTTAGGCAAAACAGCCAAGGTGGGTGGTTTGGCTGTGCGCGCGGTGAACTTGCCCGACAGTAGCGCCTTGAAAATGGAATTTGATGAAAAAGTGGTAGGTAAAGATCCGGGTAAAATGAAAGCCTATTGGTCAAATCGTATTTTTACCGGTCAGGGCAAGCCGCTTGATCAGGTGGAAAATGAAGCCGCTATGCTGGAATGGTTGGGTAACAACAAAGACGGTATCGGTTACATGAGTGCCGGTGCAGTTAACAACAAAGTAAAAGTGCTGCTGACAATTCCGTAAGGAGGCGTTTTTAACACGGGGCAGTGAGCAGGCGCCCCCTAAAAAAACCCGGGTTTACCGGGTTTTTTTATTCTCTTTTTTCAGCAGCACATGCTGTAATTCATTGTGCGAGGGGATGTTTACCCCAAGGCTGAAAAGGGCGAGTTCGTGTCTTTATCGTCTTCATCGTTAATCGGTTCTAACGAAAGTGACAAGCTGTCTTTGTTGTTTGGAGTGAGTGCCGCTGGTATTGTACTTTTTGTCTCGGGTGCTGGGCTGCTGGTTTTAGGCGCGTTGTCACCTTCCGAGAGTGTGATTTTTAAACGCAGGT
>DAIRVL010000001.1:15643-41248 GCA_036802845.1 Pseudomonadales bacterium | reverse complement strand
TTGATTTCTTTTTTTCCGCTGAACACGTCGGCATTGCGAAACCCGATCCTGGTATTTACTCGGCTTTATTGGACGCCGTGCAGTTATCGGCCGAACAATGTGTTCATATTGGCGACCATCCGCAGTTGGATGTTATTGCAGCCAAGAAGATGGGAATGAAAGCAATCTGGTTTAACCCCGAAGGATATTGTTGGCAGGAAGATCTACAAGCCGATCGGGAAATAAACAACTTTTATCAGCTTGATAAAATCATTAGCTCACTGTGACCCGGAATGGCTTGCAAATACAAGCAAACCATTTTCAGTCCGGATAGCTACTTGATTCAAAAAATACTTTACTTAAAAAAGCCTGGTGCAAAAAATTGTTCGTCTCAAATAGGACGCCGACCGTAATTGGACTCTGGCTTTTTGGGTGGATCACTGATGACACCCATTTCAAGATGCTGCACTCTGCCGCCTGCTTTTAAGAAATCGTTCATATCTTCATTTAATTTTCTACGTATTTCTTCTTTGGCAGACACACTGGGCAAATCTTCACTGTCGTAAGAGAAATAACTCTGGGTTGATTCTTCTAGATTTAACGAGCCGCTATCTATTGACATATTATCCTCCAACACACTTAACAATACAGTTCCCTATTTATAGCTGAGTGCGCGCCGTTTACTAGCTTCTCTCTGTAATTTTTAAGTTGTTTTTCTCGACTTTTTTGTAACTTTATTTTGCCGACATAAAATTGGCGCTCATTAAAATACAACCCAGTGAAGTATTTTTTTGACACATTACCGAGACTTGCCCGTTAACATAATTCACAAGA
Source organism: Pseudomonadales bacterium (assembly GCA_036802845.1). Lineage (GTDB taxonomy): Bacteria > Pseudomonadota > Gammaproteobacteria > Pseudomonadales > UBA3067 > DAIRVL01. Next base: position 40,435 of record DAIRVL010000001.1, on the reverse strand, counting down.
GCCTGCTTTCATTGTGTTTAGTGGCGCCAAGTGCCAAAATGCTCGTCTACGTTTAAAAAATGAGAGTGAAATTATGGAGACCCTGTTATGCGCTTTCAACGATATTACCGAGAGCGAAGCCCAAAGTTTTACCGTTGAAAATACGTCGATTTTTGCCGTAAAACATGACAATCAAATGTATATCTATGAAAACTCCTGCCCTCATCTTGGCATTAGTTTGGAATTTCAGCCAAATCAATTTCTCGATATCGAAAAACGTTTTATTCAGTGTTCAAATCATAATGCGCTGTTTGACATCGAAAGCGGTCTTTGCCTTAGCGGCCCATGCCAAGGCAAATCACTGCGCAAAATTCCTTTTGTTTTGCATGGACAAAAAATTCTAGTCACGAATGTCTCTTAATCTTGCTGGAGAAAAATAAGTGGATCAGCAATCACAAACAGAAATTGAAGCGGCTACATTTCGCCGTCTGTTAGCCCATTTAGACACAAACAAGAATGTACAAAACATTGAGCTGATGAATCTAGCCGGCTTCTGTCGTAATTGTCTGGCAAAATGGTTCGCCGCCGAAGCAGGACAACTCGGCATCACCCTAGACTACGAATCGGCCCGTGAGCGCATCTACGGCATGCCCTATGATGAATGGAAAAAAGCTTATCAAGCACCAGCCACTGAAGAACAGCTGGCCGCATTTGCGGCGCGCGCGAAGCAAAGCACCTCGTAAGCACACGCTGCTAACGTCAGCCGCAAGCCTTATGTGCCCTGGCAAAAAATTTAAGGGCTTTTTTTATCGCTATCAGAAATAAAACTACTTTATATAAGAGAATTCGAACTATCATGACCTGGCATCTGTTGGACGCTGTTCCAGTATTATGTCACTCGCCAAACAACAGTCCTTCAGAACCTTCGATAACTCGAATACATTAGCTAATTTAGTGAGGAATTCTAAATGACCATTTCAATGTACTCTGCTTCTGTGCCCACTTTTATTCGCACCTTAACAAATTTGGCCGGTATTTTAGAAAAAGCTCAAGCGTACGCCGAAACAAAAAAAATCAAGCCTGAGGTTCTTTTAAATGCGCGGCTGTTCCCTGACATGTTTGCCCTAACCAGACAAGTACAAATAACCAGCGATTTCGCCAAAGGCACAGTCGCCCGTTTGGCCGGCATTGAGCCACCCTCCTATGCCGACACCGAAAGTTCCTTTGCTGAATTAATTGCCCGCGTGCAGAAAACCGTGGATTTTCTGAAAACACTCAAAGCAGATCAAATTGATGGCTCTGAAAATCGTGATATCGTTTTAAAAATGCATACGGGCGAGCTTAAATTCAAAGGCGAAGCCTACCTGACCCAGTTTTCCTTACCTAATTTCTATTTCCATGCAACAACCGCATACGCCATTTTGCGTCACAATGGCATTGAAATCGGCAAGATGGACTTTATGGGTGAGATTTAGTTTTCATTGATTAATGCCTGTTCACGACGAATGCCAATTGACACCCATGCATTCAGCGGTAACAATTCCGGCATCCGGCGGCCTTCGCCGGGAAAAAAATCATGAATTAATGGAGATCTTTTGAATGGGTATTCGACGTAGTTTAGTGTGTGTCGCTCTGGCATCTTCACTTATCGCTTGCACCAACAGCACCATCGCCCCAAATTACAACTCAGAAAGACCAAAGATCATGCGCATTGGTGGTGATAAACCGGTTAATCCAGCGCCTGTTGTTGAAAATACAGGCTCGTTCTGTGTACAAATTTCCGATTTATGGCATGAAGACGGGAAAACACCCGACGGTCGAACCCTCTGGGCCAAGGACACCATTCGTAAAGTCGTTCCTTGCAAAAAATAAGCAGATACCTATAAACAAATAAAAACACAGCGCTTTGGCTTGGCCATACCGGCATGACCAAAGCGCTGCTTACGTCTCGCATCACCTATTTATTTACATGGGTGAGCCATTCCGGATGCTCTGCTCTTTTTCCGGTCACCTGATCAAAATACAGTTTTTGCAACCGGGTACAAATCGGCCCACGCTTGCCAGCACCAATCACCCGCCCATCTAACTGATTAATCGGCATGAGTTCAGCGGCTGTACCGGTAAAAAATGCCTCATCGGCAATATAGACTTCATCGCGGGTGATACGTTTTTCACGCACCGACAGGCCCAACTCTGCCGCCAAACTGAAAACCGTGTTACGGGTAATACCATCTAAACAGGCGGTCAGTTCGGGGGTATAGAGCACGCCATCCCGGACAATAAAGATATTTTCACCACTGCCTTCTGCCACATAACCTTCGGGATCAAGCAATAAGGCTTCTTCTGCACCACACGCCAAAGCTTCCTGCAAAGCAAGCATGGAGTTAATGTAGTGGCCATTGGCTTTGGCTTTGGTCATGGAAATATTGACATGGTGCCGCGTATACGACGACGTGCGCACTTTAATGCCTTTTTCCAGCGCTTCCGGTGACATATAGGAAGGCCATTCCCACGCGGCCACAATAACATGCGTTTTGAGCCCTTCGGCACGCAGGCCCATGCCTTCGGCCCCATAAAATACCATGGGGCGAATATAGGCATGACGCAATTTGTTTTCACGTACCGCGAGAATCTGCGCCTGATTGATCTCTTCCTTGGTGAATTGCATTTTCATGTTCATGATATGCGCGGATCGGAACAAACGGTTGGTATGCTCCTGTAAACGGAAAATGCTGGGGCCCTGACTGGTTTCATAGGCTCTCACCCCTTCGAAAACCCCCAAGCCATAATGCAGGGTATGTGTTAAAACATGCACTTTAGCTTCGCGCCAAGGCACGAGCTCGCCATCAAACCAAATTAGACCATCGCGGTCTGCCATTGTTGCCATTTTTTCTATGCTCCCACTTGCTTAGTATCAATCAGATTACTCACCTGGTTTATTCAACCAGCATCAGGTGTTGCCAGATGTTAATCACTGCGGCTCTTTGCTCTGCAAAACTGTCGCCAGACACTTCAGGCGGCTGATTTTGCAGGGCGCAACGATGTGTTGCCGTGCGATAGGCCAAATACGTTTCTTGCAAAAGATCTGCATCAGAGACGGTCAGGAGGCCCACATGTGAAAGCGTTTCGAGAATACGCACGTTATCAGTAAACACCAGCAGATCAGGGTATTGAGCCGCCCATCTCAAAACCAGATATTGCACCATAAATTCGATATCAACGATACCTCCCGCATCTTGTTTGAGATGAAAAATTCCAGGCTTACTTTGGTACGAGTGCTGCCGCATCTTTTCGCGCATGTTAAGCACGTCATGCCGCAGACGGGTTTCCTCACGCGGTCGAGCCAATACATCATGACGAATGGCCAAAAAGCGCTGTGCCACGCGCTGTGACCCGGCGACGACACGTGCCCGCACCAGCGCCTGGTGTTCCCAGGTCCATGCCTGATCCTGTTGGTACGAGGCAAAGGCGTCCAGGGTGCTCACCATCAGCCCAGACGCCCCTGAGGGTCGCAGCCGCTGATCAATATCATACAAGGCCCCGCTGTGGGTTTTGGCGGTCATGATATGAATCAGTCGTTGGCAAAAACGGGAATAAAAAACCGAGTTTTCCAAAGGATGAGTGCCATTGGTATAGGCGCTGGCGGGCGCATCGTAAATAAACACCAGATCAAGATCAGAACCATAACCCATCTCCAGGCCACCCATTTTGCCATAGGCTATAACGATAAACTCCGGTTGCTCCGAATAACCCGATTCGGTGCTGGGGTAACCGTATTTAACAACCGACTGTCGCCAGGCTATTTGCAGGGCTTCCTGCAAGACCACTTCGGCGGTCATGGTTAAATAATCACTGATTTTCATCAAGGGCAACTTGCCGAACACTTCCGAGGCGGCAACACGAAACACGTTGGCTTTCTGAAAATGACGCAGACACTCCATTTGCTGCTCAATATCTTCAGCAGGAATACGTAACATCATTTGCCTGAGATCATCTTGCAATGCGTCCATGCGGGGCACACGGAACAGGGTGCGACTGTCAATTAACTCATCAAGCAACAGGGGCTGATGTTCCAGCTCATCGGCGATCCAAGGGCTGGCAACCACCAACTCAAGCAAGCGTTCCAGCGCGTGGGGATTTTCTACCAGCAGTGCAATGTACGCAGAACGACGTAAAATAGCGCCAATCAAGGGAATCAGCCGGTCCATGATGGCCAGATTATATTGTTTTTGCCCAATCTGCTTGATGAGCAAGGGCATGAAGTGATCCAAGCGCTCACGTCCCTGCGTCTGCAAGCGAAGAACCGCTTTTGATTCACGCATATGTGCCAGGTAATCCAGCATACGCTGACTGCTTTCGTCGTTATAACCGTGCGCGGACAAAATCACTTTCGCATCAACTGCCGACACGTGATTAAGCCACAGCGCCCGTAACTCGGTGAGCGGATCAATCGTCTGACGGTGCTCATCGTCTTCATCACTGCGCACAACCTGGGCAAAATGCTGACTCACTGTTTGACGATGTTGATTTAAGACCACGAGAAAACTGCCCCAGTCGCTAAAGCCCATGCTCAAGGCCAGGCGTAAACGGGCAGCGGGTTCTTCTGGCAGAACTTGGGTTTGCTGATCCTTGAGTGCCTGGATGCGATGTTCACTGCGGCGCAAAAATAAATAGGCAGCTCTGAGATCATTGACCACAGTAGATGGCAAATAGCCCTGTTCTTCGAGCACGGTAAACACTTGCCACAAGCTGGGCGTTTGCAGTTTTTTATCCTTGCCTCCGCGAATCAACTGAAACGATTGTGCAATAAATTCTATTTCGCGAATGCCACCGTCACCGATTTTAATGTCCTGATAAGCCTGCCGCCGCTGCACTTCACGCAGGATCATACCCTTCATTTCACGTAAGGACGCAAAGGCACCAAAATCGACATAACGGCGGTAGATAAAGGGCTGAAGACTGGCCATTAATTGCGCCCCAGCGTGCAAATCACCGGCAATCACACGCGCCTTGATCAGCGCATAACGCTCCCATTCCCGACCCTGTTCCTGATAATAATTTTCAAGCGCTGAAAAATTAAGCACCAGCGCGCCACTTTGGCCATAAGGCCGTAAACGCATATCAACGCGAAAAACAAAACCGTGGGCGTTACGCTCATCAAGCACTTTAATTAATTGCTGACCCAGACGAATAAAAAATTCCTGATTGCTTGTAGTGCGTTTGCCATCGGTTTCACCCGTTTCGGGGTAGGCAAAAATCAAATCAATATCGGATGAAAGATTAAGCTCCCCCGCGCCCAGTTTGCCCATACCCAAAACAACCAGGTGTTGCGACTGCCCACTGACTGCGCCTTTGGGTACACCCCAGCGCGCCACTTCCCACTGATATAATCGCTGCAAACTTTCATCAACACAGGCTTCAGCCAGCGCCGAGAGTTCGGCGGTAATGTCCAAGACATCGGCCAGATCACACAGATCACGCCAGATAATCCGCACCATTTCCTCATGGCGGAATGCACGCAAGTGCGTGGCCAGTTGATTGGCATCCTGCGCTGCAGCCAAGAAAGACGTCAAACGCTGGCGATAATCTGCAACCTGATAACGGCGCAACAGCGAGCCATCAAGCAAACGACCGAGCATAGCCTCCGGCGCACGCGCCATCTGCTCCGCCACATAATCACTGCCTGTCCACACGCCTTGTAATTGTTGCCAAAAAGGCGCATCTAGTGCGTGTGCCAATGGATGTTGTTCAATACCCTGCCAAAACTGCATCAGGCAGCGATCAAGCAACTCGACGCTATGAGCCGCTCTTAATGGCGCGAAGAAAGTTGTCAAGGGGAGTGTCATCATCTATGGTTGCCTTTATCTTCGTGAAAAGAGTTGCGATAGCTTAGTGCCTGTTAACAGACACTAGTTTACTTGCAGAAAAAGTGACTGGACATGCTGCCGCCCCTCTTTTTGCAAAACCTATAACCATCAACTACAAAATCAGGAATCGGCATGACATTACCCAAACCCCATTGGCAAATCCTGATTGCAATTGCACTTGCCCTTATTGCTGGCACCCTGACTGGCACCGACACGGCGCTGGCAGGCATACCTTATTTCGCCGTTTATGAGTTTTTAGGTACTCTTTTCCTTAATGCACTGAAAATGGTGATTGTACCTTTGATTATGGCCACTATTATCACCGGCATGTCCAGCCTCGAAGGCGAACAAGGCCTGAACAAACTGGGTTTGAAAACTGTGAGTTATTTTCTTTTTTCCAGTTTGTTCGCCATTTTGATCGGTTTGCTGTTTGTTAACCTGATGACACCGGGGCTCATCAACGGCCAACCTGCGCGAGACCAGCTCGGCTTAAGTGCCATGCCGCACTCATTAACACAAGAACTCAGCGACAAGAACAGTGGCGACCTGGTCGCTATTATACTGCGGCTTATTCCCACCAATGTGGTCAACGCTGCCGCCAGCGGCGACATGTTAGGCCTTATCTTTTTCAGTTTACTGTTTGGCCACTTCATGACACGTGTTAACCCGGCTTCGGCCGCCATCATGAAAAGCTTTTGGCACGGCGTAGCCGACACCATGATGCAAATTACCCTGCTTATCATGAAATTTGCGCCACTGGGGGTGTTTGGTTTGGTCGCAAAAACGGTGGCCACCACAGGTTTTGACGCCTTTTACCCGCTGCTGACTTTTTTCTTTACCGTGTTATTGGGTCTGGCGTTTCATACCTTCATTACACTGCCGCTACTGATTGTTATTTTTGCCCGTTTAAATCCACGGCATCACTTTAAAGCCATGGCACCGGCACTGCTGACCTCGTTTTCCACCGCATCGTCGTCGGCCACCTTACCCGTAACCATCGAATGCGTTGAAAAAAATGCCGGCGTATCAAAACGCATCAGCAGCTTTGTTCTGCCCCTGGGTGCCACAGTCAACATGGATGGCACCGCGCTCTATGAATGCGTGGCCGCCATGTTTATTGCCCAGGCCTACGGCATAGAGCTTACCTTCGGCGTGCAATTTTCTATTGTGTTCATGGCGCTGATGACCTCGGTGGGCGTTGCGGGCATTCCTGCAGCCAGTCTTGTGGCTATTTCGATGATTCTCGGCGCCATTGGCCTGCCCTTGGAAGCCATTGGTCTGATTCTGGTGACCGACCGTATTCTGGACATGTTCCGCACCTCGGTTAATATTTTCAGTGACTCCTGCGGGGCTGTTATCATTGCCACAACGGAAGGGGAGACCGGCTTGTTTCAGGCTAAAAAATCAGAAACAGGCGCATAATTACAATTTATTACATTTTTTATTCGGGCCGTTTTTTGTTGCGCTTCACGGTCCAGCGCCTGCATCAAGCCGTGCGCAGCCTCTTGATTGCAGCAATAACTAAATGTTTTTATTTGGATTTTTATTCAGACTCCGTTTCTGTTTTTTCTGCAACAATGGCGTAGCAGCGAAAATTTAATCCATCATAAGCAAACGTTAGTTGCATTCTAACGTTGCACAAAGACTGTATAAATAATAACCTATTGGCTCAGTTGCGGCAGTTTTGATCCGTTAGAAATTTAAACCACCAAAATACAGGTGCTTAGTTAAGGATCACAAGCAACAAAACACCATGATCAACATCGTTTATTCGTAAGCGATATAAGACAACATATGAGGTCGTATTATGTGGTTTTGCAATATCAGCAAACACAACTCTGACAAAATCAAAGGTTACCAGGTAAGAACCACCGTTGACGGCAAAGAAGTGCAACCGTTTTTTGGTGGTTTGAGTGAAGCATCACTGCAAGCAGCGTTAAAAGAACGCAATCGCATCTGGAAGGAACACCGCATCATTGCCAGAAACATCCTGATCAGCCCGCTCAAAGGCACAGTTAAATCCAAGGAATCCAGCTCTGGCTGGCATGGTATTTACGATAAAACCGAAGTGGAACGCAGTGGTGCAGCCTGCGATGTCTATGCAGTCCATTTGCGTAATCTGGCAACGGGCAAACCTACCAATCGCGCCTTCAGAAAACATCTTTACAAAAATCCGGAACAAGCGCTGCGTGAAGCAAAAGCCTTACGCAAACGTAATATTGAAGCCTTCAACAAAATGGCTGAAGACTACAACGCCGCTATTTATAAAGACGCCTCAAAACTGGCGGATCAGGAAGTGAAACAACTCACCCCCTGCCTGCATACCGTAGTCGGTTTTGATGAAAAGCGCTGGCAGAAAATTTTCAAAAAACACTTTCCTCAAGGTTTGGAAAGTAATATTGACCCTGCCACCGTGGGAAAAAGCAAAAAGGGCGCAAATAAATAGGCCTTTCATAAAGGGGCTTCTCCAACGAAGCTCCTGTTTCTGTACCAAACGAAACCTGCAACATCAGACCCTTTTCACATTAATCACCTGCATTTGTGTGGCGCCTTCAAGCCCCCATTTGCCGTTGATAGCACCCAGACCCGACCATTTACTGCCACCAAAAGGCGCTATTGGCGATAAAGCCAAATGCTGGTTTACCCAGGTCGTGCCGGCCTCAAGCTGTTCGGCAATAACGGTCGCATGTTCAGTATTTTCAGACCAGACCGAAGAACCCAAGCCAAAATGGCTGGCATTGGCCCTGTTGATCGCATCGTCCACATCACGATAACTCAACACCGGCAACACCGGACCAAACTGCTCTTGCGCTACCACCGCCTCGTCATCACGCAGATCACTTAAAATCGTAGGCTGAAAACAGTAGCCCTGATTCAGCGCTGATCCACCGGCCACCACCCGCGCACCATGCTGCTTTGCTGCACTAACGAGTGAGTTAACTCGATCAAACTGGGCTTTGTTGTTGATAGGACCCAGCCGGGTATTATCATCCAGACCATTACCCACCGGCGTTGAATTGGCCAGCGCGGCCAATTCCTGCAACAAGGCTGCCTGAATAGACTCGTGCACGTACACTCGCTTAATCGCCACACACACCTGCCCGGAATTGGTAAAGGCTCCCCAAAACAATGCTTTGGCTATTTTGCCCGGATTGGCATCGGGCAAAACAATGGCTGGATCATTGCCGCCCAACTCCAACGTTATACGCTTAAGATCAGGCGCGGCAGCGGCAGCAACTTTTTTACCGGTGTTGACTGATCCGGTGAAATCAATTTTGCGCACCAGGGCATGCTGCGTCAGTTGCGCGCCCAGAGAATCAAGACCACTCAGCGTATTGAAAACACCGGCAGGGAAAATGCCCTGCGTCACCTCAGCAATTTTCAGCGTCGCCATCGGCGTGTAGGGCGAAGGCTTTAACACCACGGTATTACCTGCGATCAAAGCCGTAGCTACTTTACCCATGGCGATGCTGACCGGGTAATTCCAGGGCACAATCGCCGCCACAACACCGTAAGGTTTGCGAATAATTTTGATCAGACTCTGGTCGTTATCCTGTAGCACCTCCTGCGGCATTTCCGTGCTGGCGGCCAATTGAATTTGCATCACAGAGGTCATGACTTCCGAGCGCGCCTGCTTAAGTGGTTTGCCCTGTTCTTGTGTTAAAAGCAGCGCAATGGCTTCACTGTTTTCCCGAATAGCCTCGGCCATTTTGTTCAAGGCATTACGCCGTTGCAGAATATCCAGGCGCCAATGATTAAACGCAGCCGCAGCGCCCTCAATGGCGCGATTCACGTGCGACTCATCACAGGCAGGTGCCTCGGCAAAAATCCCGGCCGTGGCTGGATTGACTACCGCGAAAGTGTTTGCAACTGAACACGCCTCGCCATTAATAAACAGATTCGCTTTTTCCATGTTTGTTTTCTCTAGTTACAGAATTCAAAATATCGCCCGATTTATCGGCTACCTTAATGTATTGTCAGTTATAGCGCTATAAAGTAATAAGCTGATAAATGAATTTCATAAAAAGCCTATAGCCTCTCTGAAGAATCTTCCGTATCGTGCCGGAGCTTGTTGCCAAAACGGTTTTCTTCTAGCAAGAGTAAAACCTGAGCCAGTCGCCGTTCAAGTGTGTACCGCTTAATCCACGCCAGCGTCATCTCACGCATGGCTTTTAAACACAGAGGCAGGCACTTTTTCCATGAAACAGCAGCCAAGCTGAAACACGGGGTGCGGGCAAGCGCAGCGGCGCCCGCCTAGACACACACGCCTGAAAACACGTGATTTTTCAGAGAGTCAGCAAGAAGCTGGCTGTCGCCAGACAGGGATAACGGAATAAAGAGACAGCGCAATGGAAGCAAAACGCAAGAACTGTGCAGATGTAGAAAGGCAGAATTTTTTCGAATGAACAAACCTGACGAAAACCCCATGAACACCAAAGCCGTGCGTTATATCGCCGCGTATTCGCAAGACTTACAACAGCAAGCGCTGACCTTGCTCAATGAAAACAAACTGGGTGACATTCTGAAACAGCGTTATCCGCAGGCACATCAGCTGTCGTCAAGCGCGACACTGTACGCCTATGGGCAAGACATTAAAAATCGTTACTTGCGTTCGTCACCACCCCTAAGCAAAGTGATCTACGACGATTCGATTCATGTCGTCGATCACGCATTGGGTTTGCATAGTTATGTGAGCCGCGTGCAAGGGCATAAGTTAAAAGCAAAAAACGAAATTCGGATTTCTTCATTGTTTCGCCACACACCCGAGCAATTTTTGCGCATGATCATTGTGCATGAACTGGCGCACTTGCGTGAAAAAGAACACAACAAAGCCTTTTATAAACTGTGTGAGCATATGGAAGCGAATTACCATCAACTAGAACTCGATGTGCGCTTGTATTTATGCCACCGTGAGCGTTTTGGTGATTTGTGGTAAAACCAGATACACAATAATTTACAACGACTGCTCTATGCAGGCACGACAAATACAGCGCACGTTACGATCGTCCGATGCCAAGTCCTCTAATAATTTATCTGGAATCACAACCGCCTTCGTCATGCACCAGCAAGGCTCTTTGCCTGCCACCATGCCACAGTGATTCGGCTGTTCACACACAGGGCACAGGTCTGCGTGAGTGATATCCGGTTTTTTATTCATGCGCTGGTGTTCTCGTTTTTGATAAGTACGTTAGTGTAGCGTTTGTTGCGCGTTAACAGCAGGTGTTGTAGAAAAGTTGGAATCAGTGGATAAAAGTAGATAAAGGCGCAGATAAAAGGTCAAAGCGCAGATTCTTGGAAACAGAGAAGCAGCCATCACACGCTGCGCGAACACCTGACCAAATAGGAGCACTCGCGCTACTGACGGCTGAAAGCATGCCGTTCAAGCCTAATAAGGCATCGGATGCTCTTCTCTGATTTTTTCTATGGCCTGAATAATCTCATCATCGAGTTTCAGGTTTATCGAATTGATATTGCTTTCTAACTGGGCCATTGAGGTGGCGCCAATCAGGGTGGAACGCACAAAGGGTCGGCTGTTGACATAGGCCAGGGCCATTTGGCACACATCCAGTTGATGTTGCTCAGCCAAGGCCATATAAGCACGTGTTGCGGCATCGGTTTGCGGGCGGGCACGGTGTTCGACACGGGTTTCAATGGTCAGGCGTGCGCCTTCGGGTCGTGCGCCGTTGAGGTATTTGCCACTGAGAATGCCGCGCGCCAGGGGTGACCAGGCCAACAGGCCGCAGTCTTCGTGGAGAGCGATTTCCTGCAAATCGGGTTCAAAGTGACGGCACAGCAGTGAGTATTCATTTTGAATTGAAATCATGCGCGGCAAGCCGTGTTTTTCGGCCAGTTGCAGCCATTTCATGGTACCCCAGGCGGTTTCATTCGACAGACCAATGTGACGAATAAGACCACGCTGGATCAGTTTTTCCAGTGTTTGTAGCACGTCAATAAAATTGGCTTCAACAGCGGCGACATCAAACTTGGGTTGATACGTCCATTGCCGGCCAAAATGGTAGGCGCCGCGATTGGGCCAGTGGAGCTGATACAGGTCGATGTAATCGGTTTGCAGGCGCTGCAAACTCGACTGCACTGCTAACTCGATGGTTTGGCCGGTGATGTCACTGCCTTCACGAATCCATGACAAGCCCGGCCCGGCAATTTTAGTGGCAAGAATCACCTTGTCGCGATTTTTGCGTTGGGCAAACCAGTGTCCAATAATGGTTTCGGTGCTACCGTAGGTGTCTACCGTAGGGGGAATGGCATACATTTCGGCGGTATCAAAAAAATTAATGCCGCGCTCCAGCGCATAATCCATCTGCCGGTGCCCTTCGGCCTGGGTGTTTTGTCGCCCCCAGGTCATGGTGCCCAAACCCAGTGCGCTAACGGCAAGGTCACTGCGACCCAATGTTCGATATTGCATGTTTATATTCCTTTACAGAGAACGCCTAAGACAGTGTGTTTCATGTGTGCATCAACTGTTGCGTCAACCAGCGTGCCAGTTGTTCTGCGGCCTGGGCTTGTAAAATGCCATCGTGCGTGGCTGGCAAGGCATGTTGCACAAATTCACCCAGCACCAGCTCAGCCCAACCGCTAGAGGCATCGCCAATGGTATTTTCACTGGCGCGCACATGGAGCACCCGGCCCGCATAAGTCTGCGCCTGATAGGCAAGCAGTGCTTCGGCATTGGCCTTCATCACCAGCGCCAAACGCCGTACATGTTCATACGTTAGATCCTGGCTGAGCAAACCTTGGCTTCGGGCGGCATCGTAGAAGGTTTTTATTTGTGTTTCGAGAGTTTGCTGTTTCATGCCCTGCCAGTCGAGATTAAGCAGGTGTCCAAACTGGCTGTGCAGCAGGGACACGGTATCCTGATGACGAAAATACTCAGGAATACGCTGGGGCACAAAACTGTCGAGCAGGCCCACCAAGGCCACCGGTTCTTGCTGTGCACGCAGTTGCTGGGCAAGTTCCCAGGCAATGTTTCCACCCATCGACTGGCCAAGCAGATAATACGGGCCGTGTGGCTGCACACTCTGAATGGCTTGCGCATAAAGAGCGGCCATTGCGTCGAAGTGATGCAAAATTAATTGTTCAGTATCAAGCCCGGAACACTGCAATCCATAGATGGCACGTTGGGGGTTCAAGCGATGCAGTGCTTCTGCCAAAGGCTGATAACACCATACGGTACCGCCCACTGGATGGATAAAAAACAGCGGTGGCTGCGGGTTTGCGCCTGCTTGCAGCTGCGCGGCTTTTATTTCAATAAGCGGTGTCCAGCTGTGCGGATTAACCTGGCGATTCACCCGTTGCGCCAGTTCAGCAATGGTCTGGGCGCTGAATAACATCGACAGGGCAAAGGTATGAGTAAAGTGTTTTTCCATACGCGCCACAATGCGCACGGCCAGCAGGGAATTGCCGCCCACGGCAAAAAAATTATCCAGAACACCCACGCTGGCACGTCCTAATACTTCACACCAGATTTGCGCCAGCTGTTGTTCGATCTCATTTCGTGGCGCAACAAAGGGCGTGGCATTCATCTCTTCGGGCTTGGGCAAGGCTGCACGGTCAACCTTGCCGTTAGGCGTCAGAGGCCAATGGCTCAGCACAATTACCTGCGCCGGAATCATGTAGGCGGGCAAGGTTTTACTTAAATGCTGAAACCAGTTAATTTCGTTCAGGCTGTCAGCACCCACTACATAGGCAATTAAACGTTCCAGATTTTCAGCGCTGCTTTGCGTGGTTTCACCCAGCACACGTTCGACTTGCACCAGAGAGTCTTCAACACCGTTTATCATCCGCAGTGCCCATTCCACTTCTTGCAGCTCGATACGTAAACCGCGCAGTTTGACCTGAAAATCCTTACGGCCGACAAATTCAAGTTCACCGTCGGGCAAAAGACACATCAAGTCACCGCTGCGATACCATGGGTCAGACTCACCCTCATGCTTGCCGAAAATCGGCTGAAATGCTTTGGCATTCAATTCCGGTTTATTCAGATAACCCGCACCCACGCCGGCACCACTGATGCACAACTCACCCATAATACCCGGTGGCACGGCTTGCCCGGCTTCATTCACCAGATGCAGCTTAACGTTTGTGTTGGGGCGGCCAATGGGCACCGTACGTCGTTGGATATTATCGAGTCGATAAAAAGCAGCAATGTCGGTACATTCGGTGGGCCCGTAATTATTCACCAGTTGCGCCTGACACGCAGGGTCACTTAACCAGGGCCGTAGTTTATCGAGCACAATGGGCTCACCACCAAGAATCACCCAACGCAGCGATGACAGCTTTTGATAATCGCCTTCGCAGGCGTCCACCAAACCATAAAGCGCACTGGGCGCACAGTTGATCACTTCAATGCCTTCGCTGCGAATTTGCTCGACCAGATGTTGCGGGTGATAGTGATCGTCCACCGGAAAATGCAGGGTACCGCCGGTCAATATCGATGCCCATAAGTTTTTCTGCGTTAAGTCAAAACCAAACGCACTGATAATCAGGTGATGCCGGTACTGATGCAGGTCAAATTCCTCAATGTACCAATCGAGCAAATTGCACACGCCCTGTTGTTTAACCGTGGCGCCTTTGGGTTGCCCGGTAGAGCCGGAAGTGTAAATAACATAAAAAAGATCATCCAGTGATGACGATGCCGGCAGAATCTCAAACGCTGTTTGTTCGGCTGTCAGCGTATCGAGCCACACACAAGGCGTGTTTAATTCGGGCAGACGTTCACGCAAACAGGACGCTGAAATGAGCAAGGTGGCGGCAGAATCCAGCACAATATAACGAATGCGTTCTTGCGGATAACTGATATCCACCGGCACATAGGCCGCTCCGGTTTTAATAAGCGCCAGCAAGGCGACCATTAAATCAGCGGAGCGTGGCAGACAAATCGCCACGCGACTATCACGACTCACACCCTGTTTTTTGAGCACACTGGCAAGCGCATTGGCCGACTGATTTAAATCAGCATAACTGAGCTGCTGGTCACCGTGTTTAACGGCCGTCAGTTTTGCATGGGTTTTAACGCTTTGCGCACAGTGCTGGGCAATCAGCGGCACGTGCTGCAGCGATTTTATCGCTCCTGTAAACGCGTCGCGCAGAACCGAACGTTCATGTTCAAGCACAAAATCGAGCGCTTTGATGTGCTCGGCACGATTAATCACAATCTGGCGACTGATTGATTCCATTCGTGACAGAAAATTCAGCGATTCAAATTTACCGGCAGGATAATGCAGACCCAGACCCAATTGTCCAAGTTTAAAATTCACTACCAAGTGCACCTGTTCAACATCGTTAGGATAAAGCAGTGTCTCATAGGCATGCCCGGCGACTTCTAATTCACGGGTAAAATGGTAGTAGTTATACATAAAGCTGATACGACCTTCCGGCACCAGATATTTCTGGGTCAAAATGGAAGTATGCAAGCCTGACTTGTGAATAGCGCTTTGTTCTTCACGCAGGCGGTGAAAATAATTTTCCAGCCGCTGCTCACCCTGCATGCTCTCGCGCTCAAAAATAAAGGGGCGCCGCTGCACAGTGCAACCGGCTGCGTTGAGTTTAATGCTCAACAAGGCAGAGCTGAGTTCGTAAATGCAGAAATCGTCGTCGGGGTGGCAATACAGCTGAATCAACAAACCAAACAAACCTTTAAAATACAGCGCAGGTGTCATGCGCTGTGCGCGACAATAGTGTTTTATCGCCTGCCAGTGCGTCTCATCAAAGTGCACAAAACTGCGTTCCATCTGTTCGCTGTCGCCGTGCTGAGGCTGGCCGGTGGCGCGGTACTGCGACAAGCCGGCGGTGTTTTGCAATTTCTCCCGCCAATAATGAATCGCCTCGGGGGTATCGGTGATTTCACGTTCTTTCTGCAGATACAGCGGAAAATATTCCTCTGGTAAAAGACACTCGCGGTTTTCCTTCAACGAATGATACACATCAAGCAAGGTTGCCACGAGACTGGCCACACCCACACCATCCATCAAGGCATGGTGGGCGGCAATCAGTAAATAGGCGGAATTTTTGCTCTGCAGCAGCTGAAAACGCAGCAAGTTACCATTAAGATCGTATGGACGGAATACAAAATTTTTAACGTAAGACTCCACCTGCTCTTTCGAATCAAATGACACATCATTACGTGCAGCCCAGTCGACTTGCAGGGTGGCAAAAACCACTTGATAGGCTTCATCAAGCCAGGGTTTGTCAGCCAGACAAATACGGCTGCACAAAATCGTGCAGTGGCACGCTATTGTTTCCATGGCCTGACGCAATATCTGCGCATCAACTGCCTCAGGAAAAATAACAGCGCCGCCAAAACAGTTATTCAATGTGTCTGGATTTGCGCGATTAAGCAAAACCAGATCACGTTGCATATGGCTCAACGCATTCACCTGCAGGGCATCGGGCTGTTTGAGTTCAATGGCCCTTTGCAACGCAGTGGCCAATTGCAAATCATAAATACGCTGCGTCGTCGACGTCACAAGGGTTTCGAGCAGTGTCACATAATGCGCAACAAAACGTTTTATAGTCGCCTGATCGAAAAGCAAAGTACTGTATTCCACCACCCCGCTTAATCCATCACTGTTTTCTTTGAGAATAAAGGTCATGTCATATTTTGATGACACACGGCCCAGTGGCAGACTTTCCAGTTCCAGGCCAGAAAATGCCGGTAATTCGCCCACCTCGGCAAAATTCTGCAACTGAAAACCCACCTGTGCCACGGGCGGATACGACAATGAACGTTCAATATTTAATTGTTCAAGTAATATTTCGGCTGGTAATTCCTGATGCTCAAAACAGGCCAAAACGCTAGACTTCAGTTGCTGGTAAAACTGCGCCAGTGTGGCATTACCTTCAAAACGTGTACGCACCACAATGGCATTGAGAAACAAGCCAATCAATTGCTCGGTGGGTGACTGCGCCCTGCCGGCAATGGGCAAACCGACACAAATATCTTTTTGGCCGCTGTAACGTGCCAGCTGAATTGTGTAAGCACCCAATAACACCATAAACAGCGTAAGTTGATTTTCTTTGGCAAAGTTTTTAACTTTCTCAGCCAGCAAAGGTTCAAGGCTGAAAAAATAATTATCGCCTTCGAAACTTTGTATTTTAGGCCGGGGTCTATCGGTAGGCAGGTTGAGCACGGCAGGCGCGCCCGACAAATGCTGACGCCAGAAATGAATATGCTGCTCCAGCACCTCACCTTGCATCCATTGCCGCTGCCACAGGGCATAATCGCCATATTGCACTGGCAACGCGGGCAAAGGTCCTGCGGCGGAGTCGTAAAAATAGGCCAGCTCATTTAATAAAATCGCAAACGACCCGCCATCGCCAATGATATGGTGCATACAGGTGAGTAACACGGTTTCAGTGTCGCTTATGCGAATCAGGCTGACTTTGAATAAAGCATCCTTCGCCAGATCAAGTGCTGTGTTAGAATTTTTACTGATCAAATCGTCAACAGCCTGCTCAGATGGGCAGTCTCTTAAATCGATTACATCCACTTGCCACTGCCTTGCATCATAAACCTGCTGCCAGCCCTCGCCTTCTTCGGTGCAAATACGCGTGCGTAAAATAGCGTGACGTTCGACCACGTTTTTCAGGGCCCGAGTTAAACGCGCACTGTCCAGCGCGCCTTTGATGCGAAATGCACCGGGCATGAGATAGGCCACATTGCCCGGATTTAACTGATCGATAAACCACAAACGTTGTTGTGCGAAGGACAGCGGAATGGGTGCGCCCGGTGGTGCGGGTGTAATGGCGGGCGCCTGCTGTTGCCCACGTGTGCGTTCAATCAAAAGGGCCAGTGTGGCGACGGTAGGTGATTCAAATAATTCCCGCAGGGGTAAATCAACATTAAAGCGCTGTCGACAACGGGAAATAATGCGTGTGGCCAGTAGTGAGTGACCACCAATCTGGAAAAAATTATCTTCAATTCCGACTTTATCAAGACCCAGCACCTGCGCCCAGATATCGGCCAGCGCTGCTTCAACCGGGTTGCGTGGTGCAATATAATTATGCGCCGATTCACCCATTAAAGCAGGCAGTGCTTTCCGGTCAATTTTGCCGTTAGGTGTCAGCGGCCATTCATCAAGAAAACACAGCTGTGACGGCAACATGGTGTCGGGCAGGTAGTTACGCAGGTGTGCGCGCCAATCCCATTGCTGTAATGCAGTCGCCTCTTTTGAAGGTGTTTTGAGCGCAAAGGCCAGCAGCTTATCTTCATGCGCTAGAACTACGGCGGCATCCACCCAGTCAGACTGGCGCAGCGCCCATTCAATTTCACCGGGCTCAATACGCAAACCACGCACTTTGACCTGAAAATCCTTACGGCTGATAAATTCAAGATTGCCATCAGGGAGGTAACGCATTAAATCGCCGCTGCGATACCAGCGTTTCAAACCTTCACCATGCGAAGCCAATGCATTTATTTCTTCATCGGCATAGGGGTTGGTCTGGAATGACTGACGATTCAGCGCCTCCTGATTCAAATAACCCGTACCCACACCTTCGCCCGAAATACACAACTCACCGATCAAACCCTGGGGCAATAACTGATTGTCATCATTCACCAGATAAAGCGCGACGTTATCATTCGCCCGCCCCACGGGCACCGGTTTTTCTTTAAAATAATTCGGATCACGCACACGGAAAAACGCGGCAATATCAGTACATTCGGTAGGTCCGTAGTTATTAACAATCTGAGCCTGACACGATTCATCTTGCAACCAGGGCAGAAGCCTATCCATTTGAATGGACTCACCGCCAAAAATGACCTGTTGCAGCGTACTCAGTGCCTGATACTGTTGCGACGCACCCAATTCCACCAGGGGATAAAACACACTGGGAGCACAGTTGATCAATGTAATTTGATGCCGCTGCACTTGTTCAAGAATCAGCGGGGCATCAAAAAGCTCACCTTCAGGTAAAACCAATGTTGCACCGCTCACCAGCGGAGCCAGAAGATTTTTCTGCGTTAAATCAAAACCAAAAGCACTTAACATCATGACACTTGAATCGTGCCGCAAGGCACATTCGCGCACATACCACTGCAATAAATTAAGCTCACCCCGGTGTTTAACACCCGACCCTTTGGGCTGGCCGGTAGAGCCCGAGGTGTAAATCACATAAATCAGATCATCTATGTCGTTAATCAACTCAGGGTTATGCTGTGCTTGTGTGTGTAATGTGTCAGACAAGGCATCAAGAAGAATTAATTTTTCTGACATGCCTGCTTTTACCCGCGCCATTTTTTCATCACCTTCTGCGAAAGTAATCAAGGCGGCAGACTGGCTGTCTTTTAAAATATAGGCCAAACGTTCTTCGGGATAGGCGGGGTCCAGCGGAAGATAGGCCGCACCGGCTTTTAATACACCCAGCAGCGCCACCATCATTTCAATGCCACGTGGCAGACAAATGGCAAGCAACTGATTGCGACCAATTTTTTTGGCGCGTAAATAATGCGCCAGCTGATTGGCCTGCTGGTTAAGCTCACGATAGCTGTACTGTTTTTCCTTAAAACGCAGCGCACAGGCATTGGGTGTTTTTAATACCTGTTGTTCAAACAAAACCTGGACACAGGGTGCATCAGGAAGAGGACGCTGCACCAGGGCATTCATAGTCAGCAGCAAATCCTGTTCATTGGGCAGCAGTAATTTGAATTCGCGAAGCCTGATATCAGGATTTTGTACAACTTGCTCGCTAAGCCAAAGCATACGCGCCAGAAAATCATAATCACGAAAATGATGATTGCTGTAGTCCAGACTGAGCGTGGCACTGGTATGATTTTGTGAAACCACAAATTGAACGCTTTGTTCAAGCACCGGCGGCCAGAGCGTCACATCCAGCACCTCATCCCCAAACTGAATTGAACGCTCAAAGTGTAAATAGTTATAGGTAAAAATTACCGGGCCGGGCTGTGTCAGTCGCAGTTTCTTGCTGACAGACAAATGGCGGTAATCGCGACTGCTTTTTTGCAAATCACGCCCGTATTCAAGCAAGTGACCAAATGAATTCAGGCCGGCCAGGTTTGCCTGGGTAAATACAAAAGGCTGTTGTTCATAATGAATATTGAGATCAAACAGATTAGATGAACTGCGCCCGGCATTAAATTCAACAATGTCAAAATCGGCCGTGGCACGGCAATAGTGTTGCAAAAGATAACCGTACAGCATTTTGAAATAAAGCGCCGGCACAATACGGTGGCGGCGGCAGAATTTACTGATAGCCTGCCAGTGCGTTTCGCTAATGCTTTGCTGTTTGATAATACGTTGTTCTGTGCTGTACTGCTGCGCGCCTTGTGCAGGTAGAGTAAATACCAAGGGCTCGACTGTGCGAAATTTTTCCTGCCAAAAGGCAATCGTCTCCTGCCGGTCGGTACCTGCCCGAATCAGGTCAACCTGCGCTGCAAACGAATAATTGCTGTGCGGCACCTGCACGTCATTTCCCAACAGCGATTCATAATAGGCCACCCATTTTCTCACATGCGCCGACATGCCCACGCCATCGCTGTTGATATGGTGCGTGGACGCCGCCAGCAAATACTGGCTGTCATCTAGCAAAATTAAATAATGGCAAAATAGTCGGTCAGTGTGGATATCGTAGGGATGGATCAATTGTTTTTTAATACGCTGCGCCAGCGCTTCGCCACTGAGTTTTTCCGCACGCCAATCCAGCACCTGTAATGTACTGTTGCCATGCGTTCGAACAATTTGAACCAACTGATCACCTAAAACAGGACCCAACGAACGGTATTCACTGCGTAGCATGGGTTCTGCCGCCACCAATTGCTCGGTGGCTTTCTGGCATAATGCGATATCCGCCTGACCCGACAAGGCCACCGAATACGCCATGCTGTTTTGCACCGTGCGTGGATTGATACTGGCATCGAGATAAATATCACGCTGCATGGGTGTTAACGGCAGAATCTGCTCAACATCGTAGGATTCCAGACCCAAATGCGCCAACAAGTGCTGACGCGACATCAAGGCTAGATTATGAATACTCTGTGTGGGATGCTCGACCAGTTCACTCAGGACATGTCGATAATAGGCCACCCATTGTTCAATAGTGCTGGCGTTAAACAAATCGGTGGCATATTCAAGACGGCCTTCAATGCCGCTCGCGCCTTCCCATAACGAGAGGGTTAAGTCCTGAATAGTGGTACTGTGCGGCACCTCAAAACTATCAATGCTCAGCTCTGCCACTGCCTGCAAAGCGTCTTGCGGCAGCGTATTCGTCAAGCCGGCCTGCCAGCTGAAACCCACCTGCGCACCGGGATTAAACGCCGCATTACGACGCAGGTTAAGATTTTTCAACACCTCTTCCATCGGTACATTCTGGTGTTCAAAAGCCTCCAGCGTCGTCTTACGCACCCGCTGCAGATATTCTTCTACTGTTGGATTACCACGCATATCACCGCGCATGACCAGTGCATTAATAAAAAAGCCGATCAAACCATGACTTTGTGGATGATCCCGCCCCGCAACCGGTACGCCCACGCTGACATCCTCTTGCTGGGACAAACGACCGAGCAAAAGTTGAAACGCCGCAAGCAATAGCATAAATAGAGTAATATCATGTTGCTGTGCAAACTGGCGCAAGACAATACTTTGATTGGCATCAAAGGTGAAATGGTAGGCCGCACCACGAAAGGATTGCTGTTCTGGGCGCGTATGGTCGGTGGGCAAATCAAGCAAATCAGGCACGCCTTCCAGGGCTTTTTGCCAGTAACGTACTTGTTGTCGTCCGCCTTCAGCCTGCATCAGCTGGCGCTGCCAGGCGGCAAAATCGGCATACTGTAAGGTGAGTGGTGGCAATGCTTGATGACTTGAATTTTTAAGCGCGGCATAGCTGTGCATGATGTCATGCACCAGCACACCCAAAGACCAGCCATCGGCAATTATATGATGCAGGGTTAATAACAGAATGTGTTCAGTCGCCGATCGACGCAATATTTTAACCCGAATCATCGGTGCCCGGGTTAAATCAAAGGGCGTACCGGCTTCTTGCAAGGCCAAGGCACTGGCTTGGGACTCCTGTTGCGCCGAACTCAAGCTGCTCATATCCACCAGCGGCACATCCAGCGTCAGATGTTCTTCGATACACTGAATTGCCATACCCTGCGTATTGGTCGCAAAACGGGTGCGCAAACTTTCGTGACGATTCACCAGCGCCTGAAAGGCCTGTTGCAATAATTCAATTTGCAAAGGGCCATGAATAACAAGCGCTTTTGCCATGTTATAACTGGCGTTAGCCTGCATTTGATACAAAAACCACAAACGCTCCTGAGCCAGCGATTGCGGCAGCTCGCCCGAGCGATCAACAGTAACAACCTGGACACTCTCTTGCGCATTCGCCCGCTGCAGAAAATCAACAAGCGCCGCTTTCTGCGCTTTCAGGGCGTTTTTAAGTTCGTCATTCAGCGCACCTGCCGGGGCATTGATTTTGAGATTTTCACCATTCAGCTGTAACTGGATATTTTTTTTTCGCAGTTCCGACAGCAGTTTAAGCAGGTCATCACTCATAACTCCAACTCCTCCCATTGCCCTTCATTTTCCTGCGAGGGCTCAGGCCTCCGTTCTTCTCTTACCCACAATGCGGCATCAATGTATTGCGCCATGCTTTCTACCGTGCTTAATTCAAAGAGCATTTTCAAAGGCAAATCGACCTTAAAATGGTTTTTAACCCGCATGACCAATTGGGTTGCCAACAGCGAGTGTCCGCCCAATTCAAAAAAGTTTTCATTAACGCCCACTATTGGCCGGCGCAACACCTCTGCCCACAAGGCAGCGAGTGCAATTTCTGTGTTGGTTTCAGGCGCTTTGATTGTTCGTTCTTGCCGCACAGCCAGAGCGTGCAAGGCGCGCATGTCGACCTTGCCATTCGGATTCAAGGGGATATGAGTGACCACAAAAAACTCGGCAGGAATCATGTACTCGGGCAAACGCAAGCGCAACTGTTCACGCAAGGCGGCTGAATCTACGGCAGAAGCCACCAGATAAGCCACCAGCGCCTCGTCATTCTGTTCGCCCGGCCGCAGACACACCAGCACGTGTTCCAGATGCACGATGTTTTTGATCTGTACTACAACGTCTTCAAGCTCGATACGGTAACCGCGAACTTTAACCTGATGGTCGTGACGTCCCAGCACCTGTACCGAACCGTTAGACAGATAACGTCCAAAATCGCCGGTGCGATAGAGGCGAGCCTTGTCGTTTGGATCCAGCGGATTGGCAATAAATACGCTCCGACTCAAATCGGCATCGGTATAGCCCAAGGCTAAATAAGGTGAACGGATATAAATTTCGGCCACTTCGCCAATACCGGCCTGTCGCTGCTGCGTTGTCAACAGAAGCAACTGGCTGTATTGCGTACCCTGCCCTACCGGAAGCAGGCCCTGAGAATCGGCACTGATCATTTCCCAGCTATGAATTTGCGGGGTTTCTGTGCAGCCATAACAATTAATCACCGTTGCCGTGGGTGCAAAATGCCGCATGGCCTCAAGTTTGTGGCTCAGCAATTTGTCGCCGCTGAAAATCAACCTGCGCAGACTGGAACAAGGCGGTGATTTTTCGCTATCAAGACTGATTAGCTGCGCCAGCGCCGGTGTCATGTGTGAAACGCTTACAGCATTGTCTATCATCCACTGGCGCAAAGGCCCGGGTTTTCTTAACAGATCAGGATCAGGAATATAAATACAGGCACCCAGACTCAGGGGCACTAATATATCGCGCAGCAGAGGATCATGCGCCAGACCTGAAAACAGGGTAAATCTATCCTGCTCGTTAACGTCAAAACTGCGCGGATACCAATCGAGCAAGGCGGCCAGAGGACGCAGGGAACCACGAATCACCTTGGCCTGGCCGGTGGTGCCCGAGGTAAGCATCAGATAACTTAAT
This sequence comes from Pseudomonadales bacterium, assembly GCA_036802845.1. Taxonomy (GTDB): domain Bacteria; phylum Pseudomonadota; class Gammaproteobacteria; order Pseudomonadales; family UBA3067; genus DAIRVL01. Next base: position 16,686 of record DAIRVL010000001.1, on the reverse strand, counting down.
TGATCGAGTTGCCCGGTTTTTGTCACGGGTTCCAGTGTGGGCAAATCAACAAAAGCATGTTGCGAGCGCCAGCCCAACAAAGCCGGCAGTTTAAAGCTGTGCCGAATTATCGCGCGTGATTCGCCTTCACCACCATAAGCCGCCTGACCCTGCAAAACAGCCGCCAGTTGCAGCGGCAGGCTTTCACCACGTTCGAGTATCAAGGCCGTCTGCGGTTTTACTTGTGTGATCGCCGCCAGCAAACGCGCTTCGGGATAGGCCGGGTCGAGCACGACAAAGGCAGCACCGGCTTTGATAATGCCTAATAAAGCACAGACCAAGGCCCCGCTACGATGGCCATAAATCACCACCGGATCTTCAGCAGCCACACCGGCTGCTTGCAAAGCAAAGGCCAGCTGATTACTCCATTGTTCCAGCTCACGGTAAGACCAGTGACCATCAAGATCAACGATGGCGCTTTTATCACCCTGTCGCCTGGCTTGAGCTGCAATCTGCTGTTGCGGCAGAATAAATTCTTTTTCAGCGAGGGGACACAGCGGATCAGGTAATACAGATTTATCATCAGCCTGCAACAAGTGGAACGCCGACAGCGGACGATCAAGGTCAGCCACCACCTGTTCCAATAACGTTTCCAGCTGCGCCAGGTGTTTCACTATGCTTTGTTCAGTGAAACAGTCACTGCGGTAGAGCATGGATAATTTAATGCCTTCATCCTGCGGCTGTACATACAGTGTCAGATCAAATTTGGCGCTGTAATTTTGTTGCTCACCGGTTAAATCTTCGATACGCAAATCGGGTAAATCTCGACTGGCTGAAGGCAGATTCAATACATTAAGAAAAACCTGAAACAGTGGCGAATGGCTGAGACTGCGCTCAGGCTGCAAACGGTCAACCAGCATTTCAAAAGGCAAAGCTTGGTGCTCGTAAGCAGCAAGACTCTGTTCACGCAAACGGTAAAGAAATTCGCGAAAACTCAGTGCAGGCTCAACCTGCGCCGAAAATACCACGGTATTAATAAAAAACCCGATCAGCGCTTCGGTTTC
>DAIRVL010000001.1:7521-15633 GCA_036802845.1 Pseudomonadales bacterium | reverse complement strand
CCACGGGCGAGCCCACATTAAAACGCTGCTGACCACTGTAACGGGACAACAACAGTTGCCAGCTACTCAGGGCCAGCATAAACAGACTCACGCCTTCGCGCTCACTCAAGGCCACCAATGCCTGACTCAGATCAAGCGGTAAAGTGCGGGTAAGCAGCGCGCCGGGGGAAGACGGGTTCATCGGTCGCGGCAAGTCTGTTGGCAAGTGCAGCACCGGATCATTGCCACCAATCTGTGCTACCCAGAAATCCAGCGCCGTTTGCAAGTGTTTTTCATCCAGCCAGCGCTGTTGCCAGAGCGCATAATCACCGTATTGCAAAGTTAACGGTGCCAATGGGTTGGCGTGACCGGCACGGAAGGCCTCATACAGTTCGGTAAATTCCTTGATAAAAACCGTCATGGACCAGCCATCGGAAATAATATGGTGCATGGTGAGCAGTAGCAGACTGTCCTGGCTTTGTTCTGTGGTCCTTGTTTTGCTATCAAGTGCCAGTAAGCGCAGCCGGAATAAAGGCGCCTGCGTCAAATCAAAGGGACGACACGCTTCAGCATCAATTAATGCTTGCAAGGCTTCTGGTGTTAGCGGCCCGTTATAGGCTTCATAAGCCACATTCAAGACGCAGCTTGGCAGCACCTGCTGTCGCAGCAGCACGTCTTCGCCGGTCTCTTCACGCACAATGGCTGTACGCAAGCTTTCATGACGTGCGATCAGAGTGTTGACCACTTGATTAACACAGGCAATATCCAGCACGCCATGAATACGCAAAGCCGAAGGAATAATATACGCACTCGACCCCGGACTGAGTTGTTCAAGCAGCCACAAACGTCGTTGCGCATAGGTTAACGGCAAGGGTGTGCCGGCTTTTCGCGGTTGAATTTCAGCCTGAATCAAAGACGAACCTTGTTGCCCATGATCTTCCAGCCAACGCGCGCATTCAGCAATGGTGGGGGTGGCAAACAACTGTCGCACCGGCAATTCGTAACGCAATTTCTTGCGTATGCGCGAGGTCACCTGGGTTGCAAGCAAGGAGTGCCCGCCCAGTTCAAAAAAGTTATCGTGAATGCCCATGTCATCCACTTTCAGCACGGCTTGCCAGATGCTGAGTAGCTCAGCTTCAAGCGACGTGCGCGGCACATTATCGCTGGTTTTAGATGAGCTAAAGGTCACTGACGGCAGTGCGGCACGATCGACTTTACCATTACGCGTCATCGGCAGTGTTGCCAGAATTTTATAGGCGCTTGGTTGCATGTAATCGGGCAACTGCTGGGCCAACTGTTTGCGCGTACGCTGGATTAAGGCATCGTATTCACCTTCGGCCAGACTGGCAGCACCGTCAACTTCGATATAGGCCACCAGATATTTCTGACCAGCATGCGCTTGCACCGTCACCACGTTATTCTGAATCCACGGAAGACGGGTCAGCGTCGTTTCGATTTCACCCAACTCGATACGATAACCCCGAAGCTTGACCTGTTGATCCAGTCGACCCAGAAATTCCAGCGAACCGTCGGCCAGATAACGTGCCTTGTCACCGGTGCGATACAGCACCGGCCCATGACCTGGCAGATTGGCAAAAGGATTGGCTATAAATTTTGCCGTTTTGTCTGTTTTATTGCCGGCATTGTCGCTGCCGACTTTAACAGTCTCATTAAGCGGCAAATAACCCAAGGCCACACCCTCTCCCGCCGTGCACAACTCACCCGGCACCCCCATCGCTTGCGGCTGCAAGGTTTCATTAAGCACATAGACCTGTGTCCGGGCAATAGGTTTGCCAATGGCAACACTGCGGCCGACCTGATCGGCATGGGTCAAGACCTGACAACAGGTGAAGGTGGTGTTTTCAGTAGGGCCATACCCATTAATCAGGGTCAAATGGGGATAACGGTACAAAACCCGCTTGACCAGATGCGGATTAAGCTGGTCACCGCCGGCCAAGAGTGTTGTTAACGGCGCAAAAGCTTGCGGACAGTGTTCGGCCATGGCATGGAACAAAGCCGCCGTTAACCATAAGGTATTCACGCCGTTCTGTTCGATTTCTGCGGCCAGTTGCTCCAGTTCCAGCAGGCCTGGCGAGGCAATCGCTAAACATCCTCCATTAAGCAAGGCGCCCCAGATTTCAAAAGTACTGGCATCAAAGGACAAGGGCGCATAGTGCAGCAAGTGCGTATCCGGACCCAGCGGCAAAAAACCGTTGTCTTTTACCAGTCGAATAATGCCGCGTTGGGGGATAACAATGCCCTTGGGCTCACCGGTCGAGCCCGAGGTAAACATGATATAGCTTCGTTGTTCAGGCCCTGCCGGCAAATTCAAATTAGCACAGGCTTCGTCAACACATAACGAGCCTGAATCAGGGTACGGCAGCAAGGTCAGTGGCAGCTGTTGAAAAACCTCCCCCTGATCAGCCTCCACCAGCGCCCATTGCGCCTGGCCCTGTGTAATCATTTTGTTCAGACGCTCAGCGGGCAGATCAGTTTCCAGCGGCAGGTACACCGCGCCGGCTTTGACAATGGCCAGAAGCGCAATCAGCCGAGCCGCTGAACGCTGGCCACAGAGCACCACCACCTGATCAGGCTTCACCCCGGCTTTGACCATGGCCTGTGCACATTGATTGGCCTGTCGATTCAGCTCGGCATAACTCAGCCGCCACCCACCTTGCAACAAGGCCGGGGCATCAGGCTGTTGCGCCACTTGTGCTTCAAACATGGCCGCAATACCATAATTTCCGGCCTCCTTTGAGGAAACTACCGACGGGGCAGGATTCCATTCACAGAGCACTTTCTGACACTCGTCAGCCGACATCATGGGCACCCGGTTTAAGGCGTCAGAAGGACGTGTCAGCACCTGCGTCAGTAACTGCCGTAACTGCGTTTCCATGCGTGTAACGGTCGATTCAAAAAACAGATCGGTATTGTATTCAAGCTCACCGCACAAACCCTGCGGCGTTTCAGAAAAGGTCAGATTAAGATCAAACTTGCTGGTTCGCCGTGTCAGAGGCAACGCCGAAATAGTGAGCATGGGCAAGTTAATATGAATATCACTTTCACTTTGCACACTGAACATCACCTGAAACACCGGCGTGTAACTCATCTCTCGCGGCAGATGCAGCGCCTCAACAACATGCTCAAAAGGAAGATCCTGATTCGCGTAGGCTTCCAGGGTTGTTTGCTGCACCTGTTTCACCCAGGCTTCAAACGACTGGGTATGATCCAGTCGGGCGCGCAAGGCCAGTGTATTCACGAAGAAACCGATCAAGGGTTCTTGTTCCGGCATGGTGCGATTAGCCACCGGTGTGCCAATGACAAAATCATCCTGCGCACTGTAACGACTGAGCAAGACTTCAAACACGGCCAGGAGCGTCACAAATAGCGTGACGCCTTGTTGCTGACTGAAAACCCGCGCCTGCTCCAGTAATTCCAGTGGCCATTGAAAGAAATGCGCATTGCCTCGTGGACGCAAGGCTGCCGGACGGGCTTTATCCAGCGGCAATTCCAGCACTGGCGCATCAAGCAACTGCTGCTGCCAATACGTCAGTTGCTGGGCAGGCTCGTTGCCCTGCAACCACTGACGTTGCCAATGGGCATAATCACCGTACTGAATGGCCAGCGGTGGCAAGACCTGATCAAGCGCCATATCAGAGCGAAACTGCGCCATATACAAGCTCAGCAGTTCTTTGACCAGAACACCCATGGACCAGCCATCGGCAATAATATGGTGAAGATTAAACATCAATTGGTGGCGCTGATCCCCGAGTTTGATCAGCGCCATGCGCAACAAGGGCCCCTGGCTTAAATCAAAGGGGAGGCTGCGTGTCTGCTCGATGATTTGCTGCAAACGCTGCTGCCGGGACGATTCGGAAAAACCCGTAAGATCTTCATATAACCAGGGCGAAGGCAGCGACGATAGAATATGCTGCTCTGCCGCGCCCGCCCCGGATACCTGCACATGGCCTTCGGCAGCACGGATACAGCTACGCAAGATTTCGTGACGGTCAATCAGCGCATTCAGTGCCGCTTTGAGTTTGTGCTGATCCAGCGCACCCTCGAGATCCAGCAAAATCGGAATGTAATACGCACTGCTGTCAGGCTCCAGCTGACTGAGGAACCACAAACGTTCCTGACCAAACGACAAAGGCAACGACGATGTGCGTGAGACCGGCTGGATTCTGCGTTTTTTAACCACCTCACCACTACGACTCTGTTGCAGAAAGCTGATCAAGGCCGCTTTTTGAACCCTAATCTCTTCTCGTAACTCAGGGCTTAAAGCCCCTTTGGGCGCACGAAAGCGCAGTTCTCCGGCCTCGACCCATAACTTAATTCCTGCTTCACCCAGTTTTGTTAAAAGTTGATACACCGTCACGTCGTTTTTAATCCTGTATATGAATATAATTATTTTAACTGTTTGCTTATCAATGAATTTATAAGACGTCTTGGTCAGCAGCCAACATTGAACAGCCTGACCATCATCCTTGGTCCCTATTTTGATATTAAGCTTAGCTCATAGGAAAATCAGAGCTCCAAGCGACAAAACCAGGCAGGCCCGCAATAAAACAATGACCCTGTTCAAGTACCTATACGATAAAAAATTCACTTGTGCGCTATTTGATTGGTTTATTGGATTTTTTTCCGGGCTGATTTTACTTCATCCGCACTGATCAAGCCTATGGCCTGTTAACACTATCCGCTGAAGCCAGACACATCATTCCCGAACCAGGGTTTTGCTTAATCGCTGACCCGACCACGCATCGCCTTGGTCTTGCCATGCAGGGTTTTATGATCCAAACGTTTCTGCTGTGCGCTTTTGCTGGGCCGGGTAGGTCTTCTGGCTTTTTGCACCACCAAAGCAAGACGAATAATGTCCCGCAAACGTTTAAGCGCATCCTCACGATTTTTTTCTTGAGTGCGGTATTGCTGGGCTTTAATGACAATCACCCCCTCGCTGTTAATTCGCTGATCACGCAAACTCAGCAAACGTTGTTTACAGCTATCAGGCAACGAAGAAGAAGCAATATCAAAACGCAAATGAATGGCCGAGGACACTTTATTGACATTCTGCCCCCCGGCACCTTGCGCGCGAATCGCACTCAAGTGAATTTCATCATCGGGAAGGGCTAGGGTGGCGGAGATTTCAAACACAGCAAGCGCTCTTAATACACAGGGAAGTCACCCACAGACGTGGCAACACGATATAAAGAACCTGGTTAAAATCGCGCAACTAAAAGGGCATACCCTCTAGCCTTTCATTGCCCGACCACTTTGGTCCATATCTGTGTTACTATACTACAACGTCAGTAAGCCACCTTGTGTTTATACACACTCATTCACAAGCAAGTCTTGTGAGTTCTGTTACGGATTTTCATGGTGCTTATCTCAGTGCTTACTGCAAGCTCTTGGCAGCACTGACAGTGCCCGCCCCGCGCTCCACTTCCTCATTTAACGAGACCACTCTATGCATTTTTCCACCCTGGGTTTATCCGAACCCCTTCTAAAAGCCGTTGCCGAATCAGGTTACGACACCCCCACACCGATTCAACAACAAGCAATCCCCGCCATACTGGCAGGCAAAGATGTCATGGCCGCCGCCCAAACAGGCACCGGCAAAACAGCAGGTTTCACCCTGCCCATTCTGGAATTACTGTCCAAAGGACGTTCTGCCCAACGTAATCAGGCGCGTGTGCTGATATTGACCCCAACACGCGAACTTGCGGCGCAGGTTGGCGAAAGTGTCGCCACCTATGGTAAATATTTACCGCTACGCTCTGCCGTTGTGTTTGGCGGGGTAAAAATCAATCCGCAGATGCTTAAACTGCGAAGCGGTGTGGATGTACTGGTCGCTACACCAGGACGTTTGCTCGATTTATACAATCAAAATGCCGTCAAGTTTTCGCAACTTGAAATTCTGGTGCTTGATGAAGCCGATCGCATGCTGGACATGGGCTTTATTAATGACATTCGAAAAATACTCCGTATTTTACCGACAAAACGCCAAAACCTGCTGTTCTCGGCCACTTTTTCAGAGGAGATCCGCAATCTGGCCAAGGGACTGGTGAATAACCCGGAAGAAATTTCAGTCAGCCCACGCAATGCCACCGCCCCAACGGTTGAGCAATGGATTTGCCCGGTCGATAAAAGTAAAAAACCGGCCCTGTTGGCGCATCTGATTACCCAAAACAACTGGCAACAAGTGTTGGTCTTTACCCGTACCAAACACGGCGCCAATAAATTAACCCAGTATCTGGAATCCAAAGGTATCAGCGCTGCCGCTATTCATGGCAATAAAAGTCAGGGCGCCAGAACCAAAGCCCTGGCAGAGTTCAAAAGCGGTCTAATGCGAGTTTTGGTCGCCACCGATATTGCCGCACGCGGTCTGGATATCGACCAGCTACCCCAAGTCGTTAACATTGATTTACCCAACGTGTCCGAATCTTACGTCCACCGAATTGGTCGCACCGGACGTGCCGGCGCGAGCGGCCAAGCCATTTCCTTGGTCAGCGCCGATGAATTTCAAGAGTTGAGCGATATTGAACGTTTGATCAAACACCTGCTGCCGCGCAAAATTATTGATGGCTTTGAACCCGCACATAGTCTGCCCGAGTCACGACTGGATCAACGGCCCAGTCGCCCCAAAAACAACAGCAGACCAACAACCAAACCTGAACAACGTGCAGATAACAAAAACAATACCCAGAAACCGGATACGCAACACAAACGTCCGTTCAGGACTGATCCTGCCAAACAAAACACGCAGACAAAAACCGGCAACACCGCCCAAAGAAACCACCATGTAAAACCCCAACAGGCGAATGGAACGACTGCCGCAAAACCCGACCAACGGACCTTTCAACGCCGGCCCAGTCGCTCAGCCTAAAGGTAAAAACGGCGTCGGACCGCCCACATCCGACGCTTCAATAAAACTATCCTGCCTATAAAATTCAAGCGTCCTCCTGCCACGATCTGCCGCCTCAACGCGGCATAAATGCAGTGGATTCCGACAAACACTTCGTGAATGAAACAAGATGAACCTGTATGCTAAAACCTGAAGCAAGCAGCTTCGGCTATCTCGGGTATAATGAACCGCATGACTTGCATCTCTCACTGAAGGTGTCTAGGTAAAAAAGCAGGACGTCCAACAAGACTAACAGGCAGGAAACTCAGTAGTAACAATGAAAATTCCCAAAAATATCGAACCTTTAGTTCAGGATGGCGTGGTTGATGACGTGATTCGTCAACTCCAAAGTGGCAAAGAAGCCGCCGTTTATCTGGTGCGCTGTGGCACTGACATCCGCTGTGCAAAAGTCTATAAAGAAGCCAACAACCGCAGTTTTCGCCAGGCCGCTGAATACAAGGAAGGGCGCAAGGTAAAAAACAGTCGCCGCGCCCGCGCCATGGAAAAAGGCTCACGCTACGGTCGTAAAGAACAGGAATCCGCCTGGCAAAACGCCGAGGTTGAATCGCTCTATCGACTGGGAACCGCCGGCGTACGTGTGCCACGCGCCTTCGGATTTTACGATGGTGTGCTGATAATGGAACTGGTGACAGACAAAGACGGCAATGCCGCACCCCGTTTAAACGATGTCGAACTCGAACCCGACCAGGCACGTGAATTTCACCGCTTTCTGATTGAACAGGTGGTGCTGATGCTCTGCGCGGGTATCGTGCACGGTGATTTGTCTGAATTTAATATTCTGGTCAGCGCCGACGGCCCGGTGATTATAGATTTACCCCAAGCCGTAGATGCCGCCAGCAACAACAACGCCGAACGCATGCTCAATCGTGATGTAGAAAATCTGGCCTTCTATTTTGGCCAATACGCGCCCGAACTGCTGCAAACGCAGTATGGAAAAGAAATCTGGAAACTCTATTCCGAAGGTAATCTCACACCAGACACTGAACTCACCGGCCAGTTTGAAGAGGCGCTTGAACCCGTTGACGTCACTGGCGTGTTAGATGAAATCGAAGCCGCATTGATAGAAGAATTCCGCCGTCGGGAACGTGAGCTGGCGAACGATGCCGATTCCGATGAGTAATGGACACTCACCCTACTGCTCAATGTTTAGGCATGAATTAAATCCGCTGAATGCAGCAATAGTCATAACAGCGTGTCGTGTCGCCCCG
>DAIRVL010000001.1:0-7421 GCA_036802845.1 Pseudomonadales bacterium | reverse complement strand
TGAATTAAATCCGCTGAATGCAGCAATAGTCATAACAGCGTGTCGTGTCGCCCCGTACAGGCAGTCGACCTTGGGCAAATTATTAGCTGTTTTTCGCTCGATTTTAGAAATGATGCCAGAAATGAAGAACGACAACTGTTTCTGTTTGAGCCACGTAACGCACGACTTACTGAACAGCTGAATGCGTGTGTTTACTATAACCTTCGATCATTGCTTCTTTGCTGCGCTTGTCGAGTTTTTTAATTTCGCATTCACGTTTTTGCGCCGCCGCCCGTCCAAGAAACTCTTCGCAATAGACCAAAGAAACCGGCCGGCGGTGACGGGTGTATTTAGCACCCTGCCGGGTCGAATTGTGCTGTTCTATGCGTCGGGTTATATCGGTGGTGACACCCGTATAGAGGCTGCCGTCTGCACAACGCAGCATGTAAACGAACCAGTTTGACGCAGTGGACATTAGCGACCCAATGAACGGACTTTAAATTGTTTGCCCTTGATTTTAACGTGCTCCAGTTTCTTCAAGGCCAGGCTCAGGATTTTTCTATCCACGGCCACATAGGCCTGGTTATCAAAAATATCGATTTTGCCAATATCATCGCCCGACAAACCGGCTTCTTTGGTCAAGGCGCCCAAAATATCCCCCGGGCGTAATTTGTCTTTTTTTCCACCCAAGATAGCAATGGTCGCCATGCGCGGCTGCTCGGGTGAATTTAAGCGACGGTGTTCGGGCAGATCTTCCCATTTCAAGGTCTGTTGTTGTAATTCTTGAATAGCATTCGCACGGGGTGCTTCAGCCGGGGCGCATAAACTCAGCGCCAAACCACTTTGACCAGCGCGGCCTGTTCGGCCAATACGATGAATATGCACTTCAGGATCAAAGGCCAGTTCTACGTTAATCACGGCACCCAAATCTTTAATATCCAGACCACGCGCAGCAACATCGGTGGCGACCAGGAGCGGGCAGCTGCCGTTGGCAAACTGCACCAATACTTGCTCACGGTCACGTTGTTCCAAATCACCGTGCAGCGCCAGCACATTAAAACCGTCCGCTGCCAATTCGTTTTTCACTTCGTCACAACGCTGTTTTGTGTTGCAAAAAAGCACACAGGAAGACGGTTGAAAATGCAGTAACAATTGTTTAAGGGCCTGCACACGGTCTTTGTTAGCAATTTCGTAAAAATGCTGCTCAATATGCACGGCGGAATGCACCGATTCAACGGTGACTTCAACGGGTTCTTTTTGAAACTGCTTGCTTAAGGTGCGAATATCTTTTGAATATGTGGCAGAAAACAACAGGGTTTGGCGGGTATCAGGCGTATATTGAATAATTTCCACCATGCTGTCATGAAAGCCCATGTCCAGCATACGATCGGCTTCGTCCAATACCAAAACTTCAAGCGTCGACAAATCCAGTTTTCGTTTGCCCAGATGTTTTAAAATGCGTCCCGGCGTGCCTACAACAATGTGTGCCCCATGCTCCAGCGATGACAGCTGCGGCCCCATGTCCACGCCGCCACATAAGGTCAGAATTTTAATATTGTTTTGTGCGCGCGCTAAACGACGTAATTCCTTTGCCACCTGATCGGCCAGTTCGCGTGTTGGACACAATACCAGCGCTTGTGTGCCGAAATGACGTGGATTTAATTGCGTCAAAATGCCAATACCAAAAGCGGCCGTTTTACCACTGCCGGTTTTTGCCTGCGCAATGACATCTTTTTTTGCCAGCACATGCGGCAGACTCTCGGCTTGAATAGGCGTCATGGTCTCGTAACCAAGATCAAACAAGTTGGAAATCATGGCAGGCGCGAGCGAAAGCTGGGTGAATGAGGTAGACATGGTGTGACCCGTTTAATATAGAAAGAGGCGCAGTTTATCAGGTAGCGCTGGGGCACGTTGTTTTTTGTTAGGCCACACAAGGTATTGAGTACAGCACTTGAAGAGGAACTGCGTGCCTCTGGATTGTAAAGGAGAGCCCTGTAAGCTAATATCCACCCCTTGATTTCTTACGCTAATTACTAGAACAGCGCCTTTATGGCACGTTAAGGAGCCTACTTCTGCCCAGCGAGCTTTTGGTTAATGCGCCTGCCGCGCATGATAAAGCGCCTGAAATCGCCGTGGAATTGACCGACGTCACCTTCGGTTATGACCAGCGAAAGATTTTATCGGGCATTTCCATGACCATTCCCAAGGGGAAACTCGTGGCAATCATGGGCGGATCAGGTTGTGGCAAAACGACCATTCTGCGACTGATAGGCGGCCAACTCAAACCACAACAGGGTCGTGTCATCGTAGCAGGGCAATCGGTTCCCGATCTCAACAACGATGCCTTGTTCAAAATGCGCCGCAAGCTGGGTATGTTATTTCAGTTTGGCGCGCTGTTCACCGACATGAGCGTGTACGAGAACATTGCCTTCGCCATGCGCGAACACACCGATCTACCCGAAGAACTGATCCGTGATCTGGTGTTGCTAAAACTCAACGCAGTGGGCCTGCGAGGCGCCGCAAACTTGATGCCGTCGGAATTATCCGGTGGTATGGCGCGTCGTGTCGCACTGGCCCGAACCATTGCGCTGGATCCGATGCTGATGATGTACGACGAACCCTTTGCCGGCCTGGATCCAATCTCTCTCGGCGTTGTCGGACAGTTAATTCGCAAGTTAAACGATGCCTTGGGTATTACCTCTGTCGTTGTTACCCACGATATTTACGAATCGCTTCATATTGTAGATTATGCCTATTTCATCTCTGAGGGTGTCATTGCCGCTCAGGGAACCCCCGATGAAATACGAAAGTCTGGTGATGCCTTTGTCCGTCAGTTCGTCGACGGTCAGCCCGATGGTCCAGTCCCCTTTCATTACCCGGCGAGGGATCTGGCAACAGATCTGTTGCAAACATGATACATAAAACCCTGGAAAACATGAGTCGCTTCCTGCGCACAGTCGGCAACACCAGTTTGGCGGGCATCAGTCGACTAGGCTACCTGGCGCGTTTTTTCGCTGCCGTGATTCTTAACACACCGGCCGCATTTTTACGTTTGCCGCTGACCATGCGTGAAATTTATTTCACAGGGGTGTTATCGCTGACCATTATTGTGGTGTCGGGACTCTTTGTGGGCATGGTGCTTGCTTTGCAAGGTTACGATGTTTTGGTCATGTATGGTGCCGATGACTCTATTGGTATTCTGGTCGCGCTGTCACTGTCCAAAGAATTGGGACCCGTGGTATCCGGTCTGTTATTTGCCAGTCGCGCTGGCAGTGCCATTACTGCCGAAATTGGTCTCATGAAAACCACCGAACAATTATCGGCTATGGAAATGATGGCGGTTGATCCTCTGGCACGGGTGGTCGCACCACGATTCTGGGGAGGGGTCATCGCCATGCCGGTGCTCTCCGCCTTGTTTTCAGCGTTTGGCATTCTTGGAGCCTATCTGGTCGCCGTTAAATTGATTGGCGTCGATACCGGTGTCTTTTGGAGTAACATGCGTGCAGGCGTTGAATTCTGGCCCGATATAACCAACGGTATTATCAAAAGTGTGGTCTTCGGTGTTGCTGTCAGCTTAATTGCCGTGTTCGAAGGTTACGATGCCAAACCTACCGCTGAAGGCGTGTCGAGCGCGACCACCCGAACAGTGGTAGAAAGTTCTCTGGCTATCCTTGCTCTTGATTTCATCCTTACCGTGTTAATGTTCAGAGGTCTCAGCGTATGAACCGTTCGACTATCGACTTATTGGTTGGTTTATTTGTAACAGCCGGTATTTGTGCCGTGGTATTCCTCGCTTTAAAAGTGGGGAACCTGGTATCACTGGACAAATCATCGGGTTACCGCGTTGAAGCCAGTTTCGACAACATAGGCGGTCTAAAACTTCGCAGTCCGGTCAAAGCCGCGGGTGTTACCGTGGGGCGCGTTGAAGCGATCCGTCTTGATCCAGATACCTATCAAGCGGTGGTTGAGATTCAAATTGACGACAACTATAAATTTTCTACCGATACAATTGCCTCCATTCTAACATCGGGCCTGCTCGGCGAGGTGTATATCGGGCTGGATGTCGGCGGGGATACAAAGGTAATCACTGATGGCGGCCAGATCGGCAAAACACAGTCGGCCATTGTAATAGAAAAACTCATCAGTCAATTCATGTTCGATAAAGCCTCGTCAGACACCGGAAATGATTCCTCAACGAAGTCAAACGAATAAACACATGGTAAAAAACGCAGGTATGACGATCGCTGCCAAAGGCTTGACGCTTGTTATTATTTTGTCAGCAGTCGCATTTTTTCCGGCCGGGTCAGCCGCGCAAGCGTCGGCCACGCCAGCAAAACCTGCGGGCAACAGGCTTCAGTCTGCCAATGAAACGCTGGGCAACTATATTATCAAACCAGTAATCAAAACTTATAACAAGATATCCCCCGCTTTTGTGCCTAAGAAATCGGCCGATCCGCTGGAGCCGATGAACCGCAAATTCTACGCTGTAAACGAAAAACTTGACGAATACCTTGTAAAACCCGTCATTAAAACCTACAACACAGCCACGCCTGTGCTTGTACGCATGAGTGTTAGCAACTTTTTTAACAATATCAGTGACTTTTTTTCTGGTGTGAATGACCTGCTACAAGCCAAATTCTATAAATCCAGCCACGATTTTGGTCGTGTCGCTATCAACACCACGCTGGGCACCTTAGGACTTTTTGATGTCGCGTCAAGAGTGGGCCTTGAGCGTGGCGAAGAGGATTTTGGCCAGACCTTGGGCTACTGGGGACTGGGACAAGGCCCCTACTTGTTTCTCCCTCTGCTCGGCCCCACCACATTCCGAGACGGCACGGGCTCAATCGTGCGCGCGTATGTCGAGCCCATTGAAGAAATTCATAACCCCGCGTTTCGAAACAGCGTTTTTGCCCTAAGCGTCATAGATCAACGTGCTCAGGCAGAAGACGCGCTTGGTTTTGCAGACACAGCGTCTCTTGACCGTTACCGATTTATTCGCAACGCCTATTTACAGCGACGTTACTATTTGACTTATGACGGCCAACCACCTGATACCGAGGAGTAATAAATGTCCGAATCCACCGCTCGACCATTTACCCGTGTAGTATTCAATCGTTTAATCCACAGCATAATTGCACTTGCGCTGATCCTGTGTAATCAGGCTCAGGCCGTGGAGGAAGCGCCCGATGCTTTAGTGAAGCGTCTTTCCCAGGAAGTCATCGAAGTCATCAAATCCGATCCGCTGGTGCAGGCCGGCGATAGGGCGCGGGTACATCAAGTAGTCGAAAACAAACTCCTGCCCAATTTCGATTTCACGCGTATGTCAGCACTTGCCATGGGCAAAAACTGGCGCAGCGCAAATCCTGATCAAAAACAGCGAATCGAGATTGAATTTCGAACACTCTTGGTGCATACCTACTCCGGCGCTTTAACCCAATACCGCGATGAGGTTCTGCAATATAAACCCTTACGTGCCAAACCCAATGCAACTGAAGTAATTGTAAAGACGCTGGTTATGAAACCAGGACGTACCCCAATTCAAATCGATTACAGTATGGAAAAAACACCCCAAGGCTGGAAAGCCTATGATGTTATCGTGGGCGGCGTCAGTCTGGTAACCAATTACCGTGAAGAATTTAATGCGCAAATTCAAAGCGGTGGTATTGAAGGCCTGATCACCGCACTGATGGAAAAGAATAAAGGGAAAACAGTGAAGTGATACCAAAAAAAACATTACACGATTCAGCACATGCATTCTCTGTCACAGGTGACGGTGAACGTTGGGTTTGTAGTGGGAGTCTGGTATTTGATACAGCCAGGCACGCACTTGAACGTTCTCGCGCTTTAGCGTTACCTGCATCCGGCGAAATAGACTGCGCACAGCTTGGCTCCTTGGATTCCACCTCCGTGGCCTTTTTGCTTGCCTTGAAGCGCCGTGCAGTCGCCGAACAACGCACCATCACCTTTATTCACACCCCGCCTGCCCTGCTCGATTTAGCCGCACTTTATGGTGTGGCGGAACTTCTTTTCCCTCAGTAACACGCGGATGACTGTTCTGGCAGGCAAACATACGTGTGCGCTATGCTGGCTCAGACCTTGAGCGACAGTAAAAAGCGCAACGGGCCTTCGTGCGCTTCCGTTAAAATACCTGTTAACAAATACGACTCACCCGCAAACAATCAGCAAGCGAGTTTTTATAGGCGGTTTGTCTGCTTTTGTGTCATTCTTATCCACCGATCTGAGCAAGTTTTTCATGTATTGGCCGTTAGTTAGGAATTGACTATGCGCTCCCGTTTAGTGGTGATTGGCAATGGTATCGCCGGTATTCGCACCGTTGAAGAGCTTTTAATCAGCACCCGCGAATACGATATCACCGTCTATGGTGCCGAGCCTTTTGGCAACTATAACCGCATTATGCTTTCATCAGTTTTGTGCGGTGAAAAGGACTTTGACGATATCGTAATTAACGATCGCGCCTGGTATCAGCAACAAGGCATCACCTTGCACGCGGGCCCGGAAAAAAGCGTGGTGGAAATCAACCGCGCCAAACGTTATGTCAAAGCCAAAGACGGCACCACAACGTTCTACGACAGGCTGATTATCGCCACGGGATCACGGCCCAATATTCTTCCAATTCCCGGTCACACCCTCAAAGGCGTGATTGCTTTCCGGGATATTTTTGATGTCGAGCAGATGCTTCGTTACAGCGCCTCCCATCGGCACGCCGTCGTGCTCGGTGGAGGGCTGCTTGGTCTGGAAGCGGCCAATGGCCTTGCCCAACAGGGAATGCACGTGACAGTTCTGCATCACCACGATGCAATATTGAATCGGCAACTCGACGCTGTGGCCAGTGCTCTGCTAAAAGAAGAACTCCTGCAACGCGGTATCCACTTCGCCATGCCCAGCAAACCTGAGGCCTTGCTTGGCAATGCGCAGCAACACATTAAAAAAGTCCGCCTCAGTGATGGCACAGAATTACCCTGTGATCTGTTTGTGATGGCCATCGGCATTAATCCAAACATTGATCTTGCGCAGTCGGCCGGACTGTATTGCGACAAGGGCATTGTCGTGAACGACTGCCTGCAAACCTATGACCCCCGCATTTATGCTGTCGGCGAGTGTGTGCAGCATCGCGGCAATACCTTCGGACTCGTTGCTCCGCTGTTTGAACAAGCCAAAGTATGCGCCAATCATCTGAGCCAACACGGGGTTGCCGAATATAAAACCTTGCCCACAGCGACGAATTTAAAAGTGACCGGTATTAAACTTTTTTCAGTGGGGGACTATCTTGGCAACGAACATTCCGAAACCCTCGTTTTCAAAGATCTACAACGTAAGATCTACAAAAAACTGGTGCTCAAACATAACAAGTTGATCGGAGCCGTGCTCTATGGGGAAACATCGCAAGGGGCGTGGTATCAGCAACTACTAGAACAGCAAAC